>CAMBWO010000135.1 GCA_945871285.1 Pseudorhodobacter antarcticus | reverse complement strand
TGGTTGGCTTTCCGGGGTTGCACCCCTTAGATAGACCCGCACGCGCCGCCCGCCAAGGAGAACCGCATGGCTTTCGATCCCTCGACCCTGAAATATGACGCAAGCGGCCTGATCCCCTGCATCACCCAGGACAGCACGACGGGCGAGGTTTTGATGTTCGCCTGGATGAACGCCACCTCGGTTGCGCGCACGCTGGCCACCGGGCGCGTCACCTATTGGTCGCGCTCTCGCGCCGATTTCTGGGTCAAGGGCGAAACCTCGGGGCACACCCAGGTCTTGCAGGAATTGCGCATCGACTGCGACCGCGACTGCCTGCTGGCATTGGTCGTCCAAACCGGCCCAGCCTGCCACACCAACCGCCGCTCCTGCTTTTTCACGGCCCTGCGCGACGGGGATGAGGTTCAGGTTTTGCAGCCTGTGGCCTGATACGAACGGCTTTGGTTTTTCCCGCCCTGTTGATCGCCCGCGCACGCTTGCCCCGTTGCCCCGCGTGGGCATCTGTGGCAAGACGATGTGGTAAAACCGAAGGTCAGAGCAGCCGAATGAGCGATTATTCCACCCGCCGCGTCACCATGGTCGACACTCAGGTGCGCCCGTCGGATGTGACCAAGTTCCCCATCATCGCGGCGATGCTGGCCGTTTTGCGCGAAAACTTCGTGCCTGACGCCCGCCGCGAGGCGGCCTATGTCGGTGCGAACATTCCCCTCGCAGACCGCCGCGTCGTGCTCGAGGCGCGCAGTCTGGCCAAAATGCTTGATTTTCTGGACATTCAGCCCGGCGAACGGGTGATGGATCTGGGGGCCGGTCTGGGCTACGGCGCGGCAATCATGGCCTCGCTCGGTGCCGATGTCGTTGCGGTCGAGGAGGGAGCCCTTGCCACCACCGCCCGTCAGCGGCTGGATGCGGCCGGGTGTCAGGCTGTCATGGTCGTGACCGCCCGGCTGGACAAGGGCGCCCCGGCCGAAGGTCCCTATGACGCGATCATCCTGCAAGGGGCGGTCGAGGCGATGCCGGAGGCCATCCTGTCGCAGCTCAAGGAAGGCGGCCGGATCGGAGCCATCTTCATGGAAGGTGCGCTGGGCGTTGTGCGCATCGGCCACAAGAAGGAAGGCGCCATCGCCTGGCGCTATGCCTTCAACGCCACGGCCCCGGTTCTGCCCGGGTTCGAGGCGCGTCGCACGTTCGTTTTGTAGGCAAAATGGGTCATGAGGTGTAGGATGCGGAAAATCTGGACAATCGTTGCGGCCGGTCTGATGAGCGTCTCGCCCCTGGCCTTGCAGGCCGAAACCCTGACCGATGCCCTGATTTCGGCCTATCGGAATTCGAACCTGCTGACCCAGAATCAGGCGGTCCTGCGTGCTGCGGACGAAGATCTTGCAACCGCCGTCGGCACATTGCGGCCGGTGTTCAGCTATTCGGTCGATATCGGTGCAATCGCCTTATATAATCCCGGCACGCGGGCAATCGTGTCCGACAGCCGACTCGTTCGTCCGGGCCAGAACGACTTGTCGACCAGCACCACCTTGTCGCTGATCGCCTCGATGAACCTTTACGATTTCGGGCGCTCGCAATTGACGATCAACCTCCGCAACGAGTTGGTTCTGGCCAGTCGGCAATCGCTGATCAGCATCGAACAGGATGTCCTGCTCGATGCCGTCTCGGCCTATGTGAACCTCGGATTGCAGGCTGAACTCGTGGCGGCGCAGGAATCCAACGTGCGTCTGATCACCCGTGACCTGCGCGCCGCCAAGGATCGGTTCGAAGTGGGCGAGGTCACGCGCACCGATGTCGCCCTGGCCGAAGCGCAACTGGCCTCTGCCAATTCTGCCCTTGCCGCATCGCAGGGCAACTACAATGTGGCACGCGAACGCTACAAGGCCGCCATCGGCCATTATCCGGGCAAACTTAGCGGCTTGCCCAAGACGCCGATTACTGCCCGCAATCTGGATGCGGCCCGTGACATCGCCCTGCGGACCCATCCGGCTGTCTTGCAGTCTCAGCGTCAGGCCAAGGCCGCGGAAATCTCAGTCGAACTGGCTCGCGCCGAAATGCTGCCAACGGTCGAGGGCAGTGCCTCTCTGTCTCAGACCTTCGCCGGCGACGGAAGTGGCCCCCTGTTTTCAGGTGGCAGTACGGGGCCAATCAACGAACGTCTTGGCATCACCATGAAGCAGACCATCTATGCGGGCGGCCGCCTGTCGTCGGCCCTGCGCAAGGCGATTGCAAACCATCAATCTTCGGTCGCGGGTTTGCTGCAAACCGGCGTCAATGTCGAAGAGGCTGTCGGCCGTGCCTGGTCCAACATCCTGGTCGCCAATGTCTCGATCCAGGCCGGCGACCAGCAGATCCGCGCTGCGCAGGCCGCCTATGACGGGATCAAGCAAGAGGCCGACCTTGGGTCGCGCACGCTGCTGGACGTGCTGGATGCGGATCAGAACCTGTTGTCGGCCAAGGCGACCCGTCTGCAGGCACAAGCGAATCTGTATATCAGTCAGTATCAGCTGTTGTCCGCAATGGGATTGCTGACTGCCGACCATCTGGGACTTGGCATCCCGACCTTCGACCCGACAGCCTATCTGAATGCGGTCAAGAATGCCCCGGCCACCTCGGGTCGTGGCAAGAAACTTGACAGCATCCTCAAGACACTGGGCAAGTGAAACCGGCGGATTACCGGTTTGTTAAACCTTGCTGACATTTCGACTCGTCAATTTCTTGTGTCAGGCGGGGCTCTGTTCTACACTCCCTGCTATTCCTCCCCTGCTGGAGCATGTGAGCGCGAATGTCCGAAGCGATGAGTTCCATCGAAATCGAGGATGTCCTGTCATCCATCCGTCGGCTTGTGTCCGAGGATCATCGCCCCTCGGTGCGCCCGGTCGAGCCGAAAAAACATGAAGACAAGTTGATCCTGACCCCGGCCTTCCGGGTTGTCCCGGATCTTGCACCCGCGCCCTTGCCACGCCTGCACCTTGGCGCCGAACCCGAGATTGAAAAGCTGGCCGCCACCCTGGAACGTGCCGTCGAAGCGCAGGATGTCGAATGGGAATCCGAGGTGGGTGATCCCGCCCCTCTGGTTGCGAAAATGGAGTGGACCGAGGCAGGTTGGGCCGTCGTCGCTGAAGAAATCGTTGCGACGCCACCTTGGGCCCAGGCAGATCCTGGCCCGCCCCCAACCGAAAGCCGCGCGCCGGCCTTCGCCATTCCTCCCACCGAATCCGATATCCGCTGGGCAGATCAGGCCGAGGCGGCAGCGGTGGCAGACCTGGGCGATGGCCAAGAGGCCGAAGTCGCCTACGACGAGCAGGTGCTCCGCGATCTGGTCCGCGACATTCTGCGCGAGGAATTGCAGGGCGCCTTGGGCGAACGCATCACCCGGAATGTGCGCAAACTGGTCCGCGCCGAAATTGCCCGGGTTTTGGCGGCGCAAGATCTGGATTGAAAACAAAACGCGCCCGAGGGGCGCGTTCTTCAGGTCAGACAGGCAACCGGTCGATCAGGCAGCTTCTGCATGCTCCAGTTCGGCGGCATGACGGCGCTCGCTCTCTTCGCGAGACAGGGCCACCGAGGTGCGCACGCCCTTGGACACGAATTCCATCAGGCCCTTGACCACACGCTCGTTCGGGTCGATCCCGGCGCAGGACAGCACTTCACGACCATCGCGCGACCGTGCCCAGCGGGCAATCTGATCCGGGCCGTTGCCATACTTCTTGTCGTCGGCGATCGCGTCATCCAGGGCTGCCAGAACCACGGCGGCAAACAGCTTTCGCGCTCGCTGACCCTGTTCAAAGTTGAAGGCAGTGCTGTCTATGAAATCGGCCATTTTGCGTCCTACTTCTTGCTCTTGTCTTTTCTGACGTCTCGCGCTTGTAACCATTCGGTGACGATTCGTCATGTCATTATTCGAATGGCTGCCATGTTAATTTTGCATGGGTCGGTCGCAGGCACTCAGCATCTAGTTGGCTTGTCCTGAGACCACCGACCATATATAGGGGCGGGCGTAACAACTTCAACCTTTTGACAAGGTTTCGCCATAATGTCGAAGATCAACGGAAACGAAATCCGCCCAGGGTTCATCATCGAGCATGATTCCGGCCTGTGGGCTGCGGTCAAGGTCAACCACGTCAAGCCCGGCAAAGGCGGCGCCTTTGCTCAGGTCGAGTTGAAGAACCTGCGCGACGGCCGGAAACTCAACGAACGCTTCCGGTCCGAGGACAAGGTTGACCAGGTCGAACTGGAATACCGTGAACAACAGTTCCTGTACGAGACGGACGGCCGCCTGGTGTTCATGGATTCCGAAACCTATGAGCAAACCGAGATTGATTCAGAGTTGCTGGGTGACCGTCGTCCTTTCCTTCAGGATGGAATGACGGCGAAGCTGCAATATTTTGGTGAAGAAGCCCTTAACGTCACCTTGCCGCAGAAAGTGCGTTGCAAGGTTGTCGATACCGAGCCGGTGCAAAAAGGCCAGACCGCCGCGAACAGCTTCAAGCCGGCGATCCTGGACAACGGCGTGCGCATCATGATCCCGCCCTTCATCGGCCCGGATGAGGATATCATCGTCCACACCGAGCTGATGGAATATTCCGAACGCGCCTGACCTCAGGCCGTCACCTCGGCCGGGCCCGCCATCAGGGGCCCGGCGCTGCGGTCAAACCGCAGATAGGCAATGCCCTCACCCCCAGCTTGGGTATACAGCGTCCCCGCCTCCTTGCCCTCGGCCAGAATGGGCGTGCCCACTGGCACCGGCTCGCTGACCCGGACCCGGACCAGACCCTTGCGCAATTCGGTCTTGTGCTTCATCCGCGCCGTGACCTCTTGGCCCACATAGCATCCTTTGCGGAAATCGACGCCGTGCAGCCGGTCAAACCCGGTTTCCAGCAGGTAGCTCTCGCCGGGAACAAGTTCGATGCCGCTTTCCGGGATCAGATGGCGCACCCTTATCGCATCCCAATCCACCGTCTCTTCGCCCGCCAACCCATAGGCCCGCCAGCCCATGTCAGAATGCCGCGGGTCGGGCAGGGCCCCCTCAGGCGGCGCACCAAGGCCCCGGCGCACCGGCATCTGGGTGGGCGTCATCTGCACATCCGCCCGCAGCCGGTACATGCCCAACCGCTGCAAGGTGCTGTCGGCCATCCCCTCGGGCAGGTCGATCAGCAGGTCGGTTCCGGTATTGGCCACAAAGAAATCCGCCAGATACTTGCCCTGGGGCGTCAGCAGCGCCGCCCAGACCAACCCTGGCCCTTTGGACAGCGGCAGCACATCATTGCTGACCATGCCTTGCAGAAAGGTCAGCGCGTCCTTGCCCGTCACCCGCACGATCCGTCTTGCCATCGCCATCCCCTATTCCGCAAACTGCAGCCGGTACAGTTCGGCATAAAGCCCACCGCGCGCCAGCAAATCCTCATGTCGCCCCTGATCGACGATGCGGCCATGATTCATCACCACGATCTTGTCCGCCTGCAATATCGTGGACAAGCGGTGCGCAATCACCAGCGTCGTCCGCCCCGTGGCCAGCCGTGCCAGAGCATCCGTCACCAACCGCTCCGACTGCGAATCCAGCGCCGAGGTCGCCTCGTCCAGCAGCAGGATCGGCGCATCGCGCAGCAGCGCCCGCGCAATCGCAATCCTTTGCCGCTGCCCGCCCGACAGACCCGACCCCCGCGGCCCGGCGGGGCTCTCGGCCCCCTCGGGCAGGCGGTTCACAAACTCGGCCGCATTCGCGTCGATCAGTGCCCGCGCCAAGGCTTCGTCGCTTTGATCCACTGCCCCCATCCGCACATTTGCGGCAATCGGCTCGTCAAACAGCGCGGATTCCTGGCTGACCACCGAAAACTGCTGGCGCACTGCCCGCAGGTCCATGTCCCGCACATCCACACCGCTTAACAACACCTGCCCGCCTTGCGGGTCGGCGAGCCGCGTTAACAGGTGGAATATCGTCGTCTTGCCCGCCCCCGATGGCCCGACCAGCGCGGTCGTCTGACCCGCCTCGGCAACGAAACTTGTCTCGGTCAACACAGGCTGGCTGGCATAGGCAAAGCTGACCCCCCGCAACTCCACCCGGTGCCCCACCCCCGGTTCTGGCATCGGCAAAGGCACCGCCGGGCTTTGCAGGCTCGGCGCCACATCCAGCAACTGGCGAATCCGTTCCAGACTGGCCCGCGCCTGCGCCCATTGCGCCGAAACCGACCCCAGACGCCGCAGCGGCTCGAACACCAGCGCCATCGCTGTGAAAAAGCTCATGAATTCGCCCAGCGTCTTGTCGCCCGCCAGAATCTGCGATCCGCCATACAGCATCACCCCGGCAAAGCCCAAGGCCGCCACCAGATCAATCACTGCGGGAATGGCCGAGGTGGCCACCATCGCGCGCAACTGCGATCCCAGATAGCGGTCCAGCGCCCGTCGATAGCGCGCCGCCTCCTGCGGTTCGGTTCCGGTCAGTTGCAGGGTGCGGATGCCGTGGAAACTTTCGTCCAAACGCGTCGACAGCAGCGCCGCCGCCAGACTGGCCTGCCGCGCCGCGCTCCGCACCCGGCGCTGCAACAGCGTCAAGGGCCCGATCAGCACCGGCACCCCCACCACCGCGATCAGCGTCCAGCGCCAGTCGATAACCAGCGCCACCCCCAGCAGCGACACCAGCCCGATCGTATCGCGCCCCATCACCTGCAAGATCGTCGGCCACTGCGCCTTCAGCATCGCCGTGTCACCCCGGATCCGCTCGATCAGCCCCCCCGGCGGGTTGGCCAGAAAGAACGCCAGATCCAGACGCATCGCATGGGTCAACAGGTCTTGCTGCATCTCGGCCGCCGCCTTTTCGGCCTGCCGCGCCATGATCACCCGATGGGCAAAGCCCGCAATCGCCCGTGTGATGAACACCGCCGCCACCGAAAACGCCACGGCATAAACTATGGCCATATCGGCGCCGGGCCGGATGCCATCAAACAGCGGCCGCACCAGATAGGACAGCGCGCCCACCGATGCGCCCTCGGCTGCCATGAACACAAAGGCCAGCCCCAGCGCGCCCACGCGCCGTTTCAGATAGTCCCGCCAGACCCAGGACAGCAAACGCCGCGCCGGAATGGCCCCGTCAGACATTGTCCAGATCCCGGTCGCCCGCCCGCCACCGCGCAAAAGAGGCGGTCACCTGCTGCGGATCATAGTCGGTGCGCATCCAGTCCAGAAACCCGATACCCGTGGCGCGCTGTGCCTTTTCATAGCAGCGCAGGAAATGGTCCAGCACCCCGGCGGGCGAATTGGCCACATGCAGATAGGCAAAACTCAACTGGCGACGCGCCTCGGCCACGGGGCGCCCTTCGATCAGCAGCAGATACAGCATCGCTGCAAGACCAGTCCGGTCAGCGCCCGATTTGCAATGGATCAGCAGCGGCTTCTCGGCGGTGTGAAACACTTCGATCAGCCGCTCCAGACTGTCGCGGCTGGGGGCTTGGCTGGCTGACATCGGCAGGTCGATCAGGGTCATGCCAAGGTTGCTGCAGACCTCTGCCTCGAACAGATAGAACCCTTGCTGCGACATGCCACGCAAATTCAGCACAGAACGCAACCCGACCTTGCGGTGCAACGCCGCCAACTGGTTGGCCGACGGCTGGTTTGACCGCCAAACCCCCGGTGCGATCTGATACAGGTTGCGCCACAGCACCCGAAAAAAGCCGTGATCGACCATCCGGTAATGCCACTTGGCCGCACGCCGCGCCTCGGGCGTTGAAATGTCGCCGCCGATCTTCGCAGTCAGCTTGCGCTGCCAGGCATGCAGGCGGTCTTTCAAGGTGCCAGTCATCAGGGCGGCTACACATCCGGACCCGGTGGCCGGAATGGCCCGGGGTGCCGCACCGTCCTAGCTTTTTCGCCCAAGACCCGCAAGCGGTCAGGACCGATTGACCCCACCCTCGGCGAAGGCTAGCCATGGCGGATCAGCCCAAAGGATTGCGCATGTTCACCCCAGGTCGCCCCTATCTCGCCATTCCCGGACCCTCCGTCATGCCGGACAGGGTGCTGTCCGCCATGCACCAAGCCTCGCCGAACATCTATGAGGGCGCTTTGGTCGACATGGTCGAAACCCTGTGGCCCGACCTGCGCCTGCTCGCTGGAACCCGTCACAATGTGGCGGCCTATATCGCCAATGGTCATGGCACATGGGAGGCGGCAAACACCAACCTGTTTTCCCGCAACGACAAGGCGCTGGTTCTGGCCACCGGCAACTTTGGCCACGGCTGGGCCAATTCGGTGCGCGGTCTGGGGGTCGAGGTGACGGTGCTGGATTTCGGCCGTTCTTCGCAACCCGACTGGGCCATGGTCGAACAGGCCCTGCGCGCCGAACCCAATTTCAAGGCCGTGCTTGTCACCCATGTCGACACCGCGACCACGGTCAAGACCGACATCGTCGCCCTACGCGACGTGATGGATGCTGTGGGCCACAAGGCGCTGCTGGCCGTCGATTGCGTGGCCTCGATGGGCTGCGACAGGTTCCTGATGGATGATTGGGGCGTCGATGTTACCGTAGCCGCCAGCCAAAAGGGCATGATGACGCCCCCTGGCATGGGCTTTGTCTGGTTTTCCGACCGCGCCGCCGACCGCTGCGCCACCAGCGACCTGCGCACCCCCTATTGGAATTGGACCCCCCGCGCCCATGCCGATGAGTTCTGGCAATACTGGTACGGCACCGCGCCCACGCACCACCTGTTCGGCCTGCGCGAGGCGCTGACCATGATCCTGCGCGAAGAGGGGCTGCCTCAGGTCTGGGCCCGCCACGCCCTGCTGGCCCGCACCGTCTGGGCCGCCTTTGAGGGCTGGTCCACGGGCAATCCCGCCATCCGGTTGAACGTGGCCGACCCCGCCAGCCGCGGCCACTCGGTCACCGCCGCCCGCTTTGGCATGCCGGATGCCACGCGCCTGCGCCGCTGGTGCGAAGGGCAGGGCGGTGTGACCCTTGGCATCGGTCTGGGCATGTCCACGCCCGAGGATCCCAATGCCGATGGTGCCCTGCGCGTCGCCCACATGGGCCACGTCAACCCCCACATGACCCTTGGTGCCCTTGCCGTGATGCAGGCCGGGCTTCTGGCGCTGGGTATTGCACATGGCGACGGCCTTGCGGCGGCCACGGCTGTGGTGGCACAGGGGTAATCCTAGTCCGCCGTCCCTTTTGTCTCGTGCAAAAGCCTTCGGCGCGCACATTGGTCGTTGGACGCGGGCAAAAGAGAATCGTTTGGATTCTCTCGCATCTGTGGAAAAATGCCGCCACGCCACAGATGATCGCTCGGCGGACAAAGACGTTGGCGGTGCCGATTTTCAGGACGTTGTCGGTAAACCGTTTCCTCAAATGGTATGATCGGGATTTCAACACCATGGCACAGCACGCACCCCGCCTTTTCGCAGCAACCCTCGTCGCATTCACCCCAATTCCTTTATTGGCCCAAAGCACCACCGACCAAGTCTCGGTAACGATGGAGATCAGTCAACCGTCGCTCTTTTCGTCCGATGAAAAAGACGTTTTCAAAGGGACGGTCGATGACCGCAGCGGCACCACTTCGCTTGTCGTCACCTGTTCGGCCGGAGCCAGCGCCTGGCTTGGCCTCAGCCGCATCGACGAGGCCTGCGCCGTGAATGGCAACGGCACCATCAAGAACCCCAACAACCCCAGCCAGTCCTTGCCGCGGATCAGCTATTCCGGGGGCTTCACCGTCGAAGCCAAGTCTGACGGCTACACCAACGCCGGCACGATTCTGGCGAATTACCTGCGCGCAGGGTCCGCTGGAGCCGAGAACAGCTCTTTCCGGGGCAATCTGGTCATGGCGCCCGAAAACCCCTCTGCCTCGGCCAAGGCGCTGGGAAACCAGCTGATAAAACAACTTCAGGAAACGGCCACTGGAACCGAGGCAATCACCTACAACACCCAGATCGACTCGGTCCGGTTTGACAATTTCATCGTGCCCCATGTCGGACAACGCGACAGCGCAAGCTGTGCTTGGAGCGGTGATGCCATCTACGCCTATGCCAACGACGCGTGGCAAATGAAGTTCGAAGTCAAATGCGGTGATCTTTCCTTTGCCCTCGAAGGCAACATGCCCCTGGCGGACGCCGCTGCCGGCAGTTCGCACCAGCAGGAATACCAGTTGAACCTGGTGCTTCCGGGTGTCGGTGGGGGTGATCCGTTTGCCGCGGCCGATCCTTTTGCCGTGGTGGACGGCGTGACAGGAACCATGCGCATGACCAACAGCGGTCGCGCCAATGATGACGGCATTTATGAAAAGGTTCAGGTTCAGGGCGATCTGACCGGCGTCGGTGTGCCGCTGGAGCTGACGCGCAGCTTTGGTCAGATCCTCGTCATTTTTGGCCGGACGTGGTTCGGCGCCTGATCAACGGCTTCCTTGGCGTCAATCTCACCAGAATTGACGCCAATCCGCCCTCAGAAAACCCAAGCCGTCATCAGCCAGAAGAACAGGAAGAACACAAAGAATCCCGGAATCACGAACTGGATTTCGCCCAGCAGACCATCCCCCGCCGCAAAGGTCAGCACAAGCAGCGCCGTGAAGGCGACAAGCGCCGCGATGATGGCCGAGGTCCGCAGCCCAAGGCCGGGCGAAAAGACCGAACTGCCCCAGTGCATCAGCTCCGGGACAAGAACCGATATGCCCCACACCATCAAACCGACGACACACAGGCCCAACACTGCCAACAGCACAAGGCGGGTTCGCTCCGATGGCCGGGATGGGTTCATTTGTCGCCATTCCTCAGCGTCATCGTGCGTCCGCGGATATGATCGCGCACAAAATTGGGGTCCGGCATCCCGTCCAATGAGAATTCTGGCTGGTCGCCAGTGGTGAACACCTCGATCAGGCCCACGCCGAAAACGCGTTGCCAGAACCCCTGGCGGACGGAAACCGAGCGAATTTCCTGCACGTCGATGTCGGTCTGAGATTTGCTGAAGATCCCCTGCGACAGATGGATCAGGTCCCCCGTGATCGTCAACCGAACCGAGCGCACCTTGATATACCAATACAACAAGATCAGGATCCCCAGGCCGAAGGCGGCGATCAACATGACCGCACCCACGAACGCCAAGGGATGGTTTCGGAACATGGCCGGGCTTGCGTCATAATCAGGCGTCATTGGACAATGCCCCCTGCGTGGTGCATTTGTCGCAGTCGCGACAAAGGGTCGCCACGTCTCATCAAACTTTCAGCCGCATTCGCCGACTGCCATCCAGCATTGAAACTAAACACAGTCCAGTCAAGGGGAATTCTGCCTCGGGCCATCCGACCAAACTGAACCACATACACAAAGCTGTGCGGTTTCAGCAGTTTGTACAAGAAAATGGAGGCGGGTATCGGAATCGAACC
>CAMBWO010000134.1 GCA_945871285.1 Pseudorhodobacter antarcticus | reverse complement strand
GCCTGCACCGCCGCAATCGACGGCCGCGCATTGCACCGCGCCACCCAATCGCGGATCAGCGGGTCCTCCGGAATGGCGTCCTGAAACCAGTTATAGGGCGAAAAGTACAGCAAATCCGCCGCGCTGAACGTCTCGCCCAACAACCACGGCCCCTTCTCCAGCGCCGCATGCAACCGCGCAGTCACCTCCGCCACCCCGCGAATGCTAGCCGTCATATAGGGATGGTCAATCCCCGCCGCCGCCAGCGTCAAAACCGGCTCCATCACCGACCCATACCAGAACAACCAGGTCAGAAACTCGCCCCGCTTCGCCGTCCCCGGCTTCGGCGCCATGCCACTGTCCGGAAACAACGCCGTCAAATACAGCATCACCGCCCCGCTCTCCATGATCATCGTCTCGTCATGAAACAGCACCGGCACCTTGCCCTCGGGATGCGGGTTGGTCAGATCGCGCTGCCCCGACCCATCAAACCGCCGGATCGTGACCCGCTCCACCGCCACCTTGTCGGCAATCCCCATCTCCTCAATCAGCCACAATATCCGCGATGACCGCGACATCGGCGCATGTATCAGTTTCAGCATGTCATTCTCCTTGCGTGCTTCGATACAGCCCTTATGCTCCCCCCATCCTGCCAGTTCCTGACAGTATCCCACCTTCATTCTGGCCCAAATACTCCCGTCGGAGGCTCCCCCATTGGCCCGCGCCGACCGCCTGTTCCGCCTGCGCACCCTGCCGCAACCCGTGACAGCCGCCCGTCTGGCCGAGGAGACCGAGGTCTCCCCCCGCACCCTTTACCGCGACATCGCCGCCCTGCGCGCCGCCGGCGCCCTGATCGGCGGCGAGGCGGGTGTCGGCTACACCCTGACCGAAGACCCCGCCCTTCCCCCGCAAATGTTCACAAGGTTGGAAATCGAGGCCCTCGTCCTCGGCCTCTCCGAAGTCCGCCTCGCCGGCGACCCCGCCCTCGCCCGCGCCGCCACCGCCGCCTTGGCCAAGATCACCGCCACCCTGCCCGAACGCGTGCAACGTCAGGCAATCCACGCCGTCCAGCAAACCTACCGCTATGAAAAACGCCCCGCCGCCCCCGCTCATCTGGAACAGGTCCGCCAGGCCTGCTGGGATGAACTGGCGCTCGACCTGACCTATACCGACGCCTCAGGCGCCCAAACCCAACGCCGCATCAGGCCCCTGTCGGTCGTGTTTCTCGACCGCACCCTGATGCTTTTGGCCTTCTGCACCCTGCGTCAGGATTTCTGGCGTTTCCGGCTCGACCTGATGTCAGACGTCACAATGACCGACGCCAGCTTCCGCCCCCGCCGCGTGGCCCTGTTGCGCGATTTCCTGAAAATCCTGACCGGCGCTCAGTCGACCAGCCCCACCAGAAACAACACGGCATAATCCTGCTGCGCACAACCCTGCACCCCCGGCATCGTGTCGCCCGGCATCAGCGGAAACTTCCCCGCCGGCGCCGCCTCGGGCGTGCATTCCACCCCCGCCTTGGGCGTGTACCGCGCCGCCCGGCAGCCCATATGCGTCACATCCTGCAACGTCGCTCCATCCGCCAATGACCAGCTTTGCGCCCCCTCGGCATCCGGCGTCCCGATCGTCAGCACGCTCGTCACCGCCCGCCCGCCCGTCACCACATATTGCCCCGGCGCCAGCGGAAACGCTGGCGCCTCCATGATCAACCCATGCTCCTCCAGCCACCAATCCTGCACGTCAAAAGACCAACCCGCCGGGGCCACCTTCGTCACCGCCAGCGCCGGAAACACGCTCAACCACACTCCCCGCGACCCCGGATCGACCTCCCAATGCCCCCACAATTGCGCATTGGTCCCCGAGGTTTCCCCCGGCCCGCCCAACGCCGCGATGAACTGCAACGGCACCTCGCGATACGCCACCTCGGCCTGCGCTGGCCCGACCAAGGCCAATGCCAGCACCACACCCCAGACCCAACGCACCATCCCTCACCCTTTCACTTTGGCCCAAATACTCCACGGGGGAACAGCCTTGGGCCCGGCCCAAGGCTGTCGGGGGTGTGAAACCCCCGTCTTACGCCTTCTCCACCGGCCCGCCCGCCTCAACCCAATCCTTGAACCCACCCAGATTGAACACTTTGGTATAGCCCATATCCAGCAACAACTTCCCCGCCAACGCCGCCCGCCCGCCCGCCGCACAATGCAGCACCACTGGCCGGTCGGGGCTCAACCTTGCGTCATGGCTCGATGACGCCGGGTCCGCTCGAAACTCCAGCAAGCCGCGCGGAATGTGCAGCGACCCCTCGGCCTTGCCGCTGTCCTGCAACTCCAGCCCGTCGCGAATGTCCACCAACACGGCCCCCGCCGCCACCATGGCCTGCGCCTCCGCGCCCGAAATCCGCGGCACCGCCGCATTCGCCGCGTCCAGCAATTCCTTCAACGTCACCGCCATTCCGTCCTCCTGTTATCCAAAACGCATATAGGCAAACGCCCCGCCATCAGGCGCCCATGATGCCACGTTGATGGACCCCTGCCCACCAATCATCTCAACCACCCGCCGCCGATTGCGCCCGTCCGGGTCCATCAGACACAGTGCCACCGGCAAATCCCGCGGATGACCCTCAGTCCCCGGAGCGTAGGCCAGATACAGCACCTGCCGCCCACAAGGCGACGGATGCGGAAACCAGTTCACAAACTCATCCGCAAACACCTGCCTCTGCCCAGACCCATCCACCCCCATCACCCAAATCTGCGCATGCCCGTCCCGGTCCGAGTTATAATAGACCCGCGTCCCGTCGGCCGAGAATTCCGGCCCGTCGCTATGCCCCTCACCCGAGGTCAACCGCCGCTCCACCCCGCCCAGCGGCATCACGCAAATATCCACCTCTCGCCGCTCCCCCCGCGCCGCCGCATAAACAACGCTGCCGCCGTCCGGCGCCCAGCCATGAAACCAGCTTGGCGCACGCGGCGAAATCACCCGAGCCGTGCCCCCCTCCGCCGACATGACAAAGATCTCCGCCCCATTCTCCCGATGACAGGAAAACGCAACCTGCGTCCCGTCCGGACTGAACCCATGGTCGTTGTTGCACCGCACCAGCCCGCCCGTCTCCACGGGCGCCAGACACGGAGCCTCCCACGGCACCCGATAGAGCCGCCCCCCGCCATTGACCAAAAACCCACCCCCGAGCGGGTCCCAGTTCGGCGCCTCGATCAGGTCGTCGGTCTGAAACACCACCCTGACCTGACCCGCCGCCACCTCGTAAACCTCCAGCGAACTGCGCATCATGGGTCATGGGCAGGGTGCGTGATTTCACGCACCTTTGCCGCAACAGAGCGGTGCGTGAAATCACGCACCCTACCCTTTCACCCTCGGCGTCAGCAACTTGGCTGGGCGCAGCGCCTCCGCCGCCTTGAACAGGCCAAAGGTCTGGTTGACATAATTCACCACCCCACTGATCTGGTCCATGTATTTGCTCAACTCCGGCGTCCGCTCGGCCTCCACCACCTGAACCGGGCGGTCCGGCCCCTCAGCCTCGAACTGGCAATAAAACAGCGGCTCGCCCCGGCGCAGGACAATGTCCTTCTCCGGCTCATGCCACTCAAACGCCCACATCAGCGGCCGCGGCCACACGTTCAACGGGAACCGCCCGCCAAAGATCGTGCCGGGCAGGGGGTTTGGCCGATAATGCGCAAATGTCCCGATCTGGCTGATATAGACCAACTCGTCCGCGATGAAACAATAGGGCAGCACCATCTGCACCGTTGGCCGGTCTGGATAGCGCCACTCCGTCTCGCTCACCAGCGTCAGGATTTCGTTCAGCTTGTTGCCCCGCACGGGCGAGGCGACCCCCGCCCGGTTGATCAGATGCCCCTTGCCCTTGTCATCCCGGCCAAAGCCGATGTTGATGTCGAACGGGCATTTCACCACGAAATACCGGCTTTCCATCTGAATGACCGCCGGGCAGCGGCTGGCGCTTTTGGCATGGGCCTTGTTGGTCTGGCGAAAGATCAACCGCTCGGGCGCCTCATACAAAATGGCCCCCCTGTCGCTGGTCAAAAACCACCCCACCGTCACCGGCCCCGATTTCGGGCCCTCATCCGGCCGATCAAAATTGACGTTGATTTCCATATGCCTCGCCCCTGAATTTGCCCGCCAGACTTGCGCCAACCGGCCAGCCTGTCAATGCCGCACCAGATCTGACCCCGCTTTGCGGTCCAACCGCAGGAACACCAGCGCCGAGCCTGCGGCCAGCACCGTCACCATCCCGAACACCACCGCGAAATTGCCACTGTCCACCGCCGCCACCCCGCGCAGCGCCCCCGTCACCTCCAACGCCAGCGCCGCCAGCGTGATGCCGATCGACCCCGACAATTGCTGCAACACCGCCACAAAGCTTGTGGCCTGGCTCAACCGCGCCGGCGCGACCTCGGCATAGGAAATCGCGTTGATCGCCGTGAACTGTAACGACCGCGACAGCCCGCCCACGAACAGCACCACCAGCATGATCAAGACCGGCGTCGCAGGCGTGAACAACCCAGGCCCCGCCAGCAGGACCGACGACACCAGCGCATTGCCGACCAGCACCCCCCGGAACCCGAACCGCCGGAGCAGGGGCTGTGCGGCAAACTTCATCAGCATCGCCCCCACCCCCGAGGCAAAGGTCAGCATCCCCGACTGGAACGCCGTCATGCCAAAGCCCAGTTGCAACAACAGCGGCAACAGGAACGGCAACGCCCCCACCGCCACCCGAAACGACGTGCCCGCCACCGCCGTGATGCGAAACGACGGCAGCCGCAGCAGGCTCAGGTCCAGAATCGGCGCTTCGACCCGCCCCGCATGGCGCAGATACAGGCCCAGCAACACCGCCCCCGCCCCCACCACTCCGCCAATCACCCCGGTTGAGGCTAACCCCAACCCCGCCAGCGTCACCCCCGACAACAGCGCCGCCAACCCCGGCCCGATCAGCAAGAACCCCACCGCATCAAACCGCCGCACCGCTTCCTCGCGGATGTTCGGGATCAGCGCCGTCACCAACACGAGGCCCAACACCGCCAGCGGCACGTTGATCCAGAAGATCCACCGCCAGTCCCAATAGGTCGTGATGTATCCGCCCAGCGGCGGCCCCAGCACTGGCCCAATCAGCGCCGGCACCGTCAACCAGGCCAGCGCCTCGACCAACCCCTCGCGCGGCACCGCCCGCAACAGGATCAGCCGCCCCACCGGCATCATCATCGACCCGCCAATACCCTGCACAACCCGCGCCACCACCAACTGCCCCAAATCCTGCGACAACCCACAGCCGATGGACCCCAGCGTGAACACCAATATCGCCCAGCGAAACACCACCCGCGCCCCAAACCGGTCCGCCACCCAGCCCGACGCCGGAATGAACACCGCCAGCGCCAGCAAATAGCTGGTCAGCACCAGTTTCAGATGAATGGGGTCCGCCCCCAAATCCCGCGCGATCGCCGGCAGGCTGGTCGCCAAGACCGACGCGTCCATGTTCTCCATCAACAGGGCAACAGCAACAATCAGCGGAACGGTGCGCGAGGATCCCATCGCCGCACCTTACCAAGCGCCCCGCCGGGCACAAGGCTCAGCCCACCAAGGCCCGCGTGATCGCCACCCCTGCCCAGGCCGAAAACGCCGTCAGCACCGTACCCCAGATGAAATCGGTCGCCACCATCTGCCAATGCCAATCACGCATGATCGCATAGCTCGTGAACTCATAGGTGCCATAGGCCATCGCCCCGATGATCGCCGCCACCACCACCACCGGCGCCCCGGTTTTCAAAGCAGGCCACGACACCAGATACAGCAACCCCGCCACATAGGCCGCATAAAACAGCAGTGCCGGCACCCCGCGGATCGGCTCAATCATCAACGCGCCGATGTGCCGGGTGAACAGCGGCTTCATCACCAGCGTCAACATGATCCCGTCCAGGATCAAGAAAACTGCCGCCGTCGAAAGGTATAAAACGCCAAGTTGCATGGAAAATCTCCCTTTCCCGAAACCTAGCGCAGCCCGACCCAATTGCCAGCAGCCTCGACTCTGCCGCCCCATCCGTGCTGTTGTGTGCCAAACAGTGAAAGGCCCCCCATGACAAACCGCCCCCTTGGCCACTCTGGCATCTCCATCCCGCCGCTCATGCTCGGCTCCAACGTCTTTGGCTGGACGGCCGATGAAACCGCCTCCTTTGCGGTGCTGGATGCCTTCGTCGCCGAAGGCTTCACTGCCATCGACACGGCGGACGTCTATTCCCGCTGGGTTCCCGGCAATGACAGCGAAAGCGAACGCATCATCGGCCGCTGGATGCAGGCCCGTGGCAACCGCGACCGCGTGGTGATCGCCACCAAGGTGGGGTCAGACATGGGGCAAGGCCGCCGCGACCTGCGCGCCTCGTGGATCGTTCAGGCGGTTGAGGGCAGCCTCAAACGCCTGCAAATCGACGTGATCGACCTGTATCAAACCCACTGGCCTGACCCCGCGACGCCCGAGGAGGAAACCCTGTCGGCCTATGACGCGCTGCTCAAGGCGGGCAAGGTCCGCGCCATCGGCTGCTCGAACTACGACGCCACCCTTCTGGGCAACGCGCTTGAGCTGTCTGACGCCAAGGGTCTGCCCCGCTATCAGACCCTGCAAAACGAATACAACCTGCTGAACCGATCGGCGTATGAGGGGGCCGTGCAGGACATGGTCGTCGCCAACGGCATGGGCGCCATCCCGTACTACTCCCTCGCGTCCGGTTTCCTGACCGGCAAATACCGCACCGAGGCCGACTTTGGCCTCAGCGCCCGCGGCGCCGGCATGTCCCGCTTCCTCAACCCCCGTGGCCTGAAAATCCTGACCGCGATGGACGCTGTTGCCGCCCGCACCGGCGCCGCCCACGCCGAAATCGCCCTCGCCTGGATCATCGCCCAACCCGGCATTACCGCCCCCATCGCCTCGGCCACATCAGTGAAACAACTGGAAAGTCTGGCCCGCGGCGCAAGGCTGGTCCTTTCGGCGCAGGATCTGGCGGAACTGACCGGGGCAGGGGCGTAACGCAACCGGGGTGCGTGAATCACGCACCCTACCCCAACACCGCCTTCAACCCCGCCACACGCCCCCGGTCGCACCGCCGCTCGGCCCCCGTGACAAACCCGAACGCATCCGCCTTGGCCCCCAACCCCACCGCGCAACTGGCATGCACCTCGCGCACCCCCAGCCCCGCCAACAGCGGCCAGGTCTGCACCGTCACCCCCGACCCCGGCATCACCGACAGCCGCCCCCGCGCCGCCCGCATCATGACGCCCAGCCGCGCCACCCCTTCATGCGCCACCCGCGCCCCGCCAGAGGAAAGCATGCGCCGGAACCCCAGCGCCACCGCCATCTCGACCGCCGCCTCGACATCCGCCATCAGGTCAATCACCCGGTGCAGCGTCAGGTCCATCCCCTCCGCCTCGGCCACCAGATCGGCCAACACGCCCAGATCCAGCCGCCCGCCCCGCTCGGCCCCCAGCACCACACCCCCCAACCCCGCCGCCCGCGCCGCCCTTATGTCGGCCCGCATCACGGCCACCTCGGCGGCGTCAAAGCAGAAATCCCCCGGCCTTGGCCGGATCATCGGGTAACACGGCACCCCACACCCCGCCGCGACCTCCATCAGCCCCGGCGACGGCGTCAACCCGCCCACGCCCAGCGCCGCGCACAACTCCACCCGGTCCGCCCCGCCCGCCACTGCCTCGGCCAGACCCGGCGCGTCATCCACGCACACCTCCAGCAGCACCCCTAAACCGCCCGCATCCGGTTGCCCTTGGGGTTATGCTCGACCTCCGCCAGCCCCAACGCCTCCATCAGCGGCGGCACATAATTGGCAAACCGCCCGCGATAGCCCTTGCGGCTGCCGTAATACCCGCCCACCGGATTGGCCTCGTCCCGCGCCCAGGCCTCGACCGACCCTGCGACCACCGGCTTGCCCTCATCGGCACTGCCCAGCTGCACCCAATCCCCCCGCGCCCGCAGCATCGCCTGCAAATCCTCAAGACAGCGGGCGTGATAGGTCAGCTTGGTCGTGCCCACCATGCACACCAACAGACCCGCCGCCTCATCCCGCCACATCAGATACTCCGACGTCCCCGGCGGAGTTTTCAGAACCCAAGGGTCCTCCTTGCTGCCACTACCCATGCTGCCCTCCTGTCTAACCCCAATTACCCTACACCGCCGCCGCGAAATTTCCATCCATCCTTGACAGCCCACCCGCCTTGCGCGCATCAGCACCAAAACCGATAGGTCTCCATGTCACACCCCACCCCCGATGACCGCCTGATCGTTGCCCTCGACGTGCCGAACCTGCTGCAAGGCATGGACCTCGTCACCCGCCTCGGCGACGCCGTCAGCTTTTACAAGATCGGCCTCGGCATGCTCACTGGCGGCGGCCTGGCCCTGGCCAACGACCTGAAACAGGAACACGGCAAACGCATCTTTCTGGACATGAAACTGTTCGACATCGGCGCAACAGTGCAGGCGGCCGTGCGCGGCCTGGCCCAATATGACCTCGATTTTCTGACCGTCCACGGCGACCCCCAGGTCGTCACCGCCGCCGCCCAATCCAAGGGCCGCATGAAAATCCTGGCCGTCACCATCCTTACCTCACTTGACCGCGCCGATCTGGATGCCAACCTCATCAAACCCGGCGACATCCACCAGATCACCCTGGAACGCGCCGCCCGCGCATTGGAGGCCGGCGCCGATGGCGTCATCGCCTCCCCACAAGAGGCCGCCCTGATCCGCGCCCTGCCCCAGGCCGCAGGCAAGCTGATCATCACCCCCGGCGTCCGCCCCCTGGGGAGCGAGGCCGGCGACCAGAAACGCATTGCCACCCCCTATCAGGCCGTGGCCGACGGGGCCGACCATGTCGTCGTCGGCCGCCCGATCTGGGCCTCCCCCGACCCCCGTGCCGCCGCCCTCACCATTCTGGCCGACCTCAGCCGCGCCACCCGCCCCTGATCCCAGACCCAATGCGCCCGGACGCGCCGCCGCGCCCTCAGCCTCATCAAGCGCCACCATCCCGGAGTGACGCCACTACTGGGTCCAACTCGACACATCCCCATCGCCCGCCTACCCCGGAGCCACCCGCACGATCGGATGCGAACGCGCCTAAGTTCGCCCTGAACAACGCCGTCAGGCAGTTCTGGTGGGTATCTTGGTCGGTCTCGCGAAGCGTCTTCAGGAACGCGCCGACTATGAAAGCCCTGAGCTATGCCAGGATTTTTGGGATGTTGTGCTCGCAGCCACAAAGCGGGGCAAAGAGGACGTCGCCGAGGGTGCCCTTAAGGGGGGCTGGACAGGCGTACGTCGGTTTTCATGTGGCCGATTTCGGCTTCGATGGCATCGCGACCTCGAAGGTTTGCGATCAGCTTTGGCATCAGGCCACGTCGTGCGCCGTCGATCAGCTCGCAGGTCCTCAGCGCCCCATGGCCTCGATAGCCAAGGTCAACGACGGCAAGGTCGGGGCGCTGATCGATCAGGATCTCCACCTGCTCCAGAGTCGCGGGCAGAGTGTGGGCGTCGTCGGGGTTGCCGGGGAATCTGCGCATGCCCAAGACGAAGTCCTCGTCCAAGGTGGCCGCGATGCTGACCTTGCAGCCGAATTCGTAGCGCATCCGCGCCTTGGCCTTCGAGATGCAGTTGACCTCGGGCCCGTGCAGCGCATGGATCGGTAATCCTCCCGAAAGTAGGGGGCTGCATAAGCAGAATTTTCTCGGCAAGATGCATGAGGAGATTTCGAATGAAGACAAGCAGATAAACTGAGGTTCTGATCATCGCGATCCCGCGGCAGGCTGAAGGCGGAGTGCCGGTTGCCGAGCTGTTCCGCGAGCATGGCATGAGCAACGCCTCGTTTTACAAATGACGGGCGAAGTATGGCGGCATGGATGCGTCGCTGATCAGCCAGATGAAGGCGATGTGAGACGAGAACCATCGGCTAAAGCGGATGTCTGAAGACCTGAGCATGCAGGCCAATCTTTAGAAGGAGGCTCTTGGAAAGGATGGCTGGTCCGCCCGCTATTGCAGGGTTTTTGTGGGTGACGCACCGGCTTGCGTAAATGTATCCGGCCTCTGATCAGTCAGCCGCTTCTGGCGACAAGGCCTTGATGAGATCCGCCGCTCGGGTCCCCGATTAGTGGCATGGGATCTTGTCCCGCTTTTTTTGCGCGTGGCTTACCAGTGGTCGATCAAACGTTTGGTCATCTGCTGGCTGGCAGGTGACGCTTGCACCACCGACAAGCACTTCCCTTGCAAGGGGTTTTGCGGCGAAGGTTCAGCTCAGGCAGCTGCCCCTTTTGACCGCAAATAGACGTTGCCGGGTTGCGTCAGGATCGCCCAGACGATGCGTGTCAGCTTGTTGACCAGGGCAACGACGGCTTTGTTGCGGTGGGTTTGGGCTTCCAAGGCGCTCAGTTAGCGCCCCAGAGCAAGGCTTTCGCGGTTCAGGTGCAGAAAGCACGATCGCGCGCCCTGGATGTTCAGACGGCGCACATTTCTGTTTCCGCACTTGCTGATCCCGAGAAGGATCTGCTTTCCTCCCGTCAAATGTTCTGCAGGCACAAGTCCCAGCCAAACCGCCATGTCTCGCGCCTTCCAGAACTGTCGGCCGTCCGTTGCCCTGCCGCCGTCCCAAGCACAGTGCACTCAAAGCGCCGATCCGGGGATTGTTAACAATCTGCGGATCGCCCCTTCTTCGTTTGCAATCACGTCGACTTTGGCTGTCAAGGCTTTGACCCGGTTCTCGATATGGGCAAGGTCATCCAGCGGGTCGTTCAACAATTCCTGCATGGTCTGGGTCAGATCGTTTCCCAAATTGCCAAGGTGCTGCCGAATGTCGGCATGAAAGCCACCGGCCCCGATCCGCATGGGCGGCCTATATTTAACAGACTGCTGAAAAAGGAATCTGAGCCTGCCTCTTGACCAAAAACCGTTCCGTTTCTGACCAAAAACAGCCATAAACTGGCGTTCTTCGTGCCGGTTGTGGACGGATTTCCCAGTTTCTGGCACGTGGCCGAAGAGCCTCAGCACTTTTTCAACAGCCTGTTATTGCAAAAGACCCGCGCCAGTTTCATCAGACCGGGGCGCTCGCGACAAGCCGGCTCCGGATCCGGAGCGCCAGGAGTTCAACCTGCTCTGTAAGCGCCGTCTCTGTCCCATTGAATTGGCGTATTTCTGAACGCGGTGCGTGCTGTCAGAAGGTCTCTCAACGCATTGGGAGGTCGGCATGGCGGATGGTGGGGACGGGTTTGTGGGTCGGTGCGAGGTAGTTGAACCTCGGCGCGGCAACCGACGGTGGCCTTTGGACTTGAAGGCGCGGATTGTGGCGGAGAGCTTTCAGCCTGGCGTGCGGGTTGTG
>CAMBWO010000133.1 GCA_945871285.1 Pseudorhodobacter antarcticus | reverse complement strand
TACCCCGAGGATGCGCCGGAAATTGCGCGCAAGGCCGTCTGGGGCTGAGGCCCCGACACCACGACCAGACCAAAGGGGCCACGCGGCCCCTTTTTATTTGCGCTGTTGCTTGAGCCCTGCGGCGTAGCGGGCGGCGTTGGCGCGGTAATGGGCGGCACCGCCTTGCAGTTTCTCGACCTCCTCGGGCGAGAGCAGGCGGGTGACATGGGCGGGGCGGCCCATGACCAGCGTGCCATCGGGGATTTCCTTGCCCTCGGTCACCAGCGACCCGGCACCGATCAGGCAGCCCTTGCCGATTTTCGCGCCGTTCAGGATGGTGGCCCCCATGCCGATCAGGCTGCCCTCGCCGATCGTGCAGCCATGCAGGATGACGGAATGGCCGATGGTGCAATTGGCACCAATCAGCAGGGGAAAGCCCCTGTCGGTGTGCAGCACGGCGTTGTCTTGCACGTTGGAGCCGGCACCGACCCAGATCACCTCGGTGTCGCCACGCAGGACGGCGCCGAACCAGACATTCGCCGCATCCTCGAGCACCACCTTGCCGATCACCGAGGCATTGGGGGCAATCCAGACCCCCGTGCCGACCTCGGGGGCGATGCCGTCAAGGGCGTATTTCATCTGGCTTCAAACTCCTTGTTCAGGCCGCGGACAAAATCGGCCAGGTCCGGTTGCCGATCCCGCCGAATCCGTTCTGCCTGAAGAACGGTTACCAAATCGTTGAAGGCGGCGTCCAGATCGGTGTTGACGATCACATAATCGTATTCGGCCCAATGGCTGATCTCGTCCCGGCTTTTGGCCATGCGGCCGGCGATGACCGCTTCGCTGTCCTGGCCCCTGCCCCGCAGACGACGCTCCAACTCGGCAATCGAGGGGGGCAGGACAAAGACCGACACCACATCGCGGCCAAGGGAGGAGTTGCGGATTTGCTGGCCGCCCTGCCAGTCGATGTCGAACACGGTGTCGCGGCCTTCGTCCATCGCGGACTGAACCGGGGCCTTGGGGCTGCCGTAGAAATTGCCGAACACCTCGGCATGTTCCAGCATCTCGCCCGTCGCGACCATCTGTTCGAAATCGGTGCGGCTGCGGAAATAGTATTCGCGGCCATCGGTTTCACCGGGGCGCGGGTGCCTTGTGGTGGCGGAAATCGAAAAGCGGATCGCGGGGTCCCAGTCCATCAGGCGGCGGGTCAGGGTGGTTTTGCCGGCGCCCGAGGGCGACGACAGGATCAGCAAGAGCCCGCGTCGTTTGGTCATGGTCATTCCACGTTTTGAACCTGTTCGCGCATCTGATCTATGGTGGTTTTCAGGTCAAGCCCGATGCGGGTGAGGGTCATGGATTGCGCCTTGGAACACAGGGTATTCGCCTCGCGCATGAATTCCTGCATCAGGAAATCGAACTTGCGGCCGACCTGGGCCTGATCGGCCAACAGGGTGCGGGCGGCGGCGATGTGGGCGGCAAGGCGGTCCAACTCCTCGGTCACGTCGGTTTTCACGGCGATCATTGCGAGTTCCTGGGCAAGGCGGGTTTCATCGACGCCCTCGGCATTGGCCAGAACGCGGGCCAGGGCCTCGCGCAGGGCGGTGGATTGGGCGTCGCGGCGGGCAGCGGCCTCGGTTCCGGCCTGGGCCACGAGGGTGGCGATCTGGTCCAGTTGGGCGGCGATGACGGCGTTCAGGGCCAGGCCCTCGGCGGCGCGCATCGCCTGGAATTCGGCCAGAAGGGCGGGCAGGTCGGCCAGAATCGCGGCGCGCAGGGGGGCGACATCGACATCGACGGCTGAGGAATCAAGCACGCCGCGCACCGCGAGCACATCGGCCGAGGTGGGTTGGCGCAGGGTCAGGCCGTGCACCATGGCATGATCCTCGACCGCGGCGAGGGCCAGCAAAACGGCGGACAGGGCGGCGGGATTGACGCGCAACCCCTCGACCCCCTCGGCCAGGCCGTCGCGGGCGACCTTCAAGGACAAGGACACGTTGCCCCGCTGTAAGGTGCGCGCAAGCTCGCCGCGCAGGGCCAGTTCCAGCCCGTCGATCCAGTCGGGCACCCGCAGGCGCAGGTCCAGCCCCTTGCCGTTGACCGAGCGCACATCCCACATCCAGCTGTGCCCGGCGCCCTGGCCCTTGCGGGCGGCAAAGCCTGTCATTGAAACGGTCATCGGTTTCCTCCGGGCGGGCCAAGTGTTTACCATTTGTCGAGATTGTCCGCCAAATCCCGGCCAGATGCGGTATGTTAAGGCTTCGGTAACCTGTGTTGCCACAGGATTAACCGGAGTTAACCGTCGCCCAGACTTAGCAGAGCATGTCCGGGGCAACAACGCGTTCGTGGCGGGTCGCAGGACCCTGACAGAGGGATTGATCAGATGTCTTACTTTGGCAAGGGTGGTCGCGACGGGTCTTCGGACGCGGGGATCGAGGCGACCCGGTTTGCGATGCTGGCCGAGGTGCGCGCCTATTGGGAGGGCTTGCGCGACGGGGGCGCCCTGCCCCGCCGCGATGAGGTTGACCCGCGTGGCATCGCGGGGGCGCTGGAGAACACCTTTCTGCTGGAGCGGGTCGCGCCGGGGATTGCGCGGTTCCGTCTGGCGGGGATGCAACTGCATGACTTGATGGGGATGGATGTGCGGGGGATGCCGGTGTCGTCGCTGATCGAGCCCTTGGGCCGCACCCGGCTGGCCGAGGCGCTGGAGGGCGTTTTCACCGGACCGTCGACGCTGGAAATCTGGATGGAGGCGGAACGTGGCATCGGGCGCCCGGCGATGGAGGCGCGGATGCTGCTGTTGCCGCTGACGGCCGCGCGCGGCGATACCGACCTGGTGCTGGGCTGCATGGGCCTGCACGGCGTCGTCGGCCGCGCGCCGCGCCGCTTTGCGATTGCCGGGGTGCTGAGCGAAAAGATCGAACGCCGGATCGCGCCGGGCCGCCGGACCGAGGATCATCAGCCCGTGGCGGGTCTGGCCGAAGCTGGGGTTAGCTTTACCCCGGCCTATCCCCGCCCGCCTCGTGGCAAGCCCAACCTGCGGCTGGTCCATTCGCGGGACTGAGCGGGCCGGTGCGTGAGATCACGCACCCTACCCCAAACCCCGGGCGAATGACTGACTTGTAGGATGGGCAGTTCGCCTTTCCCGGAAGGGAAAGGCGGTTTGCCCATCTTGCTTGGGCCGCCTTACAGCGCGATGCGGCGAGTCTCGACGCGGCGCGAGGTCAGTTCTTCCGCGACCAGGAAGGCCAGTTCCAGCGATTGGCTGGCATTCAGGCGCGGGTCGCAGGCGGTGTGATAGCGGTCCGACAGCCCCTCGTCCGACACGGCGCGCAGGCCGCCGGTGCATTCGGTCACGTCCTGGCCCGTCATCTCGAAATGCACGCCGCCGGGGATCGTGCCCTCGGCCTTGTGGATCGCAAAGAACTCGCGCACTTCGCGCAGCACCGATTCGAAGGGGCGGGTTTTATAGCCCGAGGCCGCCTTGATCGTGTTGCCGTGCATGGCATCGCAAGACCACAGCACATTCGCCCCCTCGGCCTGAACGGCCTTGATCAGGCGTGGCAGGTGGTCGCCGACCTTGCCCGCGCCAAAGCGGGCGATCAGGGTCAGGCGGCCGGGCTCGTTTTGCGGGTTCAGCTTGGCCATCAGGATTTTGAGGTCCTCGGCCGTGGTGGTGGGTCCGCATTTCAGGCCGATCGGGTTCAGCACGCCACGGCAGAATTCGACATGGGCGCCGTCGGGTTGACGGGTGCGGTCGCCAATCCAGATCATGTGGCCCGAGCCCGCCACCGGCTGGCCGGTCAGGCTGTCGATGCGGCACAGAGCCTCTTCGTATTCCAGCAGCAGAGCCTCGTGGCTGGTGTAGAAATCGACGGTCGACAGGGTATGGGCGGAATCGGAATTCACGCCCGCTGCCGTCATGAAATCCAACGCGTCCGCGATGCGGTTGCTGAGTTCGCGGTAGCGTTCGGCCTTGTCATGTTCGGCAAACCCCAGGGTCCAGCTGTGCACGCGGTGAATGTCGGCAAAACCGCCGGTCGAAAAGGCGCGCAGCAGGTTCAGCGAGGCGGCGGATTGGGTATAGGCCTGCAACATCCGCGCCGGATCGGGGATGCGGTCGGCGGCGGTGAAGTCAAAGCCGTTGATGATGTCGCCGCGGTAAGACGGCAGTTCGACCCCGCCGATCACCTCGGTGCCCGCCGAGCGTGGCTTGGCGAACTGGCCCGCCATGCGGCCGATCTTGACCACCGGAACCTTGGCGCCATAGGTCAGCACGACGGCCATTTGCAGCATCACGCGGAAGGTGTCGCGAATGTTGTCGGCCGAGAATTCGGCAAAGCTTTCAGCGCAGTCGCCGCCTTGCAGCACGAACGCCTTGCCTTCGGCGGCCAGGGCGAGCTGCTTTTTCAGGGTGCGCGCCTCACCGGCAAAGACCAGCGGCGGATACTTGGCCAATTGCCGTTCGACCGCGTTCAGTGCGGTCATTTCGGGATAATCCGGCATCTGCACCCGGGGCTTGGCGCGCCAGTCCGATTTGGTCCAACCCTTAGTCATGGCAATATCCTCACGTCTTCCGATGGCCGTCTGAAACTTCACGGCGCCGTATACGGAAAACCATATGGAAAGCAAAGGGAGAAAGCCGCCGAATGCCCTTGCGGCGCTGCTGCAATCCGCCTATCCATGCGTCAAAACCGACATGGCAGGTCGCATCATGGCTACACCCCCCCGCAAAGCGACACTGACCGCGCCGGACGAACGGCCGCGGCGGTTCGTGTTCCTGCTGCTGGACCGCTTTACCATGCTGTCCTTCGCCTCGGCGGTTGAACCGTTGCGGATTGCCAACCGGGTGGTCGGGCATCCGATCTATTCCTGGGCACTGGCGGGCGAGACGGGCGAGTATGCGACCTGTTCCAATGGCGCGTCGTTCCGTCTGGACATGGGGCTGGATGAGATTGACCGCGAGGACACCTTGCTGGTGTGTGGCGGCATCGACGTGCAAAAGGCCACGACCAAGCCGGTGTTGAACTGGCTGCGCCGCGAATCGCGGCGGGGGGTGACGATTGCCGGCCTGTGCACCGGGTCCTATGCGCTGGCCAAGGCCGGGCTGCTGGATGGCAAGAAGGCGACGATCCACTGGGAAAATCAGGATGGGTTCCTGGAGGAGTTCGATGAGGTTGACCTGACCAAGTCGGTCTTCGTGATGGACGGCAACCGCTGGAGCACGGCGGGGGGCACCTCGTCCCTGGACCTGATGCTGAAGGTGATTGCGGCGGGTCATGGCGAGGATGTCGCCAATACCGTGGCCGATCAGCTGATCTATTCCACCCCGCGGACCGATCAGGACACCCAACGCCTGTCGATCCCGACGCGGATCGGCGTGCGGCATCCGAAACTGTCCCAGGTCATCCAGATGATGGAGGGCAATATCGAGGACCCGATGTCGCCTGCCGAACTGGCCGAGGAGGTGGGCATGTCGACGCGGCAGCTGGAACGGCTGTTCCGGCGTTACCTGAACCGCAGCCCCAAGCGCTATTACATGGAATTGCGCCTGCAAAAGGCGCGCAACCTGCTGATGCAGACGGATATGAGCGTGATCAACGTGGCGCTGGCTTGTGGCTTTGCCAGCCCGTCGCATTTTTCCAAATGCTACCGCAGCCATTACAACACGACACCCTACCGCGAGCGGGGCACCCAAGGCTCCCCTGCCCCCATTCCCATGGCGCGTTTGTCGATCTGAACGGCTTACTGGTCGTTGCAGACCGAGGCGGACACGATGCAGTTCGTGGTGAACTCGTCACACTTGGCCAAAGCGGCGTCTTCGGCCTTGTCCACGGATTTGGCCTTGGAAAAGCCCATGCCGAACCCATCCCCCACCGACAGGGCGGCGCAGCTGGCAAAGACCACGACGGCTTCGCAATCCTCGACACCACAGCCCGAGACGGCCTCATCCGAGGCGCCCGCCTCGACCGACTGGTTCTTGGCCCAGCCGTATTGGCCGGTCGAGGGTGAAAAGGCGATGGCGCCGAACAGGTCTTCGGCCATGGCCGGGGCAGCACCGACCGCAGCGGCCAGACCACAGACAAGTGCAAAAGCAAAACGGTTGCGCATCGGGGTTCCTTATGGACCATTTCTTCTGTCTGAAAGTGGCTATGCCGGGGATTACCGTCAAGGCCCTGCCCCAAAATACCGCCGCGGTGCAGCAACGTCGCACAGGTGACGCAGCGGCAGTTCGGGGAAAACGGTGTCGGGACTGCCGCAATCGGCAAGGCGGATGTCGCCAAATCGCTTTTCTTTTGGCTGAAGGCGCACTAGGTTCGCCGACAGGATCAAAGGTCCAACATGGGAGATAACAATGAAAAAGCTGCTACTGGCTTCGGCTGCAACTGCCCTGATCGCGGGTGCCGCCTCGGCTGAAGACGTGAAGTTGGGAATTCTTTTTGGTTTCACTGGCGACATCGAATCGCTGTCGACAAACATGGCTTCAGGGGTTGACTATGCCATTAACGAAGTCAACGAATCCGGTAAGTTTCTTTCCGGGTCAACGGTGATTGGCATTCGAGCAGATGCAACATGCTCCGATTCTAGTGTTGCGACAGCTTCCGCCGAAAAGCTGATTACAGCTGATGGCGTCAAGGGCATCGTTGGGGCAGTATGCTCCGGAACGACTCGGGCTGTTTTGGAAAACGTTGCACGTCCAAATGGTATGGTTATGGTTTCGCCATCCGCGACGTCGCCCGCACTTTCGACGTCTGAAGACGACGGTTTGTTCTTTCGGACATCTCCTTCGGACGCGCGCGAAGGTGATATCATGGCAGACATTCTGTTGGAGCATGGCGTGAAGTCCATCGCCCTAACATATTCGAATTCTGACTACGGTAAGGGTTTGGCCGAGGCCATTGCATCATCCTATACCGCCAAAGGCGGTGTGGTGACTATCAATATACCGCATGATGATACCAAAACTGACTTCTCTGCGGAGGTTGCATCGTTAGCAGCTGCGGGCGGCGACCTACTTGTCATCGCCGGTTATCTCGACAGCGGTGGCAAGGGAATCATTCAGGCTTCTCTCGATACAGGTGCCTTCACCAGATTCGGATTGCCGGGTGGCATGGTCGGAGACGCACTGCCGCTCGCAATCGGCCCCGCGCTCGATGGTTCGTTTGGTCAGGTTGCTCAGTCTGACTCTGGCGGTGCAAAGATCCTAACCGATTTGGGTACTGCGGCCGGTTTCGATGCAACACAGCCATACACAATGGAATCGTACGACGCGACTGCGTTGATCATTCTTGCAATGCAAGCGGCAAACTCGACCGACCCACAGGTCTACAAAGAAAAGATCATGGAGATTGCAAACGGCCCGGCAGACGGTTCAGGCGAAAAGATTCTTCCGGGCCAACTTGGCCACGCGCTTGAACTTATCGCGGCTGGCAAAGCCATCGACTACGACGGCGCATCAGGTGTCACGTTGGTCGGCAATGGCGAAAGCTCCGGACGTTACCGTGAGTTCGAGGTCAAAGGCGGCAAGTACGAAACTGTCCAGTTCCGTTGATCGCTGATCTGATCTGAACGGCAGGGCCCGGGGCACCCCCCCGGGCCCCGCTTTCACTATCCGACGCAAGATGCTGAAAAAGCACGGGTTACGACGGGGAAGCCATGATAGTTGTCGAAGATCTGCATCGTCATTTTGGCGCGTTTCGCGCTGTGGATGGCGCATCGCTGGAGATTGCCACGGGGTCGATCACAGGGCTGATCGGGCCAAATGGCGCGGGGAAAACCACCCTGTTCAACGTGATTGCGGGCCGTCTGGCGCCGACATCGGGCCGTGTGTTGATGGATGGCGAGGATATCACGGGCCTGCCGCCGCATGTGCTGTTTGGCAAGGGGTTGCTGCGGACATTTCAGATCGCGCACGAGTTTGCCTCGATGACGGTGCGGGAAAATCTGATGATGGTGCCGCCCAACCAATCGGGCGAAAAGATGTGGAACGCCTGGTTACGGCGCGGTGCTGTTGCCGCCGAGGAGCGCGCCCTGCGCGCCAAGGCCGATGAGGTGCTGGAGTTTCTGACGATCAGCCATCTGGCGGACCAGAAGGCTGGCAACATCTCGGGCGGGCAGAAAAAGCTGCTGGAACTGGGCCGCACGATGATGGTCGATGCCAAGGTCGTGTTCCTGGACGAGGTGGGCGCGGGCGTGAACCGGACGCTGTTGAACACCATTGCCGATGCGATTGTCCGGCTGAACAAGGAGCGCGGCTATACCTTTTGCGTCATCGAGCATGACATGGATTTCATCGCCCGCCTGTGTGACCCGGTGATCGTGATGGCCGAGGGCCGCGTGTTGGCCAAGGGCACGGTGGATGAGGTCAAGAATGATGAACGGGTGATCGAGGCCTATCTGGGCACGGGGCTGAAGAACAAGGTGATCGCCCATGGCTGAACCGTTTTTGATTGGCGACAACATGACCGGCGGCTATGGCGCGGTCGATATCCTGCATGGCTGCACGATTGCCGTGAACAAGGGCGAGATTGCCGTGATCGTGGGCCCCAATGGCGCGGGCAAATCGACGGCGATGAAGGCCGTGTTCGGGATGCTGTCCTTGCGCGGCGGTGCGGTGCGGTTGAATGGTGAGGATATCACCAAGCTGAGCCCGCAGGCGCGGGTGGCCAAGGGGATGGCCTTTGTGCCGCAAACCTCGAACATCTTCACCAGCATGACGGTCGAGGAGAACCTGGAAATGGGGGCATTCCTGCGCCGCGATGACATCAAGGTCACGATTGAACAGATCTATCATTTGTTCCCGATCCTGAAGCAGAAACGCCATCAGGCGGCGGGGGAATTGTCGGGCGGGCAGCGCCAGCAGGTGGCGGTGGGCCGCGCGTTGATGACGCAGCCGCAGGTGTTGATGCTGGACGAGCCCACGGCGGGCGTGTCGCCCATCGTGATGGACGAGTTGTTTGACCGCATCATCGAGGTGGCCCGCACCGGGATTTCCATCCTGATGGTGGAACAGAATGCGCGGCAGGCGTTGCAGATTGCCGACAAGGGCTATGTCCTCGTGCAGGGCACCAACCGCTTCACCGACACCGGGGCGGCGCTGATGGCCGACCCCGAGGTCCGCCGTTCGTTCCTGGGGGGTTGAGATGCACCGTATCCTGATCCTGACGGCGGCCCTGTTGCCAAGCCCCGCCCTGGCCGCCGAATTGTGGTGCATGCCGCAGACTCTGTGCCGGGCGGATGGCAGCTGCCGCGCCACGACGGACGCAGAAAACTCGATCCGGCTGGCCGACCTTCAGGCGCAAGCCTCGACCCTGCGCGCCGATGCCGAGAACATCATGCTGACCCGAAAGACGGGCGGCACGGTGGTTGAATGGGGCGGGACCGATGGCATGGGCCGGGCGGTGCAACTGATCTGGACGGTAAGTGACATGAGTTACACCTATACCATCACCGAAACCGGCGGCGCCGTGTTCAAAGATATCGGCGTCTGCGAGGTGCAATGATGGATTACCTGAACGCGCTAGTCGCCTTCCTGAACTTTGTCGTGGTCCCTGCCCTGTCTTACGGGTCGCAGCTTGCCATCGGGGCGCTGGGGGTCACGCTGATCTTTGGCATCCTGCGGTTTTCCAACTTTGCCTGGGGCGACACGATGGCCTTTGGCACCACTCTGGTCATCTTGCTGACCTGGTGGTTCACCTCGATGGGCATCAATTTCGGGCCGCTGCCGACCGCCCTGCTGGCGCTGCCTTTGGCCTTTGTGGGCACGGCGGCGTTGATGCTGTTGACGGACAAGTGGGTCTATCAATTCTACCGAAAACAAAAGGCCAAGCCGATCATCCTGGTCATCGTCTCGGCCGGGGTGATGTTCATCATGAACGGGTTGGTGCGCCTGATCATCGGCACGCAAGAGCAGAATTTCGCGGATGGCGAGCGGTTCGTGCTGTCGGCGCAGGCGTTCAAGGATTGGTCGGGGCTGGCCGAGGGGTTGGCGATCAAGACCACGACCGCGGTCACGCTGGTCACGGCGATTGCGGTGATGGCGGCGCTGTTCTGGTTCTTGCAGAAAACCCGCACGGGCAAGTCGATGCGGGCGTTCAGCGACAACGAGGATCTGGCGCTGTTGTCGGGCATCAACCCTGACCGGGTGGTGCAGGTGACCTGGATCATCGCGGCGGCCTTGGCGGTGATTGCGGGGACGCTGTATGGGTTGGACAAGTCGTTCCGGCCGTTCATCTATTTCAGCATGCTGCTGCCGATCTTTGCCGCGGCGGTCGTGGGCGGACTGGGGTCGCCGCTGGGGGCCGTGGCGGGGGCCTATGTCGTGGCGTTTTCGGAGATTGTGGTGACCTATGCCTGGAAAAAGGTGTTGGGATACATCCTGCCCGCCGAATGGGCGCCCGAGGGGCTGACGCAATTGTTGTCCACCGACTACAAATTCGCGGTCAGTTTCTCGATCCTGATCATCGTGTTGCTGTTCATGCCCACCGGCCTGTTCAAGGGGAAATGAGATGACCCGCAGTCTGTATCTGTTTGGCGGCGTGGCGGTCCTGTTCATCCTGACCGGGCAAATGCTGTCGTGGAACGTCAGCCTGAACATCCTGAACATGGGGCTGTTGTCGGCCATCATGGCGCTGGGGGTGAACATGCAATGGGGCTATGCCGGGCTGTTTTCGACCGGCATTGTCGGCTCGGTGGCGCTGGGCGGTCTGGCGGTGGTGATCGTCAATGCCGATCCTGTCCCCGAGGCCTTTGCGCTGGGCGGCTGGCAGGTGATTGCGGCGTTGGGGATTGGGGTGGTGGTGATTGCGGCGGCGGTGCTGGCCTACAAGCGGCTGGCGGGGCGGGTGCGCAACCTGACTGTGGCGGTCATCCTGATTGGCGGATTTTTCCTCTATCGCGGCATCTTCGACCCGGCGGTCGAGGCGATCGAGGGTTACAACGCCGCCACCTTTGGCAACATCGGCGGATTGGGGTGGAATTCGATCTGGGCCTGGCCGGTGGGCGGGTTGTTTGCCGCGATTGCGGCCTGGGCGATTGGCAAGACGGCGCTGGGGCTGCGGTCGGATTATCTGGCGATTGCGACGCTGGGCATTGCCGAGATCGTCGTGACGGCGATCAAATCCGAGGACTGGATGGCGCGGGGCGTCAAGAACTTCATCGACCTGGAGCGGCCCTGGCCGGTGCCCTATGAGGTGGATTTGCAGGTCAGTGCCGGTTTTCTGGCGTTTTGCGAACGGTGGGGGCTTGACCCGGTCACCGCCTCGACCATCGGGGTCAAGCTGACCTATGGGGCGATGTTCGCGGTCGTGCTGATGCTGTTTGTCTGGCTGCTGGAGCGGGCGCTGAAGTCGCCCTGGGGCCGGATGATGCGGGCGATCCGCGACAACGAGGTGTCGGCGGCGGCGATGGGCAAGGATGTGACGCGGCAGCATCTGATGATCTTCATCCTGGG
>CAMBWO010000132.1 GCA_945871285.1 Pseudorhodobacter antarcticus | reverse complement strand
AGCGAATTGGGCATCCCCCAGGTCCGCCCGGTGCCCAGCCAGGCCAGACTGTCAGGCACCACAGACCCGCTGGCGATGACGAAACGCTGGTAAACCTGCAAACAACCCGTGGCGACAAGGCCGGTGCCAAGGGTCATGATCAAGGGATGAACCCGGCAGATTGCCACACCAAAACCGTTCAGCAGGCCCATCAGGATGGCCGGAATCAGGGACACCAGAATGGCCAGGGGAACCCCAAGAAAGGGAACCTGCGTCGCCATGACAAAGGCCACCACGGTGGCGGCTACCCCGGCAGACAGGTCGATACCACCCGACAGCATCGTCAAGGTCTGACAGGCGGCAAGCATGGCCAAGGGGATGGCGAACTTGATCGTGTTGCCGATCCAGCGTTCGTTGACTATGCCGGGGCGCAGCACTTCCAGCACCACGATCAGCACGATCAGCAGCACGGTCAGCGGGATCAGCGGGTGGTCGGCGATCAGGCGCGACAGGCGGGAAGGTTCCTTGGTCATCGCTTGCGCCCCCTGACGGCCAGAATTCCGCCGAACATCACCACGACCACCATGATCGTGCCTTCAACGATGGTTGTCACGTTGGGATCAACCGACATCAGCGTCAGGTCCAGCCGCACCAGACGCAGGATGAACACGGCCAGGATCGGCCCGACCAGCCCACCCTTGCCCCCGGTCAGCGCGACCCCACCCAAAACCACGGCCGCAACCGATGCCATCAGGTAAGGGCCGGGGATCGGCTCACCGATGCCGGTGCTCATCGTCAAGGCCAGTCCGCCAAAGGCCGCGAACAGGCCCGCAATGGCATAGGCGGCAATCCGGGTGCGGCCAAGAGAGATACCCGAGCGAAAGGCAGCCAGCGGGTCGGACCCTATGGCATAAATCGACAGGCCCAGTTTGGACCGGCGCACCGGCACCCAGACCAACGCCACCACCACAATCACCAGAACGGCGGCCTTGGGGAACCACACGGTCAGCGCGGCGGGGATCAGCGGCAAGGTCAGGCCGCCCTTGATCAACTCAGTCAGCCAGACGGCGCAGGCACCTTCGGGGCCTTGCAGGATCAACAGCGCAACGCCTTCCCAGACAAACAGCATTGACAGGGTCACGACGATGTCAGGCACCTTTGTCAGCACGATCAGCGCACCATTCAGCGCGCCCATCGCAAGGCCCACCAACAGGACAAACCCGACGATCCAGACCGATTCCGCCTCGGTCGCCCCCTCCATCAGCCGTGCCCCCGTGACCGAGGCGACGGCCATCATGGAGGCCACCGACAGGTCAATGCCACCGGCCAGCACGACGACGGTCATGGCGGCCGTGGCAAAGGCAAAGGGCAAGGCGGCGCGGGCGAGGCTGTCCAACCCCGAGAGGCCAAAACCGGGCTGGATGACTTTGGTGAACACCAGCAGGGCCGCGAACAACAGGGCCAGCCCCAGCGTCCAGCCGTTTTTCTGCAACAGGCGGGTCATGCGGGCACACCTTGGGCGGTCAGGCCGTAGGCAGCGCGCATCAGGCGGGCGTCGTCGGCATCGGCGGCCTCGATCCGGTCCACCACGCGGCCACCGAAAATCACCACGGCGCGGTCGCAGGCCAGCCGGATTTCGGCGAGTTCCGAAGTGTAATACAAAACCGCCGCCCCCTGATCCGCCAAGTCGCGGACAAGGTCATAAATCTGGCGTTTGGTGCGCACGTCGATGCCGCGGGTCGGGTCGAACAACAGCAGGGTTTCGACCCCCTTGGCGACCCAGCGGGCGATTGTGACCTTTTGCTGGTTGCCGCCCGACAGACGCCGCACCTCGCCTTGGGCGCGGGTGTCGATTTGCAGACGGTCAATGGCGGCACCGACGCGGGCGGCCTCGGCCTGCATCGGGATGGGCCCCCAGTTGGACAGGCGGGCCAGCAGCGGCAGGGCAATGTTCTCGCGGACCGACCGCTGCATCAGCAGGGCATGGGCGCGGTCACCGGGCACGAAGGTCAGGCCCTGGGCAATGGCATCGGCGGGGTGGGCGAACTGGACCGCAGTGCCGTTCACCCGCACCTCGCCCCGCGTGGCGCGGCGTGCCCCGGCCAACACGTCGAACAGCTCGTCCTGGCCTTGGCCCTCCAGCGCGACAACGCCCAGCACCTCGCCCTGATGCAGCTCAAAGGACACGTCCGTCAGTTTCGAGCCAGCGGCCAGACCCTTGGCCGACAGACGCAAAGCAGTGGATTTTGGCGCGGGCTTGGGCGCACGGACCGCCGAGGCAGCGGTGCCTTCCCCCAGCATCAAATCAACAATCCGCTCCTCGATCCCCGGTTCAATCGCCAGATCGCCGACCGTCACGCCATCGCGCAGCACGGTGGCCCGGTCGCATAGGCGCGAAATCTCGGTAAAGCGGTGCGAGATATAGATGACCGACCGCCCGGCATCGGCCTGCGCCCGCACCACCCGCAGCACACGGTCGACCAGATCGGCGGGCAAGGCGGCGGTCATCTCGTCCAGCAACAGGACATCTGGCTCCATCGCCAAAGCGCGGGCCAGGTCCAGAATGCGCAGCGACGCCAGCGGCAGATCGCCGATCATGGCATCCAGCGACAGGTCCGCCAGGCCAAGTTCGGCGCACCAATGGCGAAACGGTTCAACCGGGGTATCCCCCAGACGCAGGTTGTCGGTCACGTCCAGATCGGGGATCAGCGAGGGTTCCTGATAAACCGGCACCAGACCGGCACGGCGGGCAGCCAGAGGCGACCCGATGCGGCGGACCTGTCCCTTGATCAGGATCTGACCGCCGTCATGCGACAGGGCGCCCGTCAGAATCTTGACCAGCGTCGATTTGCCCGCCCCATTCGCCCCCATCAGCGCGACAATCTCGCCCCGCGCCACCTGCAACGAGGCGTCTTTCAACGCGGCCACGGCGCCAAAGCGTTTGGCGACGCCCTTGGCATCCAGAATGGCCGTGTTCGGCGCAGGGTCGGTCATGTGCGGTCCTTGCATGCGACCTTGGCCCGGGTCAGGGGGCCAAGGTCTGGGCATTATCGTTGGATTATTCGCCCGGGCCTTTGCAGGCGATGATTTCGTCCATCGAATAGGTCGTCCAACCGGGGATCGACACCGACACCGGCCATTCGGGGTCAAGGTTCGGGTTCTGGGCCGCGGCGATCTGCGCCTTGCCGTCATCCGTATTGTTGGCCCAAAGCGAGGGGTCAACCAGAACAGTGTTGGAGGCCGGTTTCTGCCCATCCAGAATCTGGATCGCCAGCGCCACACCGGCACCACCCACGGAACCCGGGTTGGTGACAGCCGCACCCACCAGCCCCTCGACCGTGGCCAACTGCCCCACGAAGCCCGCGTTATCCGCACCGACGATCGGCACCAACGGCGTGCCCGATTCCACGAACGCATCCACGATCACGTTGTCGATGCCGCTCGTCCAGACACCCTCGAACGGCACACCCGTTGCGATGTAGTCTAGGATCTGCTGCTTGCCCTGATCCTGCTGCCAGCCGGTGAACACCTCTTGCGCGACCTTCACATCCGGAAACTCGGCCAAGGCCCGCTTGAAGCCCGCATCACGGTCATTGTCGGCCCCTGCCCCGGCAGCGCCGCGCATGTAGACGACCGAGCCTTTGCCGCCCATCGTCTCGAACAGCCACTTGGCGCCGATATAGGCATACTGTTCCTGGTTGTTCGACAGGATATAGGCCGAGGGTTCGGTCACGGCCTGGTCAACGGCCACGACAACGATCCCGGCGTCCGTCGCCTCTTTGATCGCCGCATTGATGCCGTCGGCATTGGCGGGGTTGACCACGATGGCATTGACACCGGCCTGGATCAGGTTGCGGATATCCTCCAACTGCCCGGCCGCATCGGTGTTGCGGTGGGCGATGTTCAGGCTGGCCACCTTGCCCGATACCAACGCCTGCGCCTTCATCGCGCAAACCATTTCCTCGCGCCAGCCATTGCCCTGCACGGTGTTGGAAATGCCGATCTTGTAGCCTTCGGCATGGGCCATCCCGGCAAAGCCAAAGGCCAGACCCAGAGCCGCAGTTCCCTGAAGAAGTCGTTTCATGTCGTGTCCTCCCAGACAGTTGGTGAAAAAGATACGAACCTATTTGATGAAAGGACGCAAGACATCCCGTGCCAGCAGGAAGCCGCGTTTGACCTTCTCATCCGTTCCTTCGAACACCCGGTCCTCGTGTTCAATGATGATCGGGCCATCATAGCCCGCCCGGTAAAGGCCCGCAAAGAAGGCGGGCCAGTTCACATCCCCCAGCCCCGGCATGCGCGGCACCTGCCAACCCATGCCCACCGACAGAATTCCGTTGTCATACAGTCCGTCACGGTCGATCATCAGGTCCTTGGCATGGACATGCACCATGCGGGGGCCAAACTCGGCGATAAAGCGGGGCATGTCGATCATCTGCCAGATCAGGTGGCTGGGATCAAAGTTCATGCCGACCCCGTCACCCCAATCCCCAAGAATGCGCCGCCAGATCAGCGGGTTATAGGCGATGTTGTGACCGCCCGGCCATTCATCCAGCGAAAAGATCATCGGGCAATTTTCAAAGGCCAGCGTCACGCCATGGTCACGGGCAAAGGCCACGACCTCGGGGAATATACTTTGCGCCCGGACCCAATTCTGATCCAGCGTCAGGCTGCGATCGCCACCGACAAAGGTGTTCACGACCGGCACGCCCATTTTTGCGGCGGCCTGAATGACCAGACGCAGATGGGCGATCACGCGGGTGCGGTGGCCTTCATCCGTGTGCAGGGGGTTGGGGTAATAGCCAAGGCCCGACACCGTCAGGCCCCTTGCGGCAAGGCTGGCGGTGATGTCCTGCGCCTGAGCCTGCGACAACCCATCCACGTTGATATGCGAGGTTCCGGCATAGCGCCGTGCCTCGCCTCCGGTGGCGGGCCAACAGGCAATCTCCAGCGCCTGAAAACCGGCACTGGCAGACCAGTCGGCGACGGTATCCAGCGCCAGATGCGGAAAAGGGGCAGTCAGCAGGCCAAGGTGCATTTGGGTTCTCTCATGGTTCGGGCACGGTGACCCAGGTGCCCGTGGCGGCGCTTTGGATCACGGCATCGCACAGCAGCAGTTCGGCATGGCCGTCCGCAAAGCTGGCATAGGTGGTGGCGCGGGAGCCTGCGGCCACGTCGGCATAAATGGCGCGGAACAGGGCGTGGAAGGTGTCGGCAAAGCCTTCAACATGGCCACCGGGCAGGCTGGCGGCATCGGCCCCGGCCCGGTTCATCAGGCTTGCGTCCCGGTGCAGCGTCTGGTTCGGCGCGTCGCGGTGGCCGAGCCACAGGGTATCGGGCGCCTCCGAGGCCCAGGCAGCCGAGCCTGCGGCCCCTGCCACCTCCCATGTCATCGCGTTCTTGCGACCATGGCTGACCTGCGAGGTCGACATCACCCCCCGCGCCCCACCCGCAAAGCGCAGCATAATCGTCGCGGCGTCGTCGGTGGTGATGCGGCGCGCCTCGGTCGCGCCGGCAGTAGCGGCAAAGGTTGCGACCGGACCCACGGGTTTGCGGCGTTCGGGGATGAAGGTGACAAGGTCTGCCAGAACCGCCGTCACCCGCTGGCCCGTCACGAACTGCACAAGGTCCAGCCAATGGGTGCCGATGTCACCGACCGACCGCAGGGTGCCACCCTGATCCGCCTCCAGCCGCCAGTTCCAGTCGGTGGGTTTGGCCAGCCAATCCTGATGATAATGCCCCGTCACCAGCCGCACCGCGCCCAAGGCACCATCCTGCACCATCTGGCGGGCGTGCTGGTTCAACGGGTAAAAACGCGTGTTGTAGCAAACCGCCGCCACAAGGCCCGTGCGGGCGGCCAAGGCCATCAGTTCGCCCGATTGGGCCGAAGTCATGGCCAGGGGCTTTTCGCAGATCACATGGCGACCGGCGGCAAGGATGGCTTTGACCTGCGGATAATGGGCATGGTTGGGGCTGGTGACATGAACGACCTGCACGGCGGGATCGGCCAGAAGGCCCTCCAGGCTGTCATAGGCGCGAACGCCCAAAGCCGCCCCCCTGTCGGCCCCGCGCTGCGCACTGGACCCCAGAACCCCCGCCACCCGCACCCCCAGACGCCGCAGCGCCCCCAGATGGACCGTGCCGATGAATCCGGTGCCGATGATCGCAGCGCCAATGTCAGACAACGGAATACCCCCCGTCGATGGCAAGGCAGGTGCCGGTCATGAATCCTGCGGCATCCGAACACAGGAACAACACCGGGGCGGCGATATCCTCGGGCTGGCCCCAGCGGCCCATGGGAGTGCGGGCGGCGACGGCGGCGACATGGGCGGGGTCGGTGCGGCTGCGCGCCGACTGTTCAGTGACGATGAATCCGGGGGCCACCGCATTCACCCGCACCCCATCAGGTGCCCAGGCGATGGCCAGCGATTTGGTCAATTGCGCCACGGCGGCCTTGGACGCGCCGTAAGCCGGGTTCCGCGGACTGCCGAAGCTTGCATACATCGACGCCACGTTGATCAGCACCCCCTTGGCCGCCTTCAACTGCGGCAGGAACGCCTGCGCCGTGCGAAAGGTGCCATGCAGGTTCACATTCACCACATGCTCAAAGAACGCCGGGGCCATCTCCTCACCCCGCGCCGTGATGGCGGCGCAGTTGATCAGGATGTCCAGTCGGTCGGTGCGCGCGGCCAGATCGGTGACGGCGACAAGGTCGGTCACATCCAGCTGGGTATAGGCGAAACGGCCCTGATCCTGCGGTGCGGGGGCGGGTTCAGCGCCGGTTATGGCAACGCTGGCCCCGGCGTCCTGAAAGGCGCGGGCAATGGCGGCACCAATGCCGGCGCGGCTGGCACCGACGACCAGAACGCGGGCTTGATCAAAGCGGAAATGGCAGGTGGCGGACATCGCTTCTCCCCAGGGACGATTTTGGCGATGTTCGGCGGACAGGAGATTCTATGCAATCACTTTTTCATTTTTCCAAACATGATTATTTCATTTCATATCCATCGCCATGCGCCGCCCCAGGCTGACGATAATCGATTGACAAACAACCATGGCCGGCACTTGCGATCGGAAATGGCCCAACCGCGCCTCGGTGACATACAGCACGTGTTCAGCCAGCGGCACGACGGGGCTCAGCGCGTTGTCGGTGATCGCCAGAACACGCAGGCCGCGCTCGCGGGCAATCTGGGCCACCTCGACCGTTTCGGGGGTATAGTCGTCAAAGGTGATCACCAGCACGGCATCTTGCGGACCCACGGCCCCCACCTGCGCCCCCCGCATGGCACCCAGATTGTCGATCAGATGTGCCCGTTTGCCAATCGAGGACAGGCCATAAACAGCATAGGCCCCGATGCCAAAGGCCCCACGGGCGGCGGCGACATGCACCACCTCGGACGCCGACAGCGCGTCGATGAACGCGGCAAGATCGGCCGCGTCAACCGATTGTTCCAGCCGCAGCAGCGAGTTGACGGCGGCCTGCACAAAGCCTGCAAACACATGGCCGGGGTCGGACAGGTCGGTGTCCTGCACCTCCGGGCCCTGCCCTGCCAGCCGCTGCGCATAGGGCAGACGCGGCCCCAAAAGTCGTTCGCGAAAGACGGCCTGCAGTTCGGCAAAGCCCTGAAATCCCATCTCCTTGGCAAAGCGGGTGATGGTGGGGGGCGGCACCTGCGCCAGGATGGCAAGCCGCACCAGAGTGTTGATCGCCACCTCTTCAGGATGGTTCAGAAAAAACCGCGCGACCTGCTGCAAACGGCGGCTCAGGCGGGATTGGCGGGCGACAAGGGCGGCACGCAGCCCTTCGTAATCCCGGATCACCTCGGACGGGGTCAACGGGCGACACCGGGCACGAACTGGTCAAAGTCGATCACGGACCCGCTCATCGGGACCGAGGCATCGCCCAGCAGGAAAATCGCCAGCCGTGCAGCCTCGACCGCAGTCAACATCCGGCCCAAGGGCATCCGGGCGGCGGCCGCAAGGTGCCAATCGGGACCGTGACCCAGGATATGCGACTGCATGTGATGCTCGCTCTCTGTCGGGACCCAGCCAAGGTTGATGCCGTTGACACGGATCCGGTCGGCCATATGGGCGTTGGCCGCATTGCGGGTCAGGGTGGCAAGGGCGCCCTTGGAGGCGGAATAAACCCCAAGATCCGGCGCACCACACAGGGCATTGATCGACAGGATGTTGACAATGGCTCCCCCTGCCCCCCGCTCCAGCATGTCCTCCAACACGGCCTGCATCAGCAGGAACGGCGCACGGGCGTTGACGGCAAACAGCGCCTCCCAATCCGCCAGCGTGCCCGAGGCGACCGAGGCGCGGGTGGTCAAACCTGCCGCATTGATCAGCCCGTCAACCTGACCAAAGGCCGCAAGGGCAGCCGGGATGATGCGGGCAACCTCAGAAGGGTCGGCCAGATCGGCCACAACTTGGACTGCACCCAGCGCCTGCGCCACCGGGGTCAGGGCCTCGGCGTCGCGGTCCGTCAGGACCAGACGGTCGGCCCCCTCGGCATGTGCCAGTTCCGCGCAAGCGCGCCCGATACCGCGTGCCGCCCCCGTGATCACGATCACGCGGCCCTTCAACCCCATATCCATGTTGCCCCCCAGTTTCCCGCACACTCAACGCAAAGTGCCCAGTCTGTCAAACGGGGTCAATCAAACCTGGTCACTCGACCCGCGCCAGCATGTCATGGTCGGCCAGTTCCATCCCGAACCCCGGCGCGTCAGACAGGCGCATCTTGCCATTCTGCGGCAGTTGTTCGCCCATGAACAGCGATCCGAACACCGGCTGGATCGAGCGGCCATCCGGGCTGGCCGCGACATATTCGCAGAACGCGGGGCCGGTTTGCGACGTGATGAAGTGATAGGAATAGGGCCCCGATCCATGCGGCACCACCGTCACGTCATAGGCGCTGGCATGGGCGGCAATGCGCAACAACTCGGTCATGCCGCCCACCCACATCACATCGGGCTGCACGATGTCCAGCGTCCGCTCCTCGATCAGGCGGCGAAAGCCGAACCGGGTGTATTCATGTTCGCCCGTGGTGAATTTGATGGTGGGATGGGCCTGCTTGATCTGGCGGTAGCCTTCGATATCCTCGGGCGACAGAACCTCCTCCCACCAATGGATGTTCAGGAGTTTGCACGCCTCGGCCAGACGGATGGCATAGGGCACGTCCAGCGACATGTAGCAGTCCACCATCAGTGGGTAATCGGGGCCGATGGCGGCGCGTTGTTCGGTCAGGTAGGCCACATTGCGGCGCAAGCCCGCCTCACCGTCATAGGGGCCCTCCGGCAGCGGCACCTTGGCCCCGAAAAAGCCCAGATCCTGCACCGCCTTGGCATGGGGGCTGGTGCAGTAAAAGTTGATCTCGTCCCGTGACCGCCCGCCGATCAAGTTGTAAACCGGCTCACCCCGGACCTTGCCGATCAAGTCCCACAAAGCCAGATCAACCGCGCTGATCGCAAAGATTGTCAGCCCCTTGCGGCCATAGGGCAAGGAGGCGCGGAACAGTTGATCCCAGATCATATTGGTGTTGCGCGAATCCTGACCGCGCAGAAACCGGTCAAAATGGTGGCGCACCAACCAGGCCGCAGGCATCCCCCCCGACCCGGCCGCCACGCCAATCGTGCCATCCGCCGACTCGATCTCGACGATCAGCGACCCCAGCACGTTGATGCCCCAGCTGGACCGCTTTTCCCGGTATTCCGGATAGGCATGCATCGGGTTCGATATCAGCGTGTCAACCAGCCAATGCCCCTCACCCGCCTTGAAATAAGTGCCGCCCTTCGATCCGGGTTTCAGCACATAGACACGGATATCCTTGATTTCAAACGGGTTTGTCATGGCAGCAAGAACACCCTTTTCAGCGGAATTTGCACCGGCACATTGTCGGCATCGGTGGCCATGATGTCGGCCATGAAGGCCCACCAGCTTTTGACGATCTCGGTATCGGGCAGCGCGTCCATGGTGTGGTCGTCGCTGCGGGTCAGGACGGCGAACAGGTGGTTCGCCTCGGCGTCCAGCCAGATCGAATAGTCCGACACCCCGGCATCTTTCAACGCCTTGGCCAGTTCGGGGAAAATCTCATCGTGGCGCTTGCGGTATTCGGCAGCCTGACCGGGAAAAAGGTTCATGCGGAAGGCGATCTGTTCAGGCATGGGATGGTCCTTTCAGCGGGGTGTCGCGGTCATGGCAAGAATGGTGGTGTCGCGGACATGCTCCAGATGGCGACGGCCAGCGGCGGCGGCGGCGACCGGGTCGCCCTTGCCGACAGCCTCGGCGATTTCGATGTGCTGGCCGACCGAAGTCTCAATGATGCCGGGCAAACTGCTGGCGACACGGCGGACATCCAGCGCCACATCATACAGGCCCTGCGCCAGCGCCGACAGAAGCCGGTTGGCGGCGGCGTCATAAAGCGACTGGTGAAATTCAAGGTCCAGCAGACGAAAGGCCACCGGATCGTCATAGAACGCCCGCCCGTCCACCGCGTGTTGCAAGATGCGCTTGCGCTGATCCGGCGTGGCGCGTTCAGCGGCGCGGGCCACAAGGTCCAACTCCACCAGAGCCCGCGCCTCGAAATGCTCGTGCACGTCATAATCGCCCACGCTGAGCATGACGTTGAAGGGCGCCACCAGGCGCGAGGGCGACAGGTCCGTGACGGTATAGCGCCCGCCCTGTCGGCTTTCCAGAACCCCCATCAGCGTCAACGCCTTCAATGCCTCACGCAGCGGCGGGCGGGAAATGCCAAAGGCGATGGTCATCTGCTGCTCGGTCGGCAACCGGTCGCCGCTGCGCAGGTTGCCCGATTTGATCATCGCCAGAAATCGCGCCGCCACCTGTTCCGATATCGGACGGCGCGGCGGCACCGGGCCCGCCGTGTCCGGTTTCTGGGCAAGTCTGCGCTCTGCCGCGACAAGTTCGGAAAAGGCATCAGACAGGGGCGGCGTCGGTATCACGCGCGCCCCCTCACAGCCCAAGCCGGTAAAAGTCGTTGGCATTGTCGCGGTAAATCTTGCGGGTGTCGCCATGACTCAGCCCCAACTTGGCAAAGGCGCGGTCCAGCACATCGACCCAACGGGTCAGCGTCGTCGCAGCGAGGCAAATCGGATAGTCGCCCGCATAGATCACCCGATCGGGGCCAAAGGCGTCCAAGGTGGCCTGAATATAGGGAAACAGGTCCTTCTCGGTCCAGCTTTCGATATCGGCGGTGACCGGCAGGTCCGACAGCTTGATCCACAGGTTCTTGTGTTTCGACAGCACCGCCATGTCATCGCGGTATTGATCGATGGCCCCCTGACGGATGCCGGGTTTGCCGCAATGGTCCAGGATCAGCGGGCACGACACGCGGGGCACGAACTCGCGCACAATGTCCATTTGTGTGTAATGGACATTGATATCAAAGCTCCAGCCAAAGTCGTTCAGCATGTTGACCCCGGCCACGAAATCATCCGACAGGGTCAGCGCACGCGGGTTGGCGTCAAACTCCACGATGCGGCGGATGCCTTTGACCGTGGGGTGATTGTCGCGCATCTGCTCCAATATAGGGCGCACCCGCGCGCCCCATTCCAAGGGGGCCATCGGCACAATCCCCTTGATGCGGGGGTCGCGCCGCGCCTCATCCTCGACGAACAGAATCTCGTCGATGTACTGCCCGCCGCCCTCCCAGAAATCGCAATAGCATTCCAGAAACACCATCGCCTCGACCTCCAGCGCGCCGCAATCGCGCTGGAAATCCTCGACATGATAGGGGTGGCCATACAGCGGATGGCCGTCAAATGCC
>CAMBWO010000131.1 GCA_945871285.1 Pseudorhodobacter antarcticus | reverse complement strand
TCCAGCGTCCATTTCAGATTGGCCATGCTGATGTCGCGGTCAATCGCCAGCCCCTCGACCTGGTGGAACATGGGCGTGTGGGTCTGGTCCATGTCCATGCGGTAAACCCGGCCCGGCGCGATCACCCGGATGGGCGCGCCGCGCTCGGCCATGGCGCGGATCTGCACGGGGCTGGTGTGGGTGCGCAGCACATGGGGCGGACGGTTGTCGCCCGGCGCGCGGTTCATGAAGAACGTGTCATGTTCCTGCCGGGCCGGGTGTTCGGGCGGAATGTTCAGCGCGTCAAAGTTATACCAGTCGCTTTCGACCTGCGGCCCCTCGGCGACGGCAAAGCCCATGTCGGCAAAGATCGCCGTCAACTCCTCCATCACCTGGCTGACGGGGTGAATGGTGCCCATGGCACGCGGTCGCGCGGGCAGGGTCACGTCCAGCCATTCCGTGCGCAGCCGCGCCTCCAGCGCCGCATCGCCAAGGGCGGCCTTTTTGGCGCGCAGGGCGGCGTCAATCTCATCCTTCAGCGCGTTCAGCATGGCCCCGGCCGCCTTGCGCTGGTCGGGCTCCATGCGGCCAAGGCTGGCCATCTGGGCCGAAATCTCGCCCTTTTTGCCTAGGGCGGCCACGCGGACCTCTTCCAGCGCGTTTTCGTCGGCGGCAGCGGCCACGGCGGTCAGGTATTTGGCTTTCAGCGCGTCCATCGCGGTCCCCCTCAGATGCGCGTTGGTGCTAGCCTTATGGCGGGCCGGATGCAAGCCAGCTATTCGACCGCGCCCGGCCCGTGGTGCAGGATGGTCGGGACGATCAGGTCCTCCTCATCCGTCAGGTGCCGCTCCAGCAGGGTGGCGATGTCGTGCAGATCGGTCAGGAAGGCGGCGGTCGTGTCGCGCTGCCCGGGCCCCTGCCAGCCCGTCAGCACCGCATTGGCGCTGGTGGTAAAGCGGTGCAACAGGCCGTCGATGGCCACGTGGTCCGCCTCCAGCATCTGAAACCCGTGTTCCAGCCGGCGTTCCAGCTGCGTCAGACGGGGAAAGAAATGGGCATCCTCGATCTGGTGGTGGCCGTGCAGTTCGGTCAGAAACCGGTTGCCCATCCGGGCCAAGGCGGCGGCGTGACGTTCGGGGTCCAACTGCCCCTCCAGCACGGCCTGCGCGCCTTGGGTCATTTGCGCCGTCAAGGTTCGGAAATTAAGATGGCGATCCAGCCAAAACGCCACAAGCCCGTCGAAATTGTTGTGAAAGGTCCAGCCGTCGCGGGGGTAGTGCACCAGCAAGGCGCGCAAGGGCTCGGGCAGGCCGGGGCGGGTCTTCAGGGAAAGGTCGGTCATGGCCCGCCTTACCATTCCCGCCGGGCAAAGCCAAATGGGGTCAGAACGTCGGCCATCAGCGCAGATGACCCAGGCGGCATGGCACACCGCCCCGCGGCCTGTGCCAGCCGCAGGCCTGCACGCAACGCATGAAAAAACCCCGCACAAGGCGGGGTTGTTCCGGATGTGCAATGCGCCAGCACTCAGGCGGGCAGGGCGGCCTTGGCTTGGGCGGCGATGGCGTTGAACGCCTCGGGCTCATGCACGGCCAGATCGGCCAGAACCTTGCGGTCCACTTCGATGCCAGCCAAAGCCAGCCCGTTGATCAGACGCGAATAGGTGAAGGCCGGGTCGTAAAGACGCACGGCGGCGTTGATACGGGCGATCCACAGCGCGCGGAAGTTGCGCTTGCGCTGCATCCGGTCGCGGGTTGCGTATTGCTGGGCCTTGTCGACAGCCTGCGTGGCTGTCTTGAAGTTGGTCGAGCGGGCGGCATAATAGCCAGCCGCCTTCTTGATCACCTTGCGGTGACGGGCGTGGGTTACAACGCCGGATTTAACGCGGGACATCTGGTGCTCTCCTTACCGGTCGTAGGGCATGTATTTCTTGACGATCTTCGCATCGGATGCGCTCAGGATCATGGTCCCGGATGCATCACGAATGAATTTCGTCGAGCGTTTGATCATGCCGTGGCGCTTGCCGGCGGGGCCGGCCTTCACACGACCGGAGGCCGTGAAGCTGAAACGCTTCTTGGCCGCCGACTTGGTCTTCATCTTGGGCATTTCCATCTCCGTGGTTGCAGGCGCTGTTCGGCATGCCAAGTGGGCCGACAGCGCAGGGTATTCGAAGTCGTTGCTATAGGGGGGGGCGGATCAGGGTGCAAGGCGAAAGGTCGCTCTCCGCACCAGAAAACACCGTCGCCTTGGCAAGGTCAGTTCAGATAGCGGCCGATCACAGTGAAAAATACGCCCGGAATCTCGGCGAACGAGTAACCGCGCGCGTTTTGCGTCAGGGCAATGACAACCAGCACCCCGCCGATAAAAACCAGAATCGAGCCGGACCGTGGGGCCCTGCCTTCGACATAGGCCGAAAGCAGGGAGGGAATCGCCAGCGCGCACAGCACGATGCCGATGACCAGAATAAGGTCGTGATCCATCATGTAATCCTCAACACACCGTGTTGCTGATTATTCAGGATCGACCTTCGAAATCAACCGTTCATCGCAGGGCGCCACGCGAAGAATGTTGGTTGTGCCTTTGACGTTGAAGGGCACGCCAGCGGTCAGCACGATCATGTCCTCGACATTGGCAAACCCGTCGCGGCGCGCGACGTGGATTGCGGCCAGCACGGCACCCTTGAACCGCTCCTGCGGCTCGCAGATGGCGTTGTGCAGGCCCCAGGTCAGCGCCATGCGCCGGGCGGTCGACATCAGGGGCGTCAGCGCGATGATCGGCACGCGCGGGCGTTCGCGGGCGACCAGTGAGGCCGTGTTGCCCGATTGCGAAAAGCAGGTGATCGCCTTGATGTTGGTCGCCTCGGCGATTTCACGGGCGGCGGCGACGATGCCGTCGCTGATCGTCTCGCGCTGGATGTTCCGGCTGGCCTCGATCACCTGCCGATAGGTCGGGTCTTTCTCGACCGAGATGGCGACGTTGTTCATCGTCGTCACGGCTTCGATCGGATACTTGCCCGCCGCCGATTCGGCCGACAGCATGATCGCATCGGCCCCCTCATAGATGGCGGTTGCCACATCCGACACTTCGGCGCGGGTCGGAACCGGCGCCTCGATCATCGATTCCAGCATCTGCGTCGCCACGATCACGGGCTTCGCCGCCGCACGGGCACCGCGGATCAGGCGCTTCTGGATCGGCGGCACGGTGTAAACCGGCAGTTCAACCCCCAGATCGCCCCGCGCCACCATGATGCCGTCGCTGACTTGCAAGATGGCGTCATAGGCTTTGACCGCCGCAGGTTTCTCGATCTTGGACAGGATCGCGGCCCGGCCACGCGCCAGGGCCCGCGCCTCGATCACATCCTCTGGGCGCTGCACGAAGGACAGCGCCAGCCAGTCAATGCCCAATTCGCAGGCAAATTCCAGATCGACCCGGTCCTTTTCCGACAGGGCGGCCATTGGCAGCACCACGTCGGGCACGTTCACGCCCTTGCGGTTGGAAATCTGGCCGCCCACCGTGACCGAGCAATTGGCATAGTCCTTGCCGCAGTCCTCAACCTTGAGCCGGATCTTGCCGTCATTGACCAACAGCGAGGCCCCAGGCTCCAGCGCCGCAAAGATCTCGGGGTGGGGCAATTGCACGCGGGCCACGTCACCGGGGGTCGAGGACAGGTCCATGCGAAAGGCCGCGCCTTCGACCAGCATCTCGCCCTCGGGGTTCGCAAAGACCCCCACGCGCAGTTTCGGCCCCTGCAAATCGGCCAGAATCGCAATCGGGCGGCCGGTGTCGGCCTCGACCTGACGGATGATGGCGTGGCGGGCGCGGATATCCTCATGCACACCGTGGCTCATGTTCAGGCGGAACACGTCGGCCCCGGCCTCGAAAAGGGCGCGGATGGTGGCGTAGTCACTGGAAACCGGGCCAAGAGTCGCCACGATCTTTACATTTCGAAGGCGTCTCATGCCCAATTCCTTTTCATCGCATCTCGGTTGCGCTGGTTGCGCGTCTTATGGCGCAATTGACCCAAGGGGGCAACCGGCGCTTTGGACATTAATCAGGTAACATGAACAATCAACGAAATCGGGCGCGAAACTGCCCGTTTTTCAGGCGAAGCGCGAAAAAACCTCACGGCGCGTGGGTTGCGTTCCCTTTCGCCGGGGGGAGGTCTATCACAGTTGCATGACAGCCTTTCATATCATTGGTGCAGATCGTCCGGGGCGGTGGCTTGTCACCTGCGACCACGCCTCCAACCGCGTCCCGCCCGATGTCAGCGGCGGCGACCTGGGCCTCGCCCCCGAAGACATGGCCCGCCACATCGCCTGGGACGTGGGCGCCCGTGGTCTGGCCGAGGCTTTGGCGACGCTGCTGGACAGCCCCATGGTCTGCTCCGACTTTTCCCGGCTGGTGATCGACCCCAACCGCGGCGAAGAAGACCCGACGCTGGTGATGAAGCTCTATGACGGCACCATCATCCCCGGCAACCGCCATGTCGGCGCGGTGGAGGTCGAACGCCGCCTCGCCACCCTCTACCGCCCCTATCACGACGCGATTGCCACACTGGCGGCCCGGCGGCAGGATACCGTCATCGTGGCGATCCACTCCTTCACCCCCTGCCTGCGCGGCCGCGACCCGCGGCCCTGGCATGTCGGCGTGCTCTACAGCGACGACGACGACCGCCTGTCGCGCCGCCTGATCGGTCGGCTGTCGCAAGAGCCTGACCTGTGCATCGGCGACAACGAACCCTATGCAGGGGCCCTGCCCGGCGACGCCATCGACCGCCACGCCCTGCAAAAAGGCCGCCACAACACCCTGATCGAACTGCGCAACGACCTGATCACCGACCCCGCCGCCCAGGTCGCCTGGGCCGCGCGCCTGGCACAGGCCCTGACCGCCACCCTGCGCGAGCTTTGACCGCAACAGTTTGGACGCCCCTGCCGGATTGTGGCGCAATCGTGGCCAATATTGAGATCCGTTTGACTCCTTGGAATAATCGGGGAAATTAACCTCAAAATCCTTGGGAGAGATCTATGGAATTTCTGGTTTTGCTGATGATTGTGCCGTTCTTGTGTGGCGATCTGTTCCAGAAGGATGACGACGACGAACCCGCCCCCGATATCAACGGCACCCAAGGCGACGACTCGATCAGTGGCACGACACAGAACGAAGAAATCTATGCCGACGCCGGCAATGATGTCATCGCGGCCTGGTCGGGTGACGATGTGGTGCAGGCCGAGGAGGGCGATGACCTGGTGCTAGGTGAGCAGGGCGACGACCTGATCTATGGCGGCACCGGCGACGATCTGGTGGATGGCGGATCGGGCAATGACACGATCTGGCTGGGTGACGGCGCGGATGAGATTCCGGACCCCGAAGACGGCTTTGACCTCGGCCCCGATTTCGAGACCAGCGCAGCCGGCGATGACCAGATCACCGGCGGGGCGGGCAATGATTTTCTGATCGACCGGCTGGGGTCCAACACCCTGCGTGGCGATCTGGGCGATGACATCATTGTCGGGGTTGATGACGACGGCACCAATCTGCCCGACCAGATGCAGGGCGGCTGGGGCGCGGACTATATCGTTGGGGATGATGGCGACACGATCAGCGGCGGTGGCTCGACCGACGAATACAACGTGGTCTTGAACGAACGCGATGACGCCGCCGTAACCATCGTCGATTTCGACAGTGCGACGGAACAGCTGTTCCTGTCGGTCGATGAGCAAGCCTTTGCCGGCGCCACGGGCGATGACCTGGCGTTCCAGGTCGACCCCGCCACGGGCGATGTGTCGCTGTTCTTGCAAGGGCAAAAGGTGGTGCATCTGGTCGATCCGGCGGGCGGCTTCAACCCGGGCAGCATATTCCTGCCCGAATGGATGCGCCCGGTCGCCTGACCTGACAAAGTGGTTCCGCTGGTGTGCGGCGCGCCGTAAGGTCGTCGCAACACCAGGAGCACCCACCATGACCGAGATCGACCAAGCCACCCGCACCGAACTTGAAGCCGCCGCCTTTCGGGCGCTGATGGACCATTTGCTGGTCAAACGCCCCGATGTGCAGAACATCGACCTGATGAACCTGGCCGGGTTCTGCCGCAACTGCCTGAGCCGCTGGTATCAGGAGGCGGCCGCGGCGCGGGGGGTGAACCTGACCAAGGATGAAGCGCGCGAAGTGGTGTATGGCATGCCCTATGCCGATTGGGTCGCGCAGAACCAGACCGCCGCCGATGCCACCAAACAGGCGGCCTTTGCCGAGGCCTTCCGCGCCAATGTCGGGGGCGAACCGCCGAAAGGGTGAACGACTTGTAGGATGGGCAGTTCGCCTTTCCCGGCCGGGAAAGGCGGTTTGCCCATCTTCCCCACCGCCTCGCGCCTGCGCCCATGGCAAGGAAGATGGGCAAACCGGTCCTTTCAGCAAGCTGAAACGCCCGAACCGCCCATCCTACAAGTCACGTTTCAGATCGCAGCGCGGCGCATTTCCTCAAGGTAGATCTCGCGCAGGCGGGTCACGGTTGCGCCCACCGTGCCCGACCCCACGGCCACGCCATCCACCTCGACCACCGGCATCACGAAGGCCGAAGCCGAGGTGATGAAGGCCTCATCGGCCTTTTGCGCCTCGGCCACCGTAAACGGGCGTTCTTCGACCTCCATCTGCGCCTCGGCGGCGAAGCGCAGGACGGCGGCGCGGGTGATGCCGTGCAGGATGTCGTTGGACAAATGGCGCGTGATGATGCGGTTGCCCTTGATGATATAGGCGTTGTTGCTGGTGCCTTCGGTCACCACGCCGTCTTCGACAAACCAGCTGTCATCCACCTTGGCGGCCTTGGCCATCATCTTGGCCATCGAGGGGTAGAGGAGTTGCGTCGTCTTGATGTCGCGGCGGCCCCAGCGGACATCGGGGACCGAGATGACGCGCCAGCCGGTCTTGGCGGCGGGGTTGTCGGCCAGGCCGGGCTTATCTTGGGTGAACATCACGAGCGTCGGTGTCACCTCGGGGCCGGGATAGGCAAAGTCGCGGTCGCCGGGGTTGCCGCGGGTCACTTGCAGATAGATCATGCCATCGGTGATGTCGTTCAGCCGCACCAACTCGCGGTGGGCAGCCAGAAGGTCGGCATCCGAGCAGGGGGCGGCCATGTCCAACTCACGCAGACTGCGGGCAAGACGGGCGCAGTGGCCATCAAAGTCGATCAATTTGCCGTCCAGCACCGAGGTGACTTCATACACCCCATCCGCCATCAGGAAACCCCGGTCAAAGATCGATACCTTGGCCTCGGTTTCGGGCAGATAGTCGCCGTTCAGATAGACGGTGCGGGTCATGGTGGCCTCCTTTGGGTGGCTTGTATTCCCCCGGCGCGGCTTCTGGGTCAAGGGTCAGTTGCGCAGGGCGGAGCGGTGGTTGACCCAGGCTTGCAGTAGCCCCGCCGACCGGGTCAGCGCAGCGGCATGGGTGATGGTCCAGGGGTCGTCGGCCGTCTGGCGGTCGCGGGCGTCGGCGGCGGCGGCCGTGACGAAATCCAGCGCGGTCTGGCCAAAGCTGCCGATGGCCAGCGGGTTCGCCCCTGCCTCCAGCAGCAGGGTCAGCACGTCGGGCTTGGGGGCCGCCAGCACCAGCGACGGGGCATAGGCCAGATCATGGATCGCGAAATCATAGGGCGTGGGGGTGTCTGTCTCGGCCCCGGCACGCAACAGGGCCATCACATGGGCCGCAAGCCCCATGATGATCGCCCGGTTCAGGATGCAGCCAAACTCGCCGCAGCCCTCATCGGGATCGGCACCGCGTTGCAGCAAAAGGTCAAAGATCCGCCCTTCGCTGGCGGGGTCGAACTGTTTCATATGGGTGCTGATCAGCGCCCAGACCATCGCGCTGTCGCCGCCGTCCTCGGTCAGGGCCAGGGCGTCGGCCCCGGCGGCCAGCAGGCGCTCCACATGGGCGGCACTGCGGTTGGGGGCCTCGAGGGCGGCGAACAGGGCCGGGCGCGGGTCGGGGCCAAGATGGGCATTCACGTCGGCCCCGCTGGCCAGCACCTGGTCCAGGGCGCCGGGCTCGCCGGTTGCCAAACCCTCCCACGGGTCCGGGTTTGCCAGCGGCGGCTCCAGTTCGTCCTCGTCCTCGTCGAAGTCCTCGTCCTCGTCAAAACCTTCGGCGCCAAAGTTGGCAATTTCCAGCTGCTCGGCCCGGTCCAGGTCACCGGCCCACAGGGCGGCGTCGATCCGGACCTGGGCGTCGATGTCGGCCACGATCCCGGTGCGCATCGCGTCCAGATCGTCAAAGATGGCCGCGTCGATCGAGGGGTCACGGCTGGCAAGGGCGGCCAGCGCGTCATAAGCGGTGTCAAACCCGTCCAGATCGCTGTCCATCATGGCGGCGGTCAGTTGTGACATCAGCGTGTCAGCGGCGGATACGCGGGCAGGTCCGGCCTTTTTGCGGGGTTTCTTGCTGGTGGGCATGGGGTACCTCGTCAGCCCCAAAGGGCGGGTTGCGAAGGGTGGACCCCGGCGGCGTCATAGTGCAGCGGGGCGCTACGGTCTTGGGACAGAAGCAGCGGCCCGTCAAGGTCGCAATAGGCCGACCCTTGCGCCACCAGCACCGCGGGTGCCATCGCCAGCGACGATCCGACCATGCACCCGACCATCACGCCAAACCCCAGACGCCGCGCCTCGGCCCGTGCCAGCAAAGCTTCGGTCAGCCCGCCGGTCTTGTCCAGCTTGAGGTTGACCAGATCATATTTGCCCCGCAGGCCCGCCAGACTGGCCGCCCCATGCGCGCTTTCGTCCGCACAAACCGGCAGGGGGCGGGCGATTTCGGCCAGCATGTCATCGGCTCCGGCGGGCAGCGGCTGTTCCACCATCGCCACGCCCAACCGCAAGAGATGCGGGGCAAGGTCGCTATATACCTCGGGGCTCCACCCCTCGTTTGCGTCGATGATCAGCGTCGCATGCGGTGCCCCCGCCCGCACCGCCTCCAGCCGGGGCATGTCGTCGGGCGTGCCCAGCTTGATCTTCAACAAAGGCCGATGCGCATTCTCGGCCGCCTGCGCCCGCATCACCTCGGGCGTGTCAAGCGACAGGGTAAAGGCCACCGGAACCGGCCGCGGTTCGGGCAAACCCGCCAGCTGCCACACCCGCACCCCCGCCGCCTTGGCCTCCAGATCCCACAGCGCGCAGTCCAGCGCATTGCGCGCCGACCCCGGCGGCAGCGCCTCTTGCACCTCGGCCCGCGTGATGCCCGGCGGCAGCGCCGCGATCAGCGCCGCATCCCCCTCCAGCGTGCCGCCATACCGGGCATAGGGCACACATTCGCCCCACCCCGTCACCCCCCCCCGCGTCACCCGCACGGTCAGCACCTGCGCCTCGGTCTTGGACCCGCGCGAGATGGTAAAGGTGCGGGCCAGGGCAAAGCGGTCCATCGTGACGGTGATCATCGGCACATTCCTTTTCCCCCTTCATGGCCGGGTTTCGCGCCCTTGAAAAGGGGTTTGCCCGCTGCCCGTTTTCTGCGCAATCCGCGCAGGAAAAAGGAAACAATTGACTCAGAGTTGAAAAGCAGCGCACCATTGACGCAGGGTCAGATGACTCGCCGGAATACCCGGCTGCGATGGGAGGGGAGGCCCGGCGCAGCGTATAGGGGAGGATGCACGCCTCGAAGCGCAAGCTTCGGGGCGTTGCTGTTTCGTGCAGGTCAGTTGCAACTTCGGCAGCACTTGGCCATATAGGGCGGCAGGTCCAAGGAGAGTCCCGATGAACTATCTGGAATTCGAAAAGCCGCTGGCCGAGATCGAGGGCAAGGCGGAAGAGTTGCGCGCCATGGCCCGCGGCAATGCCGCCATGGATGTCGGCAACGAGGCCGCGGCGCTGGACCGCAAGGCCGAGCAGATGCTCAAGGACCTGTATAAAGGTCTGAACGCCTGGCAGAAATGTCAGGTCGCCCGCCATCCCGACCGGCCGCATTGCCGGGAATACATCGACACCCTGTTCACCGAATACACGGCCCTCGCCGGCGACCGCAACTTTGCCGATGACCACGCCGTGATGGGCGGCCTTGCCCGTTTCAATGACACCCCCGTCATCGTGATCGGCCATGAAAAGGGTCATGACACCAAAACCCGCATCGAACGCAACTTTGGCATGGCCCGCCCGGAAGGCTACCGCAAGGCGATCCGGCTGATGGACATGGCCGACAAGTTCCGCCTGCCGGTCATCACCCTGGTCGACACCCCCGGCGCCTATCCCGGCAAGGGCGCCGAGGAGCGGGGCCAGTCCGAGGCCATCGCCCGCGCCACCGAACGCAGCCTGACGCTGGGTGTGCCCGTGATCTCGGTCATAATCGGTGAGGGGGGTTCCGGTGGGGCCGTGGCCTTTGCCACCGCCAACCGCATCGCCATGCTAGAATATTCGATCTATTCGGTGATCTCGCCCGAGGGCTGTGCCTCGATCCTGTGGAAAGACAGCGAAAAGATGCGCGAGGCCGCCGAGGCCCTGCGCCTGACCGCGCAGGATTTGCAGAAACTGGGCGTGATTGACCGTATCGTCAAGGAACCCGTCGGCGGCGCCCAGCGTGGCCGCCGCGAGGCGATCGAGGCGGTGGGCAAGGCGATCGAGGCCATGCTCAAGGACCTGACGGGCAAGAAACCCGATTTCCTGATCAAGGACCGCCGCGAGAAGTTTCTGGACATGGGCGCCAAGGGGCTGGCGGCGTAGGGGCGTCCAGATCTGGACGCTTTTCGAAAGTGTTGTAAATCAATACGTTAGGTTCCAAAAATTAACCTGCTGGCAAGGTTTTACGGCGGCAGTCACAATTCCGTACCACTCTGTCGAATGTCCATTCGTATAGGAAATGTTGCGCAATCGCATGATTTGTGCGATGATGGCATATCTGGAATTTTGGTCAGTAGGATGGCGCGTTACCTTTGGTGAACGCGTTTCTTCGTGTTTTTTCCCAACATTGAGGAGGAACGTGATGACTGCGAAAAACCCAAGTGAATTGCGGAACATGGTGCGGGGCGCGGTGGTTGCCCCGGGCGACGACGGCTACGATGCGGCCCGAAGGGTCCATAATGGCATGATCGACAAGCGCCCGGCGGTCATTGTCCATGCGGCCCATGCGGGCGACGTGATTCAAACCGTCCGCTATGCCCGCGACAACGACCTGGACCTGTCGGTCCGGGGCGGCGGCCACAGCGGGCCGGGCTTTGGCACCAATGCGGACGGCGTCGTGATCGACCTGTCGCGGATGCACGGCGTCAGGGTCGATCCGGCCAAACAGACGGCACGGGCCGAAGGCGGTGCCACCTGGGGCGATTTCAACGCCGCGACCCATGCCTTTGGGCTGGCGACCACGGGGGGCATCATCTCGACCACCGGAATTGCCGGGCTGACGCTGGGCGGCGGGATCGGCTATCTGACGCGGGGCTTGGGACTGTCGCTGGACAACCTGCTGGCCGCCGATGTGGTGACGGCCGATGGTCAGATGCTGTTCGCCTCGGCCACCGAGAACCCCGATCTGTTCTGGGCCCTGCGCGGCGGAGGTGGCAATTTCGGTATCTGCACCTCGCTCAAATACCAGTTGCATCCGGTGGACACCGTCTATTGGGGGCCGATGTTTTATGAGGTGAGCGAGGCCGCAAACATCCTGAAATTCTACCGCGACTATATCAAGACGGCGCCCGAACAGATGGGGGTGTTTCCCGCCTTTCAGATCGCCCCGCCCCTGCCCTTTATCCCCGAGGATCGGCACGGCGACATGTTCATGGCCCTTGTCGCCTGCTGGTCGGGCGATCCGGCCGAGGGCGAGCGACAGTTCAAGGTTTTTCACGAGGTGGCCGAGGTAAAGGCCGAGATGGTGGGACCAGTGCCCTAT
>CAMBWO010000130.1 GCA_945871285.1 Pseudorhodobacter antarcticus | reverse complement strand
AACTCGCCGGGGCTGAACTGCAACCCGCCATCGCCAATCAGACAGATCACCCGCGTGCCGGGGGCGGCCAAAGCGGCACCCACAGCCGCACCGGGGCCAAAGCCCAGCGCGCCAAAGCCGGGTGCGGCGTTGAAATACCCGCCGGGCCGGTCGTGGCTGTAAAACAGGTTGGCGGCATAGACGGGCTGGGTGCTGTCCCCGACCAGAATGGCGCGGGGCAGGGCGGTGCGGATCGCCTCGACCATCGCCAGCATGCCCGGATAGGCGGGGCTGAGGTCGGGTAATTCGTCTCGTGCGGCGGCAACGGCGGCAGCGGCGCGGGCGGCGCCATCGGTCCGGCGCGGGGTGATCAGCGGCAACAAGGCCGCCATCGTCGCCCCCGCATCGCCCTGCACCCGCAAGGCAGCAGGCACGCGCGCCAACTGGTCAGCACAGATGTCGATGCGGATCATCCCCGGCAGGTCCGGGAAACCGCCCGTGCCATACATGTCATATTCGGTCGGCCCGAACTCGGTGCCAATCGCCAGCACCTGATCGGCCGCCAGCGTCAGCGCCCGCACCGCCTCCATCCCAGGCGAGACGGGCACGCACAAGGGGTGCTGATGCAACATCCCCCGCGCATTCACCGTCTGCACCACCGGCGCATCCAGCGCCTCGGCCAGGGCCCGCAGCGCGCCCTCATGCCCCCGGCAACCGCCGCCTGACAGGATCACCACCCGCTTGGCCGCGTTCAGCCGGGCGGCTGCGGCGTCCAAGGCGGGCACCAGCGGCGGCGCCGTGGCGGCAGGCGCGGCCAGGGCCGGGCAGGGCAGCGGCATCACATCCGTCGGCACCTCGATATGCACCGGACCCGGCCGCCCCGTCTGCAACAGGCCAAACGCCCAGTCCAGCACCGGCCCCAGATCCGCAGGCCCCGTCACCTGCCGCGTCGGACACAGCGCCCGCACCATCGCCGCCTGATCGGGCAATTCGTGCAACAGCCCCAAGCCCCGCCCCAGCGAATCCCGCCGGTTCACCCCTGAAATCACCAGCACCGGCACCGAATCCTCGCGGGACTGCGCCATCGCCGTCAACGCATTCGTCACCCCCGGCCCGGTGATCACAAAGGCCACCCCCGGCTTGCCGCTGACCCGCGCATAGCCGTCGGCCATAAAGGCGCAGCCCTGCTCATGCCGCGCCGTCACGTGGCGCACCCCGGAACCCGACAGCCCGCGATACAACTCGACCGTATGCACCCCGGGGATGCCGAACACGACCGAAACCCCCCGCGCCGCCAACCCCTCGACCAGCCGCTCGCCCACTGTCCTCATGACCGCTCTCCCATGACCCGCGCGGCGAAGGCCGCAATCCGCCGGCACGCCTCGGCGATTTCCTCATCCGGGCGGGTCAGGCTGACGCGCAACCACCCCGCCAACACCGCGCCAAAACTCTCGCCCGGCATCACCGCCACGCGCTCCTCGTCCAGCAGACGGTTGGCAAACTCGACCCCCGTCAACCCCGTCGCCCGCACGTCGACCACGGTGAACATCCCCGCCGCCGGTTGATGCACCCGCAAAGGAGTGCCGTCCAGCATCTGGTGGATCATCTGCGCCCGCCCCGCAAACCGCGCAGCCATCACCCGCGCCACGGCGGACGGCCCCGACACGGCCAGTTCGGTCATGTCGGCAATGAAGGGCTGGTTGCCAAACAGCATCGTCTCGGCCACCGGCAACAGACGGTTAATGAACGCCTCGGACCCCACGCACCAGCCAGACCGGAACCCGGGTGCCGCATGCGATTTCGAGATGGACGACACCGCAATCGACCGCTCGGCCAGATCGGCCTCGTCCAGCGGAGAAGCAAAGGGCGCATCGTCAAACACCAGTTCCTCATACACCTCGTCGCTCAATATCCACAAATCATGCGCCCGCGCCACCGCGCCAATCGCCCGCACCTCAGCGCGGGTCAGGATCGCCCCGGTCGGATTGTGCGGCGAATTCAACAGCACAACCCGCGACCGTGGCGTGATCCGGGCGGCCAGGTCATCGGCCTGCATCGCAAACCCATGCTCGGGGCGCAGCGGCACCGGCACCACGACGGCCCCCGCAGCGGCCACGACGCCCTCATAGGTCGCATACATCGGGTCACCGATCAGCACCTCATCCCCCGGCCCGACCAGGGCCATCAGCGTGGCATAAAGGGCGGTCTGCGTGCCGGGCAGGCAGATGATCTGTCGCGGCGTCACCTCATGCCCGGCGCGGCGGCTGTAACGCGCGGCAAGCGCGGCCAGCAAGGCAGGCTCGCCCCGACCATTGGAATAGCTGTAACGCCCCGCCGCCATCGACAGGCGGGCGCGGTCTAGCAATTCGGCCGGGGGCGGCATGTCAGGCTCGCCAATGCTCAGCGACAGGATGGGAACCCCCGCCGCCGCCAAAGCACGGGCGCGCAAATGCACCTCCCATTTGGCGCCGCCCAGGGTGGACAGACGCTCGGTTATGGCTGCGTATCTCATAGGTCAGGAGGCTCCGACAACAAAAGGTAATAATTCAGGTCCACCCCCACGATGGCCCCCACGGCCTTGATCCCGATCCGCACCAACTCGCCCTTGGCAAAGGCCTCGGGCAGGGTCGACCCCTCCAGCCACAACCCGTCGATCAGGGCGTTGCAGGCAATCGCCAACCGCCGCTGCTCGTCGATGCGGGTGGGCGCGTTGGGCAGGGCGGCGATCAAACCCTGCAACTGGTCGCGAAACGCCAGATAGGTCTGGTGGTGAATGTCCAGCATGACCGGGCTGTTGCGGGTTTCCTGAATGAACGCGGCCCAGCGCACCACCGCCTCGCGGTCCAGAACGGGCGGGCGCAGGCTGGCCGCTACAAAGGCCGCCAGCCGCGCATTCGCATCCCGCGGGGCCGAGGTCAGCACCCCGGCAGTGTCGGTGATCATGCTGGTCATCAAATGGCGGTAGGACGCCGCGATCAGCTCTTCCTTGGTGTGGAAATAGTGGCGGATCAGCCCCGGCGTGACACCCGCCCGTGCCGCAATCGCCCGTACCGTGGCCGTCGCGGCCCCGCCCTCCGACACCAGCGCCAGCGTGGCCTCGATCAAGGCAAGGCGGCGCTTGTCTTCGGCCTCGCGGCGATAGGGTTTGCGCTCCACGGCCATCGGCCTGCCTTGTTATTCAACTGGATAACAGCGTCCTATCGCGAAGCCTGACCCGGTGCAAGGGTCAGGGATAAATCTCGCCGGCGTTCACCCCCCACAGGGCCGATGCCGCGATCCAGCCCTTTTCGCCCTCGATGGCAATGCGGCACCAGTCGGGCACGCATTCCAGCATCCGGCCCACGACGCCCAGTTCGGATTGATACAAGACATCCGATTGCGCATCAGGCCGGCTGAAGGCCTGCGCCATGTCCTGCGCCACCAGCACGCTGCGCACGCCTGACAGCAGCGAATAATGCACCCAACCGCCCGCCCCGTCGATATCCTCGACCCGGCGCCAGTGCTCGTATTCGGCAGTGATCTTCAAGGGCATCCCCTCGCGGGTGAAAACCCAGTCGATACGGTGCGTCAGACCCGGCCCGCGCCGGGCATTGCCCTCGGACCCTTTCAGCGTGACAAAGCGCGGGATCGGCAGGTTGGTGACCGGCCCTCGGCTGGGGTCACGCGGTTTGTCCGCCGTATCGGGGTTCGGCCCGTCTAGCACAGCCGCCTTGGCCGCCGGTGGTTCCTGCGCCGCCGTGCCATCCTGCCCCGGTGCCATCGCTGGCGTCAGGCATAACGCCAGTGCGATCGCCCCCCAAACCGCTGCCCGCCTCATTCCCGAACCCGCCCCTCTTGCCGCCTGATCCGGCGATCTCAGCGGCATGGCCCGACCACGCCCGTTTTGCGCAGTTTGCCACCAAAAGCCCTGCAAGGAAAGGCCCGCAGGCCTGCCGCGTCCCGCCGTGCGCCACCAACACTTTTCAAAAAGTTTTGCAAATTTCTTCGAAGAAATTTGGGTCGCGCCTGGCTGCCAGAATAGTTTCCACCTGGTTAATGAAAAATGGTAATCATCTGATATATAGGGATATTCCAAAGTGTCCACGCGTGGACACCCTCAAAACCGTCCCGGTCTGCACGCCGATATGTCCCGCAACGGCGGCCGCCCGGCCACTAGGTCAGCCACGATCCGCGCCGTGACCGGGGCCAAAGTCAGCCCGATATGGCCGTGGCCGTAAGCGTGGATCACATCCGCCCCCCCCTGACTAGGCCCGATGACGGGCAGCGAGTCCGGCATCGAGGGGCGAAACCCCATCCAGGTCCGGTCCGGCGGCCCAAGGTCGGGAAACATCCGCCGCACCCCCTCGACCAGCCTTTCGATGCGGTGGGGTGACGGCGGGGCCGTCAGACCTCCCAGCTCAACCGTGCCCGCAACCCGCAACCGCCCCTCCATCGGCACCATGTAAAACCCCCGCGCCGACGGGCAGGCCGGGCGGTTCAGCAGCGGCACCTCCATGTCCCACTCGGCATGATAGCCGCGCTCGGTCTCCAACGGGACCTGATCCCCCGCCTGCCGCGCCAGATCGCGGCCATGGGCGCCGGTGGCCAGAATGACGGTCTTGGCATGCAGCCGGAAGCCCGCCCCTTCCAGGATGATCCCGTCGAACTGGCGCTGCAACCGCTCGACCCGGCCCGATAGGAACCCTGCGTGCTGCATCGCCGCCTGACGCAGGCGTTCCATCAGCACACCCGGATCGCTGAAAAAGGCCGCGTCCGGAAAGAAGGCCGCACCGCCCGCAATCTCGGGCAAGCCGGGTTCAAGGGCGGCAAGCCCGGCAGGCGACAGCAGATCCACCGTGACCCCCATCTCGCGCCGCGCCGCCATGTCCGCCTCGGCCGCCTGAAAGGCCGCAGCCGTCTCATAGAGATACAGCGCCCCCCGCGCTTGCATCAGATCAGCCGCACCGACCCGCCCGGCCAGATCCTCCCACAGCGGTTTCGCGTCCGCCAGCAGACCTGCAATCGCCACCCCATTGCGCGCCGCCGCCGTGGGCAGCGATTGCAGCGCAAAGCGGGTCAGCCAGGGTACAAGCTGCAAGAACCCGCCGGGCCTTATGGCCAGGGGCGAGTTGCGGTTGAACAACAGCTGCGGCAGCCCCCACAACACCCCCGGCGTGCCGACCGGCATCACCGCATAATCGGCAATCGTCCCCGCATTGCCATAGCTGGCGCCCGACCCCGGATCGTTGGGGTCGACCAGCACGACCTCACGCCCCTCGGCCGCCAGAGCCTCGGCAATCGCCAGCCCGATCACTCCGGCCCCGACAACGGCGATGTCAACGTTGACATGTCTGATCATGCGATGACCTCAGGCAAAGATGGGCAGATTGCCCATCCTACAAGCAGGCCTGAAACAGGGCACGGGTGTTTTCGCGGGTCATCGTTTTGGGATTGCCACCGCAGGACGGGTCCTCCAGCGCCATGTCGGTCAGCATGTCCAGATCGGCCTCCTTGACGCCCATGGCTGACAGGCTGGTCGGAATGCCCAGCAGGGCCCGCAGCTTCATGACCTGTTCGCGGAAGCCCGCAAAGCCGCCCTTGATGCCCAGATAGGCCGCCGCCGCGTCCAGCCGGGTTTCAATCTCGGCCCGGTTATAGTCCAGCACCATGGGCATCACGACGGCATTGGTGGTGCCGTGGTGGGTGCCGTAGACGGCGCCGATGGGGTGGGACAGCGCATGGATTGCCCCCAGCCCCTTTTGAAACGCCACCGCCCCCATCGCCGCTGCCGACATCATATGGGCGCGGGCGTCAAGGTTGTTCGGGTCGGCATAAACGAGCGGCAGGTTTTCAAACACCAGCCGCATCCCTTCCAGGGCGATGCCCTGGCTCATCGGGTGATAGAATGGGCTGCAATAGGCCTCGAGGCAGTGGGCAAGCGCGTCCATGCCGGTGCCTGCGGTGATAAAGCGGGGCATCCCCACGGTCAGGGCGGGGTCGCAGATCACGACAGCCGGCATCAGTTTGGGGTGGAAGATGATCTTTTTCTTGTGGGTCGCAGAATTGGTCAGAACCCCGGCGCGGCCCACTTCGGACCCGGTGCCGGCCGTGGTGGGCACGGCAATGATAGGGGCGATCTTGCTGGCATCGGCGCGGGTGTACCAGTCGTCGATATCCTCAAGCTCCCACACCGACAGATCAGCCCGCTGATGCGCCATCAGCGCGATCATCTTGCCCAGGTCCAGCCCCGATCCGCCGCCAAAGGCCACGACCCCGTCATGCCCGCCCGCCAGATACACGGCGATGCCGTCTTTCATGTTCTGTTCGTTCGGGTTGGGGTCCACCTCGGAAAACACCGCACGCCCCAGACCCGCCGCCGCCAGAATATCCAGCGCCTGGGCCGTGATCGGCAGGCTGGCCAAGGCCTTGTCCGTTACCAGCAGGGGCTTTTTCAGCCCGGCAGCGATGCACTGCTCGGCCAGTTCGGCAATCCGGCCCACGCCGAATTTGATGGGGGTGGGATAGGACCAGTTGCGGTTCGGAACGGAATGCGACATCGGGCTCAGACCTTTTTCAGATGATAGGATTTCGGGCGGGTCACCGAATGGAACCCCAGATAGGACAAGGACCCGCCACGGCCGGTATCCTTGCACCCCGTCCAGCACAAGGCCGGGTCAAGGTAATCGGCGCGGTTCATGAACACGGTGCCGGTTTCGATCTGCGCGCCAAGGGCGGCGGCGGTGTCATAGTCTTGCGTCCAGACCGACGCGGTGAGGCCATAGGGGCTGTCGTTCATCAGACGCAGCGCCTCGGCATCGTCCTTGACTTTCATGATGCCGACGACGGGGCCGAAGCTTTCCTCCATCATCACCCGCATCGAGTGATCTACATTGACCAAAATCTGCGGGGCAAGATAGGCGCCGCCATCATCGGCCGGGAAATGGGCCGGGTCGATCAGGGGTTTGGCCCCCTGCGCCACAGCCTCGGCAATCTGGGACCGCACCACGGCAGCGAAGCGTTTGTTGGCCATGGGCCCCATGGTCGAGGCGGCGTCAAACGGGTTGCCCAGGTGCAGTGCCTTGACCCAGGCCACCGCCTTTTCGACAAAGGCGTCATAAAGGCTCTCGTGGACATAAATCCGCTCGATCCCGCAGCAGCACTGGCCGGCGTTGAACATGGCCCCGTCCAGCAGCGTGTCGACCGCCGCCTCCAGATTGGCGTCGGCGCGGACATAGCCTGGGTCCTTGCCGCCCAGTTCCAACCCCAAAGGCGTGAAGGTGCCCGCCGCCGCCCGCTCCATTGCCTGCCCCCCGGCGACCGACCCGGTGAAGTTGACAAAGTTGAAGGCACGCGAGGCGATCAGGCTTTCGGTTGTGGCATGGTCCAGAACGACATTCTGGAACACATCCGCGGGGATGCCTGCGGCATGAAACGCCTCGGCCAGACGTTCGCCCACCAGCATGGTTTGGCTCGCATGTTTCAAGACCACGGCGTTGCCTGCGATCAGCGCAGGCACCAGCGTGTTGATCGTGGTCAGGTAGGGATAGTTCCACGGCGCCACGATGAACACCACGCCCAACGCCTCACGTGCAATGAAGCGGCGAAAGGCATCGCTGTCCTCAACCATGGTCGGCGCCAGGGTGGCCCCGGCGATGTCCGCCATATACTCGGTCCGTGCATTCACCCCGCCAAACTCGCCGCCAAAGCGGGTCGGGCGGCCCATCTGCCAGGCCAGTTCCTCGACCACTTGGTCCTTCATCGCGTTCAGTTGGGCAACCCCGGCCTTGACCAAGGCAATCCGCTCGGCCAGCGGGCGGGCTGCCCAAGGCTTTTGCGCCGCCCGGGCGCGGGTCACGGCCGCCTGCGCCGCCTCGGCGCTCAGCGGCATCCGTTCGGCATAAACGCTGCCATCGACGGGCGAAATCAGTTGGATCGGTTTCATCATATCACCTTGTAGGATGGGCAATCTGCCCATCTTTGTTGGAACCTGAGCAGTCGGTCACGCCCGCTCAAGCAGCCGTTGCAGTTCAAAATCGGTCACGACACGGTCAGTTTCCGAGATTTCCCAGCGCGCATTGTGGACATAATGGTCCACCACATCATCGCCGAACGCGCGGCGCAGCATGGTCGACCCGTTCAGCAGATCCGCCGCCTCGCGCAGGTTGTGCGGAATCTCGCGGATGCCGCCCGCCTGATACATGTCGCCCTTCATTTCAGGCTCCAACTCCATTTTCTGCTCAATCCCCTCCAGCCCCGCCGCGAGCAAGGCCGCACAGGTCAGATAGGGGTTCACGTCGCTGCCCGGAATGCGACATTCTACCCGGATCGCGTTGGATTGCAGGCCGCAAACCCGGAACCCGGCAGTGCGGTTGTCGGCAGACCAAACCGCCTTGGTGGGGGCAAACATGCCGATGGTGAACCGTTTGTAGCTGTTGACGTAGGGGGCCAGAAACGCCGTGATCTCGCGGGCATAGGCCAGTTGGCCGGCCATGTAATGCTTCATCAGGGGCGACATGCCGTGCTCATCCGCCTCATCGGCAAAGGCGGCTTTGCCGTCCTTGGTCCACAAGGATTGGTGGACATGGGCTGAGGATCCGGCCTTGCGGTGGTCATACTTGGCCATGAAGGTAACCGAGCGGCCCTTGGTCCAGGCGATTTCCTTGATGCCGTGCTTGACGATGGAATGGTTGTCGGCGGTGTCCAGCGCGTCGGAGTATTTGTAGTTCACCTCCTCTTGCCCGGCATCCGCCTCGCCCTTGGAATTCTCGATCGGGATGCCTGCACCATACAGACCATTGCGGATGGCGCGCATGACATCTTCTTCCTTGGTGGTCTGGAAGATGTGGTAATCCTCGTTATAAGCGGAAATCGCCTTGAGGTCGCGGAAGCCCGTGTCGCGCAGGGATTCATAGCTGTTTTCAAACAGATAGAACTCCAGCTCCGTCGCCATCATCGGTTCAAACCCCAAAGCGCGGGCGCGGGCGACCTGGGCCTTGAGGATGTTGCGCGGTGCATGCGGGACGGGGTGGTGGTGGTGGTCCAAAAGGTCGGCCAGAACCAGAACGGTGCCGGGCAGCCAGGGCAGGGGCCGCATCGTGGTCATGTCCGGCTTCATCACGTAGTCGCCATAACCCGACTGCCAGTTCGAGGATTTGTAACCCGGAACCGTGTTCATCTCCATGTCCACGGCCAGCAGATAGTTGCAGGAATGGGTTTCGTGATGGCCGTCCTTGACAAAGAAATGCGCCTCGAACCGCTTGCCGACCAGGCGGCCCTGCATGTCGATGGCGGCGACGACGACGGTGTCGATGGTGCCACGGTCTACGGCGTCTTGTAGCTGGTGAAATGTCATGTTGCCGGGCATGTCCGGTATCTCCCTGTTCTGGTACCCGCTTGACGCGGGCTTGATGTGGTGGCGCTGACGGGGGTCTGGCTCAACCGGCCTTGGCCTGACGCTGAATTTCGACCAGCCCCATGTTCAGCACAGGAGCCAGGATTTCGGCCATGGCGACCTCGGCTTCAGGGGTGGCGATCAGGTCGTTGCGCACCTCGAGCATGGCGTTGGGCAGGCCGTAGGGCGTGGCGATGACCCGCAGGGTATGGGTCACGTCATCGGCGGCGGAATAGGGGGCGTTCAATTCGGTGATCAGCCGGGTCGTTTTCCGGGCCGCGGTCACGATGGCCTGGGCATAGGCCGGGTCGGCATCATGGATCACGCCAAACTCGACGCGGCGGGGTTTGCCGAAATAGACGGGGGTGAAGGAGTGGATGGTCACGACCACGGGCCGCACCCCGCGCGCGATCTGGCGGCAGATCAGGCCGTGCAGGGCGTTGTGGAAGGGCAGATAGACCGTCTCGGTCCGGGACAGACGCTCTGCGGCGGAGAGGGCTGCGTTACCAGGGATGTCGTGCACCTCGGACCGCAGGGGCATCGCGCCGGGCATGTCGGGGGCGCGGTTGCAGTCATAGACCAGCCGCGACACCGGGGCATGGATCAGCACCGCCTCCAGCCGCTGCGACAACCCGCGCGCCAGACCCAGCGCGCCGGGGTCCCAGGCGATATGGGCACGGCGTTGGTCGGCGGACAGGCCCAGATCGCCCCAGCGGTCAGGAATAGCACAGGAGGCGTGTTCGCACACCAGAATGATCCGGCCCCGTGCGGCGGCATTCTCGATCACGGGGTCAAAGGTTTGTTCTGTCATGGGCGCCATACGGGCGAGTACTTTCTGCTTTGCCAGAGGCTGGCGTTTTGGCGGGGGGCTGTCAAGAATGTTTCGCTGAAATGCCGAGGTGGGGCGTCCAGATCTGGACGGAAAATTTTTAACAGCAATATCAATGTGTTGATTCTGGAATTGTCAGGATTCATTAACCTTGCGGCGGCGGGGGTTGCAGATGCGGCTTTCGCGGGTTTGGGAAAGCGGGACTGGACAGCCGTCAGCTCTGTGTCCGGCGGCCGCCATAGGCGTTCAGGATGACGGCGGCCAGCAGGACGGCACCGCCGATCAGGGTGCCGGTGGTCGTCACCTCGGCCAGAAATGCCCAGGCCCAGAGGGGGGCCAGCAGAACCTCGACGAGGGATATCAGGGTGGCTTGGGCGGCGGGCACAGCGCGGCTGCCGATGGTATAGAGGATCAGTCCCCCGGCCAGCGTGACGGCCCCCATGCCAAAGGCGATGGCGATGTCGCGGGCGGGCACCAGCAGGCTTTGCCCGGTCAGGCCGGTGGCAAGCGCCCCGGCGGCCATGGCCAGAAGCCCACCCAGAAGGATGGCAGGCAGCATGTTGGCCAGATGGCGCCACCGCAGCGCCACGCTGAAGATTGCAAAACCCAGCGCCGACAGCAGCGCCGCGACATTGCCGATCAGGGTGCCGCCCGCGATGCCGCCACCAACCATGACGCCCACGCCCAGAATGGCCAGACCGATGGCAAACCAGGTCAGGGCCGAGACAGCCTCGCCCAGCAGCATCCGGCCCAGCAGGGCAGCGAAGAAGGGCGACGCGGTGAACAGCAGCACGGCATTGGCCACGCTGGTCGTTTGAAACGAATAGATCGCACCGGAAAAGGCCGCGACAAGGCCCATGCCGCCGATCAGACCGGGCCAGCCGACCGCGATGATTTCGGCAACCGTCTGGCGGCGTGCCGAAAACCAGATCCAGATCAGCAACACGGGCACCATCCCGGCCGAGCGCCAGAACAAGATCTCCCACGGGCCCGCGTCTTCGATGAAGCGGATCAGCAGGCCCTGCACCGACCAGACCAGTCCAGCCAGAAACACCAATCCGGCGCCTGTTGCGTATGTCATGCCCTGCCCCTTTTTCACCGCACCTTCAGGGCGCAGGCGGGGCGGGTCTGTTCCAATCGCGACCAAGAGGCAGGCGAAATGCGCGGTCAGTAGCCGCGTGTGCGGTCAACCAGATGCAGCAGGGGTTCGCCCGCCTGGGCCCGGCGGATGTTTTCGACCAGCACCTTGACTGCACCACTGGCGCGGGTGTCGGCGGCGATATGAGGGGTGACGGTCACGCCGGGGTGCGACCAGAACGGGTGATCCAGCGGCAGCGGTTCGGTGCGGAACACATCCAGCGTGGCATGGGCGACCTGGCCGCTGTCAAGCGCCGCCAGCAGGGCCGCATCGTCGATCAAGGGGCCGCGACCGGGGTTCAGGAGGACCGCGCCCCGCGGCAGCCAGGACAGGGTTTCGGCGTCCAGGATATTCTCGGTCTCCGGCGTTTTGGGCAGCAGGGTGACGACGATCTGCGCTGAGGTGAGGGCGGCGCGCAAATCGGTGGTGGTGGGGATGCCGGGGATGGATTTGGCGGTGCGGCTGTAGCCCGTGACGGGGAAGTTGAGCGCGGTCAGGGCACGGGCGCA
>CAMBWO010000129.1 GCA_945871285.1 Pseudorhodobacter antarcticus | reverse complement strand
GATCCCCAAACCACCCTTGTCCCCCATCTCGACCGCCGAGCATGTCAGCCCCGCCGCGCCCATGTCCTGAATGGAAATCACCGCGCCTGACGCCATCAACTCCAGACACGCCTCCAGCAGCCGCTTTTCGGTAAAGGGGTCGCCGACCTGCACCGTCGGCCGCTTTTCCTCGATGGTGTCGTCAAACTCGGCCGAGGCCATCGTGGCCCCGCCAACCCCGTCACGGCCCGTCTTGGCTCCCAGATAGACCACCGGCATCCCCACACCGGAGGCCACCGAAGAGAAAATCTTGTCCGCATCCGCCAAACCGGCGGCAAAGGCATTGACCAGACAGTTGCCGTTATAGCTGCGGTGAAACCGCACCTCGCCGCCCACCGTCGGCACGCCAAAGGCGTTGCCATAGCCGCCCACACCCTCGACCACACCCTTGACCAGATGCGCCGTCTTGGGATGCGTCACCTCACCAAAACTCAGCGCATTCATCGCCGCAATCGGCCGCGCGCCCATGGTGAACACGTCGCGCAGGATGCCGCCAACCCCGGTCGCCGCCCCCTGATAGGGCTCGATATAGGACGGGTGATTGTGGCTCTCCATCTTGAAGATCACGGCCTGACCGTCGCCAATATCGACCACGCCCGCATTTTCCCCCGGCCCGCAAATTACCTGCGGCCCCGTCGTGGGCAACGTGCGCAACCATTTCTTCGACGATTTATAGGAACAATGCTCGTTCCACATGGCGCTGAAAATGCCCAGCTCGGTGTAGGTCGGCACCCGCCCCACAATCCCCAACAGCCGCTCGTATTCATCGGGCTTCAGCCCATGCGATGCGACCAGATCGGGTGTGATTGCGGGTTCGGTCATGACCATATCCTCATGGGTTTCGCCTTGTGCCGCGATCTAAGGCAAACCCCCGCAGGGGGGAAGGGCAAAGGCAACACTGGCTGCATTTCTTGGGCCCTCCGACGCGTGTCATAAAAAAATGCGTGACCGGGCAAAATATTTTCGCAGTCATGTCGAAATGGGCCGGGCTCCAGCGTCCTTGGGGCATCGAAACCCTAACCCAACAGGAAAGATTGAAATGACCTTTACCGTGACACCGCTTTACGCCCTGCCTCTGGCCGCCATCTTCCTCGTGCTGTGGTTCCGCACCTCCGGCATGCGCTCTGCCCTCAGCCTCTCGATCGGGGATGGCGGCAATGCCGACATGCTGCTGCGCATCCGCCACCACGGCAACTTTGTCGAATGGACCACGATGGTCCTGATCCTGATGATCCTGGCCGAAGGCATGGGCGCCCCGGCGATGTATCTGCATATCTCGGGCGCCCTCCTCCTGATCGGCCGCATCGCTCATCCCTTCGGGCTGAAGAAGGACAACGCCGCCCACCCCCTGCGCTATGTCGGCAACGGCACCAATATCCTGGCCACGGTGAACACCATGGTCTGCACCGCGATGAACCTGCTCTGATCCCTCAAACCCCAAAGGACGAACATCATGCAATACATGCTCTTGATCTACAGCGACCCCGCCCGCGAACCCGCCTATGGCACGCCCGAATTCGACCAGATGATGGGGGGCTATTTCGCCGTCAACGAACAGATGAAGGCCGACGGCACCATGCGCGGCGGCGAGGCTCTGAAAGGCATCGAAACCGCCACCTCGCTGCGCATCAAATCCGGCCGCGTCGAAACCATGGACGGCCCCTTTGCCGAAACCCGCGAACATCTGGGCGGCTATTATATCGTCGATGTCCCCGACCTTGACGCCGCCCTGAAATATGCCGCCATGATCCCCTCGGCCACCTTCGGCACCGTCGAGGTGCGGCCGCTGATGGATTACAACCCGACCGGAACCTGACCCCATGACATCTGCCGCCTCCCGTGCCGTCGCCATCACCGCCGCATTGACACGGGTGATGCAGGCGGACCGGGGGCGGCTTTTGGCTGCCCTGACCGCCCAATTGCGCAACGTCTCCCTGGCCGAGGATGTCCTGCAAGAGGCGGTCGTTTCGGCCCTGACCCATTGGGGCCGCTCCGGTCTGCCCGCCTCGCCCCAGGGGTGGCTATTGCAGGTGGCCCGGCGCAAGGCGATCGACCGCCTGCGCCAAACCGCCCGCGCCACCCGCAACACCGCCGACCTGACCCTGCTCGCGGGCGAGGAGGCGGAGCCCGACCCCGACCTGATCCCCGACGAACGCCTGCGCCTGATCTTCACCTGCTGCCATCCAGCCTTGGAGCCGAAATCCCAGGTCGCCCTGACCCTGCGCACCATCGGCGGCCTGTCCACCACCGCCATCGCCGCCGCTTTCCTTGACAACGACACCGCCATGGGCGCCCGCCTGACCCGCGCCAAGGCGAAAATCGCCGCCGCCGGCATCCCCTTTGCCATCCCCGACCCTGACACCTGGCCCGACCGCCTGCACTCGGTGCTGACCGTGGTCTATCTCATCTTCACCTCGGGCTATGTCACCGCCACCACCGACCTTGCATCCGAGGCGATCTTCCTCGCCCGCCTGCTGTCCGAACTCGCCCCGAACGACCCCGAGATCGAGGGCTGCCTTGCCCTCCTCCTCCTCACCCACGCCCGCCACGCGGCGCGCAGCAGGGCAGGGGTCACGGTCGCCTTGCCCGATCAGGACCGCACCCTGTGGGACCATGCGGCCATTGCCGAAGGCCTGGCCCTGATCGACACCGCCATGACCCGCCGCAAACCCGGCCCCTATCAGATCAAGGCCGCCATCGCCGCCTGCCATGTCCAGGGCGCGACCCCCGACTGGCCACAAATCGCGCTGCTTTATGCCAGCCTGCTGCGCCATGAACCCACCCCCGTCGTGCGCCTGAACCACGCCGTCGCCCTGGCCGAGGCGGGTCGCCTGGGCACCGCCCTGACCCTGCTGGCCGCCCTTGAACCCGACCTGGATGCTTACCAACCCTTCCACGCCGCCCGGGCCGAATACCTGTCGCGCGCCGGTCACCCCGATGCCGCCGCCGCCTATGACCGCGCCATCGCCCTGGCCAATCCCGCCGACGCCGCCTGGCTGACCCAGCGCCGCGCCGCCCTGATCGGCTAAGCCAAAAAAAAGGCCGAGCTTGCGCTCGGCCAAGTCCAACAGGGAGGATGAGACGGAAAGAGCGAACTCGATTACCGCCTCGCAATCACATATAGGCACTGCGGCTGTTAGCGGCAACAGCCACCCCCTGCAAATGCCACATTGCCGCTATGCACAGGGCGCATGGCGTCAAGGTCAGTCCTGGTGACGTTTCCGATATGTCATGATCTCGTCCGTCACGAAATCCCGAAAGGCCGCGACGCGCTTGGAATGGCGCAATTCCTCGGGATATGCAAGAAAAACAGGCACTTCGCCGCTTTCCACATCGGGCAGCACACGCACCAGGTCGGGAAAGTCCTCGGTGATATAATCTGGCAGCAGGCCGATCCCCAGATGGTTCAACACCCCCTGCAACACGCCAAAGTAATTGTTGACCGTCAAGGTCGACGGAATGTCGTGACTCATCAACTCGGCCACCAGCAGCGCCCCCGCCGCGACCTGCGCAGTTCCGGCATGCTGGCTGATCAGTCGGTGCTGGGCGAAATCGTCCATGCTCTTGGGCGCGCCATGCTCGGCCAGGTATTCCGCCGTCGCATACAGACGCATCCGGATGTTCATCAACCGCTTGCGGATCAGGTCGGCCTGCGTCGGCTCCTTCATCCGGATCGCCACATCCGCCTCGCGCATCGGCAGGTCCAGGACCCGCTCCTCCAGCATCAGGTCAATCTTCAGGGCGGGGTATTTCGCATACAGTTTCGCCAGACGCGGCGCCAGCCACAGCGTGCCGAACCCCGTGGTCGTCGTCACACGCAACTCGCCAAACACCTCATCCTCGCTGTCGCGGATGCGGGCGGCGGCGGCGTCCAGACGGCGGTTCATCTGGCTGGTCGCGTCAAACAGCAACTCGCCCTGTTCGGTCAGGATCAATCCCCTGGCATGGCGGTGAAACAGCGTCACCGACAGGCTCTCCTCCAGCGCCCGGATCTGACGGCTGACGGCGGATTGGCTCAGATGCAGCACCTCGCCGGCATGGGTCAGCGACCCCTTGTCGGCCACGGCATGAAATATCCTCAGCTTGTCCCAGTCAACCATGTTCCCCACCCGGCGCTAATCCCTCCGTATAACACCGATTGTTGCCCGCCTGTCTACCGCGCGCTTCCCCTTGGCCGCGCTTTTGCCTATTCTGCCCTGAAACAAGCGGGGCAGAGCATGGCAGTGGGTATTTTCGACAGCGGCATCGGCGGTCTGACCATTCTGGAGGCTGTGCAAAAACGCCTGCCCGACACGCCCTTTGTCTATTTCGGCGACAACGCCCATGCCCCCTACGGCGTGCGCACCCATGATGACATCTTCGATCTGACCACCGCCGCCACCCAGCGTCTGTGGGACGAGGGCTGCGATCTGGTCATCCTGGCCTGCAACACCGCCTCGGCCGCCGCGCTGAAAAGGATGCAGGAAACCTGGGTTCCCCCCCATAAACGCGTCCTGGGCGTCTTTGTCCCCCTGATCGAGGCACTGACCGAACGGCAATGGGGCGACAACTCCCCCCCGCGTGAGGTTGCGGTGAAACACGTCGCCCTGTTCGCCACCCCCGCCACCGTCGCCTCCCGCGCCTTTCAGCGCGAACTGGCCTTTCGCGCCATTGGCGTGGATGTCGAGGCGCAGCCCTGCGGCGGCGTGGTCGATGCCATCGAACAGGGCGATGAGATTTTGGCCGAGGCTCTGGTCCGCTCCCATGTCGAGGCGCTGAAACGCCGGATGCCCCACCCCGAGGCGGCCGTCCTCGGCTGCACCCATTACCCCCTGATGGCCGCCACCTTTCAGGCCGCCCTCGGCGCTGATGTCAAAGTGTTCAGCCAGGCCAACCTCGTGGCCGACAGTCTGGCCGACTATCTGCACCGCCGCCCCGAATTTGCGGGGCCCGGCACCCAGTCGCGCTATCTGACCACGGGCGACCCGGTGTCGGTGTCCAGCAAGGCCACGCAATTCCTGCGCAAACCCGTGCGGTTCGAGGCGGCCTGACCCTTTGCAAACCTTAACGCCAGCCTAACAAAATTCGCGTTATCCTGCGATATCAACCACTTGCCCAAGCGTCCACGCGTGGACACACCCCCCGGAGGCCCGATGACCGACCCCGTCCCCCTGACCACCTGGAAGGCCGCCCGCCTGGCCGCCCTGACCGCCCCCGATGGCTGGCTGAACCTGACTGACCGGATCGAAATCCCCCCCGGCCCCCAAACCGTGGGCGCGGCCCCCGACAACAGCCTGATCCTGTCCCGCGGCCCCGCCCACCTTGGCACCCTTCTGCCCGGCTGGAGTTTTCAGACCCCCACCGCCACCCATCCCTTCACCCCGAACGGCAACCCCCACCTCACCCTCCCCCCCTTCCTGCTCGAGAGTCACACCGTCGAGGCCCAACCCGCCCAGCGCGTCCGCGACCTGACCCTGCCCCGGACAGTGACCCTCACCTACTTCCCCCATGACCCCACCTGGACCCTCCGCGCGCGGTGGGAGGCGCTGCCGGTGCCGCAATCCCACACCATCGCCCAGAAAGGCGCCGCTGATACCCAGGTCACCCTGACCCACCGCGCCCATTTCACCCGCGACGGCCAGGACATCACCCTGCTCGCCACCCACTGGAAGGGCGATCAGCCAATGTTCGTGATCCGCGACGCCACCTCGGGCCGCGACACCTATGCCGCCTCGCGGTTCCTGATGGGCGAGGATATGACCGCCACCGAAATCACCCTCGATTTCAACAAGGCCCACAACCCGCCCTGCGCCTTCACCGATTTCGCGATCTGCCCGCTGCCGCCCCGGCAAAACATCCTGCCTTTCCCGGTCCGCGCCGGCGAACGTCGGGTGGAGGCGTGATCCCGCCCAAATCGCCATAGGCAAACCGGGGTCCCCCCCCGCTTTCCGTCCAATCCCGGCCGCCACGAAAGATACCACATCGACACTGCGGCAGGGCAGGGCCAGCGTCGCCCCGGCACCTGCCGCGCCATGCGGCGTGCGCGGCCCGGAGGGCACCCCCATGACAATCGGTTCGTTGACCACGCAAATCCACATGATCAACCTTGCCGTGACTGCGGCGGACGGGTCGGGGCAGGACTGGCAGGACGATGTTCAGATGATCCCCCTGGGCATGAACGGCAATCCCGAAGGCTTTGTCGCGGCCATCAAAGCGGGCCTGCCGCTGGTCAACCACCTGCGCATCCTGTTCAACGAGTTTTCCTTCACCCCCGACGGTTCTATGCACCCGCAGTTCGAACGCTTTCTCGCCGCCGCCGCCAGTGCGGGCTATCAGATCACCCTGACCTATGGCAGCGGCGACAACCAGCAAACCGGGATCGGCGATGCCAACCACCCCAGCCTGAGCAACGCCCAGTCCTATGCCGCCCTGCAAGACAACTTCACCGATGTCTCGGCCGCCTGGACCCGGATGATGGACTGGGCGAACGATCACCCCACAACCGCCGCCGCCATCTATGGCTGGGACCTGATGAACGAGGCCGCCTCCTATCGCCATTCCATCCGCGCCAATGGCGCCGATGCCCTGACGCCTGCCGATTTCGTCCGACTATATGCCACCCACTGCGCCGCTTTGGCCGACCTGATCACGGCCCGCGCCGAGGGCAAGATCCTGGTTGGTGGCTGGGGCTATAACGGTGACTTTGCGACCCTGGCCGCCACCACCCTCGACGGCGTCTCGGTGCTCGATCATCTGCGGGCGGCCATCGGGGGCAATCTTGTCTGGTCCGCGCATCTCTATCCCGGCTGGATGGGGACGACCCTGCTGACGGACCCCACCGCACTCGCCGCGCGTCTGGATGAGGTTTACGCTGCCCTCACCGGCGATGACATCCTGATCACCGAAACCAACATCGACGGCGCGGCCGATGACCAAAGCCAGGACGCCGATTTCAGCGATGTCTTTGCGGCCAGCTTTGAATGGTTCGCCGCAAACGGCATCGGGATTGGCTGGTATCCCGGCGTTCAGACCGGCGCCTCGCATCTGATCTATGTTGACGCCGACGGGTCGGTGAACATCCGCCACCAGCACGCGCTCGCCCATGGCCTGAACGCCTTTTCCCTGGGGGTCGAGCCTGGGCAACAGGCCGGACACCAGCGCATTGCCGTCACCCAGACCAACGCAGGCCTGCGCAACGAGGATTACGAAATCGCGACGGGCAAGCCGCTTTATGATCCGCTGACCATTCTTGGCACCGCCTTTGGCTATGCCGGGGCCGACACCGTGCAAGGCAGCGCCCAGTCCAACGACTTCCTTTATGGCGGCAGTGGGGATGATGTGCTGCGCGCGGCGGGTGGCGACGACTTTCTGTTTGGGCAGGGCGATGACGACCGTCTGGTCGGCGGTCCCGGCTTTGACCACCTGTTTGGCGGCGACGGCCAGGACACTCTCGATGCCGGGACCGGGGCCAACCAGATGGCCGGGGGCGCGGGCAATGACAGCTACACCGTCCGCAGCCCCCACGACATGGTCAAGGAGTTTGCCTTTGGCGGCACCGACACCGTCACGACCACCCTGCGCCTGCTGTCGCTCCTGACCGGCAATCCCACCCAATATGCCCATATCGAAAACCTCACCCATACCGGCACCGGCAATTTTCGCGGCATCGGCAACGCGCTTGCCAATGTCCTGACCGGCGCCGACGGGGCTGACACGCTGGTGGGCGGCGCCGGGCGCGACACTCTTTCTGGGCGGGACGGCGATGACCGGCTGTTTGGCGGGGCCGGCGGCGACCGCTTCGTCTTCGCCCGCGGAACGGGGCGTGACGAGGTGATGGATTTCACCCATGCCGACCAGATCGTGCTGCAAAACCTGCCCGGCATCGCCACCGTGGCCGAGGCTCTGGCCCATGCCACCCAGGTGGGCGACGATGTGGTCTTTGACTTTGGCACCCACAGTCTGGTCCTGCGTGGCACGCAGTTGGACACTCTGGCGCAAGACCTGACCATCACGTGACCCACTTTCCCCTTGCATCTTGCCCCGACGTCGCCAGATAGAGAGGGCGCACGACAAAGGGGCTTTTCATGCCGTATCAAATCGCCATTCTGGGCGCATCCGGTTACACCGGGGCCGAACTGGTCCGCCTGATCGCCACCCATCCCCACATGGAAATCGCCGCCCTCTCCGCCGACCGCAAAGCCGGGCTCGAGATGGCCGAAGTCTTCCCGTTTCTGCGCCATCTCGCCCTGCCCAGGCTGCAAAAGATCGACGAGATCGACTTTGCCGCCATTGACCTGTGCTTTTGCGCCCTGCCGCACGGCACCACCCAGGCCGTGATCGCCGCCCTGCCGCGCAGCCTGAAAATCGTCGACCTCTCCGCCGATTTCCGCCTGCGCGATGCGGACGCCTATGCCCAATGGTATGGCCAACCCCACACCCAGCCCGACCTTCAGGCCGAAGCGGTTTACGGCCTGACCGAATTTTACCGTGACGACATCACCGCCGCCCGCCTGGTCGCCGGCACCGGCTGCAACGCCGCCACCGGTCAGTTTGCCCTGCGCCCCCTGATCGCCGCCGGGGTGATCGACCTCGACGACATCCTGATCGACCTCAAGGCCGGGGTGTCCGGGGCAGGGCGCTCGGCCAAGGAGATGCTGCTGCATGCCGAATTGTCGGGCGGCACCCACACCTATTCCGCCGGCGGAAAACACCGCCACCTGGGCGAATTCGATCAGGAATTCTCAAAAATCGCCGGCCGCCCCGTGCAGGTCCAGTTCACCCCCCACCTGCTGCCGATGAACCGCGGCATCCTGGCCACGGTCTATGTCAAGGGCGACGCGGCCACCGTTCACCAGACCCTGACCGATGCCTATGCCGGCGAACCCTTCCTGCGCGTGCTGCCCTTTGGCCAACTGCCCTCGACTCGCGACATTGCCGGATCAAACTTCTGTCATCTTGGTGTCATCGGCGACCGTATCGCGGGCCGCGCCGTCGTGGTTGCGGTCTTGGACAACCTGACCAAGGGCTCCTCGGGCCAGGCCCTGCAAAACGCCAATCTGATGCTGGGCATCCCCGAAACAACCGGCCTGATGCTGGCCCCCATCTTCCCCTGATCGTATGAGGCACCCATGGCCGGCCTGAAAAACCTCAAGAAAATCCGCCGCATCCAGATCATCCTTCTGGCCTTTGGCGCTCTTGCCCTGTCCACGGCGCTGATCGGCTATGCCATGCAGGACGGCATCAACTACTTCCGCTCGCCGTCCCAGGTCCTGTCCGAACCCCCGGCCGAGGGCGAGATGTTCCGCATCGGCGGTCTGGTCGAGGCAGGCTCGCTGTTGCGCGGCCAAGGCGATACCGTCAGCTTTGCCGTGACCGACACCAATGTCGTGGTGCCCGTTCGCTATACCGGCATCCTGCCCGACCTCTTTGCCGAAGGTGCGGGCATGGTCGCCTTGGGCAAGATGCAAGGCGACACCTTCATCGCCAGCGAAGTGCTGGCCAAGCATGACGAAACCTACATGCCCAAAGAGGTGATTGACGCCTTGAAGGAACAGGGCGTCTACCAGCCCGAAAGCTGACAGCGCGCGGAACCTTTCCACGCCGTTAACCGATAAGCGCGACCTTGGTCCCCTCAACTTGGCTGGGGGCCCTCATGAAAACAGTTCGCCAGATTGCCGAAGACATCGTCGCCCGCGAAGGCGGCTATGTGAACGACCCCGATGATCCGGGCGGCGCCACCAACCAAGGCGTCACCATCGGCACCCTGCGCGCCCTGCGCCACGATGTGACCGGCGATGGCCGCGTGGATGAGGCTGACCTGCGCGGCCTGACCCGGTCCGAGGCGGTGGACATCTTCATCCGCCACTACTTTGAACGCCCCAAACTGGCCCACCTCCCGCCCGAGGTGCAGCCCGCCCTGTTTGACATGTATGTCAACGCGGGCAGCAATGCGGTCAAACTCCTGCAACGGATGCTCACCCGCAACGGGTTCCCCTGCGCCGATGACGGCATCATCGGCCCCGGCACCATTGCCGCCGCCACCGGCCTCGCCGCCCGTCACCCCGGCCAGATCAATCTCCTCTACGGCATCGCCCGGCGCGACTATTACTACAACCTCGCCGACGCCCGCCCCGCCTCGCGCAAATATGCCCGCAGCCGCAATGGCGGCAAAGGCGGCTGGATCACCCGCGCCGAAGATTTCCTGCCGCGCTGCGCCCACCTGACCGAGGCCCAGCACACCGCCCGCACCGCCCATTGGAACTGAAGAAAGGACCCAACATGGAACTGCCCAAACTCGTCGAAACCCTCGGCGCCGCGGTCGAGGAGATTGCCGCCGAAAACGGCGCGCCCCTGCCCGAATACCAACCCACCACGCAACGGGGCCGCATCGGCTATGACCACATCATCGACGCCCTGAACCGCCTGCCGCGCCCGGTGATGGCCCTGCTGACCCTGACCATCTTCCTTGTCGCCGGTCTGAACCCCGACTGGTTCGAGGCGCGGATGCAGGCCCTGGCCGCCGTGCCCGAACCGATGTGGTGGATCATCGGCGCCGTGATCACCTTCTTCTTTGGCGCCCGCGAAACCCACTACCTGCGCACCAAAGCCCCCAAACCCTGAAAACCCCTTTCATATTGGCCTAAATATCCCACGGGGGTCCGGGGGGAGTGAAACCCCCCGGCCTTTTCCTGATCCTTGACCTCTGCCCTGCGCTCTGGCATCCCCCTTGCCATCAGACAGGATTTGATCAGATGAACCTCTTCGCCGATATCCGCGCCCTCGTCGTGGCCGAACTGACCGCCATGGCCGAAGGTGGCGCGCTGCCCGCCGGGCTCGACCTGACCAATGTCGCCGTCGAACCGCCCCGCGACGCCGCCCATGGCGACATGGCAACCAACGCCGCCATGGTCCTTGCCAAACCCGCCGCCATGCCCCCCCGCGCCATTGCCGAGGCGCTTGCCGCCCGCCTCGCCCGCGACCCCCGCATCGCCCTGGCCGAGGTGGCCGGCCCCGGTTTCCTCAACCTGCGCCTGTCCAACGTCGTCTGGCAGGGCGTCGTCAGGGCCGCCCTGACCGACGGCGCCGATTTCGGCCGCTCGTCCTTGGGCAACGGCGCCCGTGTCAATGTCGAGTTTGTCTCGGCCAACCCCACCGGCCCCATGCATGTCGGCCACGTCCGCGGCGCGGTTGTGGGCGATGCCTTGGCCCGCCTCTTGTCCTTCGCCGGCTGGACCGTCACCCGCGAATACTACATCAACGACGGCGGCGCGCAGGTCGATGTCCTCGCCCGCTCGGCCTTTGAGCGCTACCGCGAGGCGAACGGCCTCGAACCCGAAATCCGCGAGGGCCTCTATCCCGGCGACTACCTCATTCCCGTGGGTGAGGCGCTCAAGGCCAAATACGGCACCACCCTGCTCGATCAACCCGAATCCGTCTGGCTGGCCGACCTGCGCGACTTTGCCTCCGCCATGATGATGCAAGAGATTCGCAACGATCTGGCCCAGCTTGGCGTCCAGATGGATGTCTACTCGTCGGAAAAGGCCCTCTACGGCACAGGCAAGATCGAAGAGGCGATCCAGACCCTGCGCGACATGGGCCTGATCTATGAGGGCACGCTGGAACCCCCAAAGGGCAAGACTCTCGAGGATTGGGAACCCCGCGTGCAAACCCTGTTCCGGTCCACCGCGCATGGCGATGATGTCGACCGCCCGGTCATGAAATCGGACGGCTCCTGGACCTATTTCGCCCCCGACATCGCCTATCACTTTGACAAGGTTGGGCGCGGCTTTGACGCGCTGATCGACATTTT
>CAMBWO010000128.1 GCA_945871285.1 Pseudorhodobacter antarcticus | reverse complement strand
GCCTGCGGGCACAACATCCGCAAGATCCTGGCCCACCTCAGGTCTTGGCTTGTCTGCATTGTCGTCGCCATTTTGAACGCACTATACCACCCGGGTCGCCAGTATAAGGCTGTCACATCAGTCTGAATGCATTATTCAAGGCCAACTACCAAGGACTTAGCGCCCTTTTGCTTCCGCATAGCTTGCGGGAAAGATCGCAACGCAAAAAAGCGCCCCGAGGGGCGCCTCGTAAGTATTTGATATATAATGATCATTTTGTTTCGGGGGCCGCGAAGGCGGCGCTCCTTGGACCCGAGATGTTCATGAGGCGCGAGCACCGTTTCCGGCCCCGACCACAGAGTCAAAATTAGGACCCTCATGTGAGATCGGATGGCACAATCTAGTTCTTGGCCCCCTCGATGCGCACGGTCTTTCGGGTCAAAATAGCTGAAGGAAATATCCGGGGCACTGTGCGGGCTTTCCTTGATTTTCAGTTCCATCGGCCACAAAAGGGCCGATGGACAAACATTAGGGGTCACGAAGGTCAGAAAACACCCCAAAATGGTCAGACTTTAGGGGCCTCTACATTCATCAGCCCGAGCCCAAACCTCAGCCGCATTTGGAATGACCGCAGGACCCGCAAGTCTTGCAGCCCTCGACCATCCGCAGATCGAAACTGCCACAGTTCGGGCAGGACGCCCCCCGCGGGGCGCCGCCCATCACCATCACCTCGGCCTTGGGGTCAGATTTCAGGCCCAGCCCCTCGCCCTCGATGAAGCCGATCGACACCAGATGCTGTTCGATCACCCCACCAATCGCGGCCAGGATCGAGGGCACATAGCGCCCCTCCATCCAGGCCCCGCCTCGCGGGTCGAACACGGCCTTCAACTCTTCGACCACAAAGGAAATGTCGCCGCCGCGCCGGAACACGGCCGAGATCATGCGGGTCAGGGCGACAGTCCAGGCGAAATGCTCCATGTTCTTGGAATTGATGAACACCTCGAACGGGCGGCGGTGGCCGGCGATGATGATGTCGTTGATGGTGATATAGATCGCATGTTCGCTGACCGGCCATTTGACCTTGTAGGTCTGGCCTTCCAGCGCCTGCGGGCGGTCCAGCGGTTCGGACAGATAGACGACCTCGGCCCCTTCGGTCGTGACCTTGGGCACCTGGCCCTCGGCTTGCGATACGGTCAGCACCGACCCGGTCACGGCATTGGGGCGGTACGTGGTGCACCCCTTGCAGCCCTGATCCCAGGCCGCCATGTAGACTTGGGAAAAGTCATCAAAACTGATGTCTTCGGGGCAGTTGATCGTCTTGGAAATGGACGAATCCACCCATTTCTGCGCGGCGGCCTGCATCCGCACATGGTCCAGCGGCGGCAGGGTCTGGGCGTTGACGAAATGGTCGGGCAGCGGTGCATCGCCGCGCAACGCGCGCCACAGGCGGACGGCGTAATCGACCACCTCCTCCTCGGTCCGCGACCCGTCCTTTTGCAAAACCTTGCGGGAATAGGCATAGGCGAACACCGGCTCGATCCCCGAACTGACATTGCCGGCATAGAGGCTGATCGTCCCGGTCGGCGCGACCGAGGTCAGCAGGGCATTGCGGATGCCATGCTCGCGGATCGCCTCGCGGACATCGGCGTCCATGCCCTGCATCGTGCCGGATGCCAGATAGGGTTCGGCGTCAAACAGCGGGAACATGCCCTTTTCGCGTGCCAGACCGACCGAGGCCAGATAGGCTGCCCGCGCAATCGCGTGCATCCAATCCTCGGTCTGCTGCGCCGCCTCCGCGGACCCATAGCGCAAGCCAACCATCAGCAGCGCATCCGCCAACCCCGTCACACCCAGACCGATGCGCCGCTTGGCCCGCGCCTCGGCCTCTTGGGCGGGCAGGGGGAAGCGGCTCGCGTCCACGGTGTTATCCATCATCCGCACGGCGACCGTGACCAGATCGGTCAGCGCGGCAACATCCAGACCCGCCTGCGCCGTAAAGGCACCTGCAACCAGCGTGGGCAGGTTGATCGAGCCCAGCAGGCAGGCGCCATAGGGCGGCAGGGGCTGCTCACCGCAGGGGTTGGTCGCTGCAATCGTCTCGCAATAGTTCAGGTTGTTGGCGGCATTGATGCGGTCGATGAAGATCACGCCCGGTTCGGCAAAATCATAGGTGTTGCGCATGATCCGCGTCCACAGATCCCGCGCCTGCACGGTGCGGTAGATCTTGCCGCCAAAGACCAGATCCCAGGGCGCATCCGCCTTGACCGCCGCCATGAAGGGGTCGGTGATCAGCACCGACAGGTTGAACATGCGCAGGCGGGCGGGGTCCTTTTTGGCCTCGATGAACGCCTCGATGTCGGGGTGGTCACAGCGCATGGTGGCCATCATCGCCCCCCGGCGCGACCCGGCCGACATGATGGTGCGGCACATCGCGTCCCAGACATCCATGAAGCTCAGCGGGCCGCTGGCATCCGCCGCAACCCCCATCACCGCAGCCCCCTTGGGGCGGATCGTGCTGAAATCATAGCCGATGCCGCCGCCCTGCTGCATGGTCAGCGCGGCCTCTTTCAGCCCGTCAAAGATGCCGCCCATGTTGTCGGGCACCGTCCCCATGACGAAACAGTTGAACAGCGTCACCGCCCGCCCGGTGCCGGCCCCTGCCGTGATGCGGCCTGCGGGCAGGAATTTGAAACCCTCCAGCGCTGCATAAAAGCGCGGGGTCCAATGGGCAGGGTCCTTTTCCACCACCGCCAGCGCCGCCGCGATTCGGTGCCAACTGTCTTGCACCGTGGTGTCGATGGGCGTGCCATCGGCCGCCTTCAGGCGATATTTCATGTCCCAGATCTGCTCGGCAATGGGGGCGGCGAAGGGGGACATGGGACTAGCCTTTGGGATTTGGGGAAAGAAGGACCCAAGATACGCCGTGAAGCGCCCAGCGTCAAACTTGAACTCGCCCGGTTTGCGACTACACTTGCAACATGACACTCAACATCCTGAAACTCTGCGTCGGCGCCGAATCGGTCGAGGATCTGGAAGCCTGGCACCGCGACCATGCCGCCCACTGGCCACCGGGCCGCACCGAACACATCACCCGCATGTGGCCCAAGCGCGAGACCGAGGTGCTGCAAGGTTCGCTCTACTGGGTGATCAAGGGGGTGATTCTGGCCCGTCAGCGCATTCTGGCGCTGGACGAACGGGTGGGGGCCGACGGCATCCGGCGCTGTGCCCTCGTGCTGGACGCCCGCGTGATCCGGACCGAGGCCGCCCCCCGCCGCCCGTTCCAGGGCTGGCGCTATCTCGATCCCGCCGACAGCCCGCCCGACCGCCGCACCTCGCGGCTGCACGAGGACACGCTGCCCTTGCAAATGGCGCAAGCCCTGGCCGAACTGGGCGTGCGCTGAAACCTCAAGGCGCCGACACCCACGCCGCCCAGTGCTGCGCCGACCCGTTGAACAGGTTCAGATCGACATCCCCCGCGATCCCCGGCACCGACCCGGTCCCCGAATATTGCCAGAACGTCCAGGCCTGCCCCGGATACCGCGCCCGCACCGGGGCCGCGACTGACCGCAGCCAGAACGTCACCCCCGACAGCCGCCCCATGTCGTTGTCGTCATAAAAATCCGGCGTCACATACAGGATCGGCTGCTGGCCATAATGCCGGCGCACCGCGTTCAAAAACACCCGCGCCTCGGCCCGCACCACTGCGGGCACAGGGCGGATGCGGCAGGTGGGTGAGGTGGGCGTCCACTCCATGTCCAGCACGGGCGGCAGGGCCAGCGGGTCACGCGGCACATGGGCGATGAACCAGCGCGCCTGCTCCGCTGCCGGTCGGCAAAGGTAGAACAGGTGATAGGCCCCGCGCCGCACCCCCACCGCCGCCGATTTCGTCCAATGGCTGGGGAACATCGGATCAAACAGATCGCCCCCCTCGGTCGCCTTGACGAAGGCAAAATTCACCCCCGCCCCCCGCGCCAGCCCCCAATCCACCCCGCTCTGCCAGCGCGACAGCTCCACCCCATGCACGGCATAGCGCAGCGGCAATCGCCCCACCTCGGGGTGCGGGTCGGTGTCGCCCGCACGGCAGGACCATCCCCCCGTTGGGGCCGGGGCCCCGCAGGCCGCCAGCAACACCAGTATGATCAACCCGACCCGCAGCATGGCACCAGAATGGCAAATCGCCGCCCGCTTGTCAGCCCGCCATCTCGTCCCACGCTGCCAGCGCATGGGCGGCATACATCAGCGCAGGTCCGCCCCCCATCTGCACACACATCGCCAACGCCGAGCCCAACTCCTCGCGGCTTGCCCCCGCCTTCATCAGCGCCTCGATATGCAGATTGATGCAGGGCTCGCACCGCTGCGTCACCGCAATCGCCAGCGCCAGAAACTCGCGCGTCTTGTGGTCCAGCGCGCCCTCTTCCATCGCCGCCTTGGACAGCGCCCCGAACCCCCGCGCCGTTTCGGGGTTCAGCTTGTGCAACACCCGCAGTTCAGACCGGATCGCGGCCGTCGCCTCTTTGTAACTCATGGTCAGTCTCCTTTGCCCCGCGCTTGCCCGAACGACCGGGGCATGACCTTGATACAGGTCAATCCCATTCCCTTTCCGGCATATCTTTTCGCCCAAAACCGGTTTGAAGGCCGCCCCGCCTGCCCCTATGCTTGCGCAAACATAGCGCAGGGGGCGGGCATGGCGGAATGGTGGCGCGGATCAGTGACCTATCAGGTCTACCCAAGGTCGTTTCAGGATGACAACGGCGACGGCGTGGGCGACCTTGCCGGCATCACCCGCCGCCTGCCCCATATCGCCGACCTGGGCTGCGATGCCGTCTGGCTGTCGCCCATCTTCACCTCGCCCATGCTGGACATGGGCTATGACGTGTCGAACTACACCGACGTTGACCCGGTTTTCGGCACGCTGGCCGATTTTGATACTCTCATCGCCCGCGCCCATGACCTTGGGCTCAAGGTCATCATTGATCAGGTCCTCAGCCACGCCTCGGACCAGCACCCCTATTTCCAGCAAAGCCGCTCCAGCCGCGACAACCCCAAGGCCGACTGGTTCGTCTGGGCCGATCCCAAACATGACGGCTCACCGCCCAGCAACTGGATTTCGGTCTTTGGCGGGTCGTGCTGGCAATGGGATACGCGGCGCAAGCAATACTATCTGCACAACTTCCTGTCCCAGCAACCCGACTGGAATTTCCACAACCCCGCCGTCCAGGACTGGATGGAGGAGAACATGCGCTTCTGGCTGGACCGGGGGGTCGACGGCTTCCGCTTTGACACCGTCAACTATTTCTTCCACGACCGCCTTCTGCGCGACAACCCCGCCGATTACCGGGTGAAAACCCAGCCCGAAGGCAACCCCTATGGCATGCAATACCACCTGTTTTCCAAGAACCAGCCCGAAAACCTCGCCTGGATGGAACGCATCCGCCGCCTTCTGGACAGTTATGACAACCGCGCCTCGGTGGGCGAGATGGGCGAGGCGCATCACGCCATCCGCATGATGGGCGAATACACCGCCCCCGGCCGCCTGCACCAATGCTACAGCTTCGAGTTGATGTCCTATGACTATTCCGCCGCCTTCTTTCGCGGCAAACTGGACGAGTTTTTCAAGGGCGCGCCGGATGGCTGGCCGATGTGGGCCTTTTCCAACCATGACGTGGTGCGCCACGTCACCCGCTGGGCCAAACATGGCGCCTCGCAGGACCATCTGGCCCGTCAGGCCGCCTCGCTGCTGTTGTCGTTCGAGGGGTCAATCTGCCTGTGGCAGGGCGAGGAGTTGGGCCAGACCGACACCCAGCTGGATTTCGCGGAGCTGACCGATCCGCAAGGCATCGTGTTCTGGCCCGAGCCCATCGGCCGCGACAACACGCGCACCCCCATGGTCTGGGATGACAGCGTGAACGGCGGTTTCAGCCGGGGCAATGGCAAGCCGTGGTTGCCGGTCAAGGCCCCGCAACTGGCGCGCAACGTGGCCAGCCAACAGGGCGTGGCGGGGTCCGTGCTGGAACATTACCGCGACATGCTGGCGTTCCGACGGGGCAATGAGGCGCTGGTCACGGGCCGCACGCGGTTTCTGGACACCCCCGAACCCGTGCTGGCCTTTTGCCGGGGCGAGGCGTTGCTCTGCGTGTTCAACCTGTCGCCCACGCCCTGCGCGCTGACTGTGACCGGCGTATCCGCGCTCACCGGACCCTCGCTCGAGGCGCGGTTGTCGGGTCAGACTCTTGCCCTTGGACCGAATGGCGCGGCCTTTCTTACGGTATCAGGTGCGGTGTCGGTGACCGCCTGATCCGGTCCCATGCCGAGAGCCGAAAGGCGACGGCATTGCAGCGGTTGGGGCTGTGGGCAACGGAAAAGCAGTTCGTGATGGGCCCGGCCGCGGGTGGGGCCGGAACGGGCCCGTCGCGAATTGCTTTGGGCAATTCACGAAGAACAGAAAAGCAGAAAACCTTTCAATCTGGTTAACGAAAATCGCTAACCATTTGAAATAATAAGATTTTCCAAAGTGTCCACGCGTGGACACCCCAAAAATCAGTCCTTGGCGCGTTCCTGATAGGACCGATCCTCGGTGTTGATCACAATCCGCGTGCCCGGCCCGATATGGGGCGGCACCATGACCCGGATGCCGTTGGAACAGGTCGCGGGCTTGTAGCTGGACGAGGCCGTCTGCCCCTTGGTCACAGGCTCGGTTTCGACGATTTCCACCGTCACCCGCATCGGCAATTCCAGCGCAATCGCGACGCCTTCAAAGGTGCGCAAGGAAACCTTGATGCCGTCCGACAGGAACACATCATCCTCACCCACCACATCGGGATGGACCGCGATCTGTTCATAGGTCGTGGGCTCCATGAAGTGAAACCCCTCACCGTCGGCATACAGAAAGTCATAGTCCCGTTCGTCCACCGTCGCCTTTTCCACCATCTCGGTCGTCCGCCAGCGTTCGGCCACCTTCACCCCATCCGAAATGCGCCGCATGTCGACCGAGGTGGTCGGCGTGCCCTTGCCGGGGTGGAAGTTTTCAGCCTTAAGGACGGCGTACAGCTTGCCCTCCAATTCGACGACGTTGCCTTTGCGGAGAGATGAAGCGATGACTTTCACGAAGCGGTTCCTTGTTTTGGCCGGGCAGTCCAGCTATGCCGGGCCCCTATCGGCGCTGCCTGTATCCGATATCGTTTGAAATCTCCAGAGAGAAGCTATGACCCCGTGGTGGAACCCGACTGTCCATGCCGACCGCAGACCCCTTTTGTTGGCCCGCAACCGGATTCAATCTGCAATGCGGGCGTGGCTGGGGGCCGAGGGGTTCACCGAGGTGGACACGGCGGCCTTGCAGGTCAGCCCGGGCAACGAGGCGCATCTGCATGGCTTTGAAACGCAGGCCGTCGGGAATGACGGGGTGGGACGGCAGATGTATCTGCACACCTCCCCCGAGTTTGCGATGAAGAAACTGCTGGCGGCGGGGGAAACCCGCATCGCCGCCTTCGCCCATGTCTGGCGCAACCGGGAACGGGGTGCGCTGCATTCGCCCGAGTTCACCATGCTGGAATGGTACCGCGTCGGGCAGGACTATACCGTTCTGATGGACGACTGCGCCAACTTGCTGCGGCTGGCCTGTGGTATGGGTGGGGTGTTACGGTATCGTGGCGCGGTGTGCGACCCCTTTGCTGAACCCGAGCGGGTTTCGGTGGCGCAGGCCTTTCAGACCCATGCCGGGATTGATCTGCTGGCAACCGTGGCGGCTGATGGCAGCCCCGATGCGGCGCTGCTGGCCGTGCAGATGGACCGGGTCGGGCTGCACCGCTCGGCCGATGATACCTGGTCGGACATGCTGTCCAAGGTGCTGGTCGAAAAGGTCGAGCCGCATCTGGGCCACGGTCGCCTGACGATCCTGGACCGCTATCCCGCCGCCGAGGCCGCCCTCGCCCGCCGCGCCCCCGACGACCCCCGCGTGGCGGAGCGGTTCGAGCTTTATGCCTGCGGAGTTGAACTGGCAAACGGGTTTGGCGAGCTGACCAACCCTGCCGAGCAACGCCGCCGATTTGAGGCGGAGATGGAGGAAAAGGCCCGCGTTTATGGCCTGCGCTATCCGATCGATGAGGATTTTCTGGCGGCGCTGGAGATCATGCCCCAGGCCTGCGGCATTGCGATGGGGTTTGACCGGGTCGTGATGCTGGCCACGGGGGCGCCGCGGATCGACGATGTGATCTGGACGCCGGTGGCCCAGGTGTCCCACGCGTGACAGGGTATGAAAACCGTTTGGTATCAATGTATTGTCCTTTCGCGTTAGGACGGCGTTAACCCGACGCCGGTGCGCAAAGGGACCGGATCGGGGCGCTGGCCATCGGGCATCGGCTGGGCCCCATGCCATGGCGGCAACCCAAAGGTGCCACAGGGGGGGCAACATGATGGGACATCCCCCAACGCCAGGCCCGCTGCGGTTTCGTGCGCGATTTGTTCCGCACGCGGACCAAGGTTGCAGCACATACCTTGCACAATGTCGCGTCAATGATGCAAATCGCCGTAACGTCATCGCGTCCTGTGGGCGTATTTGCCTTGTCTTGGGGTCAGGGGGGCCTAGTCTTGCTCCACCCGTGGTGGCGGGATGCCACCATATCCACATTCAGGGAGCATGAAATGAAAAGACGTCTACTGCTCGGAACTGCCTTGGGCTTTGCGCTGACCGGCGCCGCCTGGGCCGACACCAACCCGCGCACCGGTGAGGAACTGGCGGCGGAACAGGATTACACCTATTGGATGCTGGACAGCGCCAAGTCGCTGGACCCGAACCTCGCGACCTCGGTCGAGGACAGCGACGTGATCCGGTCGCTGGTCGAGGGGCTGTACAACGAAGATGCCGACGGCAATCTGGTGCCCGCCGTCGCCCTGAGCCATGCCGTTTCGGACGATCTGACCACCTATACCTTTACCCTGCGCCCCGAGGCGAAATGGTCCAACGGCGATCCGGTCGTCGCGGGCGATTTCGTCTATGCCTGGCAGCGCATCACCGACCCGGCGCTGGCGTCGGAATATGCGTGGTATATCGAACTGATGCAGGTCGTGAACGCAGGCGCCATCACGCGCGGCGAAAAGCCCGCGTCGGAGCTGGGCGTCAAGGCCATCGACGATCACACGCTGGAGGTCAAGATCGAGGCCCCCCTGCCCTATTTCCCCAAGATGCTGACCCACCCCTCGACCTTCCCGCTGCACAAGGCGACGATCGAGGCCCATGGCGCCGAATGGACCAAGCCGGGCAATTATGTCGGCAACGGCGCCTATGTGCTGACCGAACATCTGGTCGGCGAAAAGATCGTGATGGAAAAAAGCCCGACCTATTGGGATGCGGCCAATGTGATCATGTCGCCGATCACCGCCGTCACCATCAACGACGAAAACGCCGCCTGGACGCGCTATGTCGCGGGCGAGTTGGACCGGTCGACCGTGCCCTCGGGCCAGTTCCCGCGTCTGAGCGCCGAATACCCCGGCGAAGTCACCTCGACCCCGTCGGCCTGTTCTTACACCTATATCATCAACCTGGCCGAGGGTAAGGGCAACGAGGCGCTGAAGGATGTGCGCGTCCGTCAGGCGCTGTCGCTGTCGATCAACCGCGATGTCATCATCGACAACATCCTGCAAGCGGGCCAGATCCCGGCCTACAGCTGGACCCCAGGTGCCATGAACGGGTTCCAGATGCCGTCGATGGACGTGGCCTCGCTGACCCAGGCCGAGCGGGACGAAAAGGCCAAGGCGTTGCTGGCAGAGGCCGGTTACGGTGCGGACAAGCCGCTGGCGTTTACCATGAACTACAACACCTCCGAAGGGCACCAGAAGATTGCGGTCGCCATTCAGCAGATGTGGAAGCAGACGCTGGGCGTGGACATGACGCCGCAGAACTTTGAATGGGCGGTTCACACCGACAAGATGCATGGCGGCGATTTCGACATGGCGCGCTATGCTTGGTGTGGCGACTATAACGAGGCGTCGACCTTTCTGGACCTGTGGACGTCCTATTCGGGCAACAACGACAGCAAATATGCCAACCCCGAGTATGACAAGCTGATGAAGGACGCCAAGACGATGGCGGACCCGAACCCGAACTATACCGCTGCCGAGGGGTTGCTGGCTGCGGATATGCCGATCATCCCGATTTACCACTATACATCGGTGCGTGCCGTCAAGCCTGACATCAAGGGCCTGTCGTCCAACAACGTGCTGAACACCTGGTATGCCAAGGACCTGTACCGCGTGGCGCAGTAAAGGTCTGAGCCTGCGGGTTTGACGGGTGCCCCCGTCAGACCCGTCTTTGGCGATTTGGTGGAGCCACCCTCATGTTGAATTTCGTGTTGAAGCGGTTGGCGATTGCGGTGCCGACGCTGCTGATCCTGATCATCCTGTCCTATATCCTGATGTATGCCGCCCCCGGTGGGCCGTTCACGCGGGAAAAGGCGCTGCCGCCGCAGGTGATTGCCAACCTGCAAGCCCGCTATGGTTTTGACGAACCGCTGTGGAAGCAGGTGGTGATTTACGTCTGGAACATCGTGGCCCATTTCGATTTCGGGCCATCGTATATTTTCAAGGACCGGTCGGTGAATGACATCATTGGCCAGGGCTTTCCGGTGACGCTGCGCTATGGGATCATCAGTTTTGTGGTGGCCTCGGTTGCGGGGATCGGGCTGGGGGTGGTGGCGGCGATCCGGCACAACACGCTGGTCGATTATTTCGCGGTGGGCGTGTCGATTGGCGCGCAGGTTCTGCCGAACTTTGTGCTGGCGCCGATCCTGGTGCTGACCTTCACGCTGTGGCTGGGCTGGTTGCCCGGTGGTGGCTGGGAGGGCGGCGAGTGGCGCTATGTCGTGATGCCGGTGCTGGCGCTGGCGACGTCCTATATGGCGTCGATTGCGCGGATCACCCGGTCCTCGATGCTCGAGGTGCTGACCTCGAACCATATCCGCACGGCGCGGGCCAAGGGGTTGCCTGAGGCGAAAGTGGTGATCCGGCACGCGCTGAAACCGGCGCTGTTGCCGGTGCTGTCCTATCTGGGGCCGGCGTTTGTGGGCATGATCACCGGGTCGGTCGTGGTGGACATGTATTTCTCGACCGGGGGGATCGGCAAGGCGTTTGTGGATTCGGCGTTAAGTCGGGATTATGCGGTGATGATGGGGGTGACGTTGTTGGTGGGGATTTTGTATATCGTTTTCAATCTGTTGGTCGATGTGCTTTATGCCTGGATCGACCCCAAGATCAGGTATTGACGCCATGGCCCTGTCCCCCATCAACATGGCGGCCCTTGCCACCCGCATGGCCGAACTTGACGAGGTTCAGGGCCGCTCGCTCTGGGCCGATGCGAGGGCGAGGTTTGTGCGCAACAAGGCCGCCGTGGCGGGGGTCGTGCTGCTGGTGTTTTGCTTTGCCTATGCCTTTCTGGGTCAGGCGATCAGCCCGCACACCTATGATTTCACCGATTTCACCATCATGGGCCATGCCGCCGAACTGGGCCGCCCGTCGTGGGACAATGGCCATTACTTTGGGGCCGACGATTTGGGGCGCGATCTGTTTGCCCGCACGGCGCAGGGCACGCGGATATCGCTGTTCGTGGGCGTGATCGGGGCGTTCATCTCGGTTGTCGTCGGCACGATCTATGGCGCTGTGGCAGGCTATGTCGGTGGGCGGACGGATCAGATCATGATGCGGATCGTCGACATATTGCTGGCGATCCCGTTCATGTTCGTGCTGATCCTGTTGCTGGTGATGTTCGGCCAATCGCTGATCATGCTGTTCGTCGGCATCGCGATGCTGTCCTGGCTGGGCATGGCGCGGATCGTGCGGGGGCAGACCCTGTCCTTGAAGAACAAGGAGTTCATCGAGGCGGCCCGCGCCACCGGGGTGCCCACCACCACCA
>CAMBWO010000127.1 GCA_945871285.1 Pseudorhodobacter antarcticus | reverse complement strand
GGGTCATCCATAAGTTCAGCGTCTTAGCCGAAAGCGCCACAAACCTTCAGACGGCCCTCGCCGGAGGAATACGCCGGTCGTGGCCACACCGCCATGGCTCTCTTCGGTGGTGATGGGTGCTGACGATTGCACTCCTCACGCCTAGCGTTGTCGGGAGCCACGACCTTGTCTAGGCCAGCAGCGTTACGAGATGTGCCTGCATCGCGGTCACGAAATCCGCGGGCACGGTTCTGCCCGATACGGGGCGTTTGGCCGCAGACCACACCGGGTCGGGGAAATGGGTATCGTCCGCGAAACGCGGGACGATGTGCCAATGGACATGCGGCATGGCGGTGCCCATGCTGGCAAGGTTGATCTTGGCGGGCGAGAGCAGTTTGCGCAGCCCGGTTTCAACCGCATAGACTGTGCGCATCAGACGGGTGCGCTCTGTCTCGTCAAGGTCGGTCAATTCCAGCTCATGGGCGTACCAGATGACGCGGCACCAGCCCACAAATGGTGAGTCGTCGATATACATTACCCGGGTGACGCCGTCACTCCAGATGACCTGATCGGTTGCATTGCGGCAGTAGGGGCAATCGCTCATGTTGGTTCTTTCTGCAACTCTGGTGCCGCGCTACGGCGGACCGAAATGACGTCATCTGTGGCATTGCTGACCATCCGAAGTGAAAGCTCACGCGCCAATTCCGGCTTGCCCGCGACAATGGCGTCCATCAGCGCTTTGTGCTCGGCGACAGCGCGCGAACGATGCGTGCCGCTCGCGGTCATCTTGAACATCTCTTTCATGGCAATGCTGAAAAGCTGCGCGATCGGCCAGAAGAATTCGTTATGGGTCGCCAGATAAATCGCCCTGTGGAACCTCAGATCGGCCTCGACCCATTGTCCGAGGTCTTTGCCTGCGGTCTGCATGGCATCAAAGGCTTCGGTGATCCGTGCATGATCTTCGGGGCCTGCGTACTGCGCTGCAATGGCTGCTGCCGCTGGTTCGGTGGCATAGCGCAACTGGAAGATCTTGCGCAGATAGGTTTCGGTATCGGCGACTGCCAACTGCCAGCGCAGGACATCGACATCAAGATGGTTCCAGTTCTCGGCATTGCGGACCCGGGTTCCGACCTTTGACTTCGATTCCAGCATACCCTTTGCCACAAGGCCTCGGATTGCTTCGCGCATGGATGTGCGGCTGACGCCCAGAGTTTCGCAAAGCTTGGCCTCGGACGGAAGCAGTTCACCTTCCTTGAAATCGCCACGCAAAATTGCGTGGCCAAGCTGGTCGCCCAGTTGCAGATGCATCTTGCGGATCATCGGTTGGAAATCTGCGATTTGGTTCAGGTTCACGTCCGCTCCTTGATCGGTTTGCGTGAGTTTGGCATTGCTGCCGCAGTCATGGTCATGGTCAAGAATTCAATGGCTCCGCACTAGGGCAGAAAAGGATGTAGTGCAAGCAGGCCGTCATCCGCGTTTTCCCAAGCCCATGGCAAAGCTCATGACGGCTTCCTGGGTGGCGTCGCCAGCGGGCAACTCGCCTGCTATCCGGCCTTGGTGCATGACCAAGATCCGGTCACTTACGGCCAGCACCTCGGGCATGTCTGAAGAAATCATCAGGATCGCCATACCTCCGGCCGCAAGGTCGCGAAGCAGCGCGTGCAATTCCGCCTTGGCACCGATGTCGACACCGCGGGTAGGCTCGTCGACGATCAGAATCTTGGGCTTGGTTGCAAGCCACTTGGCAATGACCACGCGCTGTTGATTGCCGCCGCTGAGATACATGACGTTCTGATCGACTCCCGGCGTACGGATGGCGAGATCCTGAACGTAACGCTGCGCAAGTTGGCGTTCGCGGCGGGCGCGAATCACGCCAAAGCGCGAAAGCATGCTCAGTTGCGGCATTCCGATATTGGCCATCACCGATTGTGCCAACACCAGTCCCTGCTCCTTGCGGTCTTCCGGCACCAAACCGATGCCAGCGGCGATGGCCTGACGCGGCGTGCGGCTGTTGATTGGTACGCCGTCGACACGGATTTCGCCGCTGTCGGGAATGATGTCACCAAAAAGCGCTCGCGCCAGTTCGGTCCGGCCCGCGCCCACCAGCCCGGACAGGCCTAGGATCTCGCCACGATGCAGATCAAAGCAAATATCCTTCAGCAAACCGCGCTTGGACAGACCGCGAACCTTTAGCACGACTTGTCCGAGCTCTGCGCGCGGCCTTGGTGCCACCGCCGCGATGCTGCGACCGACGATCATCCGCACAAGGTCGTCAAGCGTGATATCGGCCACTTGCCGTGTGGCGACAAATCTGCCGTCACGCAGCACAGTTACTCGGTCGCAAAGATCGAAGATTTCTTCCATGCGGTGCGAGATATAAATGATGCCGACACCCTGATCGCGCAGGCGACGGATCATATGCAACAAAAGATCGGACTCCCGCCGTGTCAGCGACGATGTTGGCTCGTCAAAGATCATGAACCGGGCGCGAGTCGATACTGCGCGGGCAATGGCGACAACCTGACGCTCGGCAATCGACAAACGCCCGACAATGGCCTCGGGAGCAAGCTCCACACCCAGTTCGTCCAGCACCTTTCGTGCCGATGCTAGCATCTGACGCCGGTCGATCAGGCCAAAGCGGTTGATCGGCTGTCGTCCCAGAAAGATGTTCTCGGCGACGCTAAGATAGGGCTCAAGCGACAGCTCCTGATGCACGGGACTTATGCCCAGCTTTCCCGCCACGACCGGGTTGCCGATGGTTACCTGCGCGCCGTCTATCAGGATTTGGCCACTGTCGGGCGGCTGTGCGCCGCACAGAATCTTGATGAGGGTCGACTTTCCAGCGCCGTTTTCACCCATCAATGCGTGAACCTCCCCGGCGCGCAGGTCAAACTGCACGTCGCTCAGGGCTTGAACTCCGGGAAATCCCTTGGAAATTCCGTTCAGTTGAAGAGGCGGCGCGCTCATGATACCGAGGTTTCGCTTGATCGGGGATAGACAAGCGGTGGGTGGGTGCGGCCATTGCCTTGGGCTGCAGTGCAGCGGGCGATATAGTCTTCGTAGCTGACCAGTTTCAGAGCGTCGACGATTTCGGCGATGTCCAGCGTCGAATCGCGGCTTTCGATGGAAAACATGTGCTCTTGCCCAAAGGTTTCGACTCGCACCCGGCTGCCGTAGCGGGTTTGCACGGCGACGATCTTTTCACCCTGACCATCCGTGTGAAACCAGCCCTTGTGCAGATCAATGTCCCAGGTGGTCAATCGGCCCCAGCGGCTGGTTTCGGTTAGGATGCGGCCGGTGCGGTCGATGATCTTGGCATGATAGGATTGCACCGAACTGACTACGGTCAGCCTGTGCAGCCAAGCATAGGCTTGCAGGGGGAACCCGCCTTCGTATGCCGAAATCCAGCAGACGATTTCGGCCCCTTGATCCGCCATATCTTGCCAGAGGTCGGCCCAGTTGAGATCGAAACAGATGGAAAGCCCGATACGACCAATCGAAGTCTGGAACACCGCCGCTTGCGAACCGGGTGTGATACCACCGTCAATCTCGCCTTCAGTCGGGTGTTTCTTAGAGTATGAGCCGACCAGAAGGCCATTGCCATCGATCAGCACGGCATGGTTCTCGACTCTTGCGCCACTCCGCACGAACAACCCGGCTACGACATGAATACCGTGCCGACGCGCCCGCTCGGACAGCGCCTGAAACGATGCGCCGTTGATCGGTTCAGCCAGTTCGGGGATGCGAGAGGCGGGCAGGCCGGCGGCCATGAAGGTCTCGGGTAGGCAAACCAGATGCGCCCCCGTTGCGGCGGCGGCATCGATCAGCGCCAGCCCACGCGCGAAAGTCACCTTTGGATCGGGATGGCTCAGGTTATAAGGTGGTGCGAAATCCTCCAATGTCGCAATGGATGTGGTGGCGATGCGAACGATCTTGGTCATGGTGGGCCTCAGAGTTTTTCTAACGGCTTCATTCAATTATTCGGGCATTGTCGAGTTCTCGTCGCCGCAGCCGCGTCGCCAGCGCATCTATTACAACAATGGCGATCAGGATCAGCGCGCGCACTGCAATCTGTGTGTAGGTGGGCACACCAAGCAGGTTCATGCCGTTGTTGAGAATTCCAAGAGCCAATATGCCGAAAAAAGCCGCAACAATGCTGCCCTTGCCGCCGAACAGGCTGGCACCGCCAATCAGCGCCGCCGAAATCGACATCAACGGCGCATCGGCGCCCAGCTGCACCGACGCCGAGTTCAAGCGCGAGGCGACAAGGACTCCTGACAAGGCCGCCATCACCCCGCTGATGATGAATGCCAGCATCAGCCCTTTGTTGACAGAAACCCCTCCAAGAAACGCCGCATCACTGTTGCCGCCAATGGCGTAAAGATTGCGACCCTGCCGGGTATGCCCCAGCAGCGCATAAAGGGCCGCCAGCACCGCCAGAACCACCAGAAACGAAACTGGAACCGGCCCGATCTGACCGTTGCCCCAGAAGGTGAACGCCGGATCAGTCCCGACCAACGATGTTTGCCCCGTATAGGTCAGCAGCAACCCGCGCACGAGACTCATGGTGCCCAAAGTTGCAACAAAGGCCACGATCTTGCCGCGTGTCACCAGCAATCCGTTCAACACTCCAATCCCCAAGCCAAAGCCCAGTGCCCCGAGAACAGCGACCGGTGTGCCGAACGGCTGAAGCCCGATGGCAAGAGATGCGGCCATGGCCATGGTAGAACCCACCGATATATCAATGCCGCCTGCGATGAGCACGACCATCTGGCCGAAGACCATAGGCGCATCCAGCGAGATCTGTCGGGCGATATTTTCAAAGTTGGATCCGGTGGCAAAGGTGCCCGGCGTCGTCGAGCCGAAAGCGATCACCAGCCCAAAGACCAGCAAGGCCGCGCTGTGATGTTCCAAAATTGCAGAAAGTCGCTTCATTCGATCAACTCCGTCGCAGGGCACTGTCGGCCAAGACGACAGCAAGGAAAACCAGCCCCTTGGCGATCTGCTGCGCCTCCGAGGGCACATTGAGCAGCACGAGCAGATTGTTCATCACCCCCAGCACGGCCACGCCAACAATCGTCCGCAGTGTGCCACCGCGCCCACCAAAGAGGCTGGTACCGCCCAGAACGGCGGCGATGATGGAATCGAACTCCATGCCGAACCCGGCGCTGGCGACGGTGCTGTTGGTTCGCGAGGTCATGATGATGCCAGTCAGAGCCGCGAGAGTGCTGCACAAAACAAAGGCCGACATCTTAGTTAACTGGATGCGCAATCCCGACAATCCGCCCGCCACTTCATTCAGCCCGGCGACATAGATCGTTCGCCCCAGAATGGTACGGCGCAAAGCGAATTCCAGTATCATGGCCAAAGCGAGAAACAGAATGACAGAGTAATGCAGAAAGCCGAACAATTGGCCACGACCGAGCACGGTGAACTCCGGAATGGTCGAGGTAAGGGTCTTGGACTCGGTCAGCGAAAGGGCAAGGGAATAGATCAGAAGGTTCACGCCCAGCGTCACAAGGAACGGGTTGGCGCCGGTCGCCAAAACAAGCGCACCGTTGCACAGCCCAACCAGAACCCCCGAAGCAAGCCCAAAGGCGATCGAGGAGTAAAGGCCAAATCCGTTGATCTGGGCCAGCACCGTGACGATGCCTGCAAGGCCAACCACACCCGCTACCGACATATCGAAACGCGCCGTCAGCAGCAGGATCGTCTGACCTAGCGCAACGATGCCCAAAAGCGACACAGCCCACAGGATGTTCAACAGATTGCGCGGCGTCAAGAAAACATCTGACAGAAAGCTGCCCGCGATGACCAGTACAATCAGCAGCAAAACCGCCGTGTTGTTGCGTAACGGTTCAGACCAGTGCCGTTTGCGCCCCCCGCTCTTGGCGGGAGGCACAGGGGGGTTCGGAGGACCATGGGTCCGGCCGGAATGTTCCGAAACTTGCGTTTTCATGATCTGCCTGTCGAACCCTTTCGTGGCTTCAGCTTACCAGCACTGGCTTTCCCATTGCGCAACAGTGTCAGGGGTTACCGGAGCGGTCGGCGCCAGAATGGTCTTCGAGATCAGACGGCCTTGGTTAAGGTCGTAGGCGGCACGAACTGTATAGACGCCGACGAGATAGCTTAACTGCAGCGCTGTGCCATACATTTCACCACTCTTGATTGCTGCGCAGGCCTCCTTGTTGCCGTTGACGCCGAACACCTTGATTTCGGCTTCCCGGCCCTGGGCCTTGATGGCTTCCAACGCGCCCAGTGCCATCGGATCGTCATGCCCAAAGACCGCGTCGATCTGGGGGAAGCGGGTCAGGATATCCTGCATGACTGTCAGCGCCTTGTCCTTGCTCCAATCGGCAGGCTGCACAGCAATCAGTTCGATCGTTGCTCCGGCGTCCTTGAAGGCCGCCTCCATGCCCGCGGTACGATTGACCGTGTCGGTTTGTCCGGTCTTGCCGGTGATGACTGCAACTTTGCCATTTCCATTCAGAGCCTTCACGATCATCAGGCCCACCGCATAACCCTGATCGAACGACTGGCTGCCGATGAACGCCTCGGTAAAAGCCTTGCCTTCAGATGTTGTGTCGGCGTTCTGCATGATCACATGGATCCCGGCCTCTTTCGCCTTCGTGATGGCTGGAACCACTGCCGCCGGATCGACAGCATTGACCACGATGACATTGGCTTTGCGAGAAATGCAGTCTTCGATCATCGCAACCTGCTTTACCGGGTCAAACGCCGGGTCCAGGAACGTGATTTCGGCGCCGAAGTTCGTCGCCTCATCCGTCATCCCCTTTGCAACCGCCGTGATGGACGGGTGATCGGCGTTGTTGTGCACCATGCAAATGGCCGGGCCCTGCGCAAAAGCCGGAGTGATTAGACAGGCGAAAGCGGTGCACAAGACCATACGAACACTAAGTTTTTTCATAGACATTCCTATTTCCTCCTAGTTGAGAACGAAGTTCAGACCGCTCAGGGGAACAGCCGCATCATAGAGGCCCTGCCGAGATTTTGAGGCACTTTGGGCGCTAAACACGCCTCTTTACCCCCAGCTAATCTTGTAGTACTATATGATCAGCACGTCGAGGATTTTTTGTCAATGGTCGTTGACCTGGAGGTGCTGCGGAAGAGGGCTTTCGATTCGTCACCCCAAGGGGGGCGACCGTGAAAGACCAAGACCGCATCGGGTAAGACCAACTTGGGGGCATGCAATGAACGGGCAACTGGATGAGGTTTTTCGGCTATCCGCACTGGAACTGCGCGACAAGGTCCGCAAGCGCGAGGTGTCGGCGCGGGAGCTGGCCGAGGACCATCTCGACCGGATCGCCACGGCGGACCACGAGATAGGTGCTTTCGTCACGGTCGATCGGGCCTTCACTCTCGCGGCGGCCGACGCAGCCCAGCGCAGGATCGACGCCGGTGAAGACCTGCCCCTTGCCGGTGTGCCTTATGCGCTGAAGGACCTGACCGACACGGCTGGCATGCTTACGACCTACGGATCACGCATGCGGCGCAGCAACGTGCCGACACTCGACGCCGCCGTGGCGCGGCGGATGCGGGATGCGGGTGGCATCCTCCTCGGCAAGACCAACACACCCGAATTTGGCAACCGGGCGACCACCGCCTTTGGCCTCTTCCCACCCACCCGCAATCCCTGGAACCTTGACAAGATCGCAGGCGGCTCGAGCGGCGGGTCCGGTGCCGCCGTTGCGGCCTGCATGTCGCCGATTGCCGAAGGATCGGATGGCGGCGGTTCGATCCGCGTGCCCGCAAGTTGCTGCGGTGTCGTCGGCATAAAACCCTCGCGCGGGCGGGTGTCCAGTGCGCCCTATTTCAACCCCCGTGGCGGGCTTATTACTCACGGTCCGATTGCCCGTACTGTCGCCGATGCCGCGTTGGTGCTGGACGTCATGGCAGGCTATGAATCCGGTGACACCTATTATGCACCGCCGCCCGAGCAGTCATTTCTGTCATCCGCCCTGAAAGACCCAAAGCGGCTGCGAATCGGCATGTTGACGACCAGCGACAAATGGATCGACCCCGAAGTGGTCGTGGCCGTCGAACAGACCGGTGAACTGCTGCAATCTTTGGGCCACACCGTGGGCGAAGCGAAGGTCAATCTGACCGGGCTAGGATCGATCTTCCGCATCATGTGCCATTCCGAAAGCGCCGCAAACGACCTCGGAGACCCGGCCGAGTTCAGTGATCCCTTCTCGGCTTGGTGCGCCGAGCGCGGCAAACGTTGGTCCGCGGTCGATTACATCAAGGCAACCGAAGAACTGTTCGGTCGAGGCCGCGAGATCATCAGCCAGATGGCGGAATGGGATTGTATCATCCTGCCGACCGTCGCCCAGATCCCACCTGATCTGGATACGTTTTTGGCCGATACCGAACGCGCGTCCGAGGACGATTTGGCCTATATTCCTTTCACATATCCGTTCAACATTTCCGGCCAGCCAGCCCTGTCGCTACCGTTGGGCTGGTCAAAGGCGGGCCTGCCGATCGGCGTGCAATTCGTCGGCCATCCCTATGGCGAGGGGCTGATCATTTCCCTTGCAGCCGAGGTTGAGCGGGCGGCCCCCTGGGCGGCAAGATACCCGGCGCATCCGGCAGGAGGGGCCTGATCAGCCTTGCCTGCCCAATAAAGGGCTTACGTCTTGATCCCGAATTGGGGCACTTTTCCGGACAATTCCGAAGCACTCATCTTTACTTGAGCCTGTCGGGCGCAGGAGCACGCTCAGACACGGCTAGGCCCAATGCCAAAAAGGAGAACGAATTTGTACTATGTTTCAGGCAAGCTTGCATTGATCACCGGCGGTACGCGGGGGATCGGGTTGGAAATCGCGCGGCACCTTCTGGAAGCCGGCGCCAAGGTTGTGGTGAACGGGCGCGTTTCGACCCCCGAATCCGAGCAATTGCAGGCCGAATTCGGTACTGACAGGGTTGTCATTGCCTTGGCTGACGTTTCCAAACCCGTGGAAGCGACCGCCCTCGTCGAGGATGCAGCAAACGCCTTCGGGCGCCTCGACATCCTGATCCATTCAGCAGGAGGCCCGGTTCCGGGCAGTGTCCTCACTCTTACGACTGAGATTTGGATGGACGCCTTTGCTCTACATGTTCACCCAGTCTTCCACCTCTTCCGCGCAGCACATCCCTGGCTTGCCAAAGAAGGCGGTGCTGTCCTGCTGGTGTCGTCCGTGGCGGGCCTGCGCGGCTGCCCGAACTCTGTGGCCTACCAGGCCGTCAAAGGCGCGCTGATCCCCTTGGCTAAGGCGCTGGCCTTCGATAACGCCGCCGCCGGCATCCGCGTGAATGTCATCGCCCCCGGCATCATCCGCACCCGTTTCCACGCCCAGATGACCGAGGCCGCACGCGCCCACAACATCACCAACCGCATACCGCTGCGCCGCGAAGGCACCCCCACCGATGTCGCCGAAGCGGCACTTTCCATGATCTGCAACGAATTCATCACCGGAGAAGTTCTCACGATTGACGGCGGCATGTCCATGCGGGTGACCGCGTAACCTGAACACGAGCAGCCAGATTTCTACTCGCCGGATCCTGACCAACTGGCCCAAACCATTCGACGACGGACAATGACATGAAGATCACTGCGCTTAAGACCTATCTGGTGCCGCCACGCTGGCTATTTCTGAAAGTGGAAACGGACGAGGGCATCTCTGGCTGGGGCGAACCTGTGCTGGAAGGTCACGCCGAAACGCTTGCTGCGAAGATCACCGAACTTGCCGATATGGTGATCGGCCGTGATCCGCGCCACATCGAAGACATCTGGCAGATGCTGTATCGCAATGGCTGCTATCGTGGAGGCCCGGTGCTGATGAGCGCCATTTCCGGGCTTGATACCGCGCTGTGGGATATCAAGGGTCGTGCCTTGGGCGTGCCGGTACATGAGTTGCTGGGTGGCCCGGTGCGCCAGTCGGTCCGCAGCTATTGCTGGATTGGCGGCGACCGGCCGGCGGACCTGGTCGAGGGCGCTGTTAAGCTGCGAGATAAGGGCTTCGACGCGGTAAAGTTCAATATTTGCGAGGAATTGCAGATCGTCGATACCTACGCAAAGGTCGATGGCATCATCACGCGGCTTTTCGAGTTGCGCGACGCAGTTGGCTCCAGCATGGACCTCGCTTTCGATTTCCACGGGCGGGTCCACCTTCCAATGGCGCGGGTGCTTTTGAAGGAACTGGAGCCGCTGCGACCGATCTTCGTCGAGGACGCCGTGGTATCTGCAATGGTGGAAAGCTTGGCTGACTTGGCCCGCGCCACCTCGATCCCATTGTGCATCGGCGAACGGCTGCATTCCCGCTATGATTTCAAGCGGGTGTTTGAATTGCGGGCGGCGCAGGTGATTAACCCCGACCCGGCCCATGTCGGTGGTATCTCAGAAACGGTCCGGATAGGGCATTGGGCGGAAGCCTATGACGTGGCGCTTGCCCCCCATTGCCCGCTGGGGCCGATTGCGCTGGCCGCCTGCTTGCAGATCAATGCCGTCTGCCACAATGCGTTCATTCAGGAGCAAAGCCTGGGCATCCATTACAATCAGGGCGGCGACCTTTCCGATTACACCCGGTCCGGACAGGGCTTCACCCTGACCAACGGCAAGCTTCAAATCCCCACGGGACCCGGCCTTGGCATCGAAGTCGATGAAGAGCGCGTGATCGAGGCGGCGCGCAATGGACATAAATGGCGCGCGCCAGTCTGGCGTCACAAGGATGGGTCGATTGCGGAATGGTAGCCGATCTGCATGCAAAACGGTGGCTGATTGCGATCTTGCGTGGCATTCCGGCAAGTCACACTGCCGAAGTCGCGCATGCAATGGTGGATTGCAGAATAACCAGCATCGAAGCTCCGCTGAATTGACCCGCAAGCATCGACTTTATCCGACGGTTCGAAGCGGACTATTCCGCCAAACCGGTCTGGCTGACGGAAAACTACCGCTCCACCGCCCATGTCATCGCTGCGGCTAATACCGTGATTGCGCCTGCCGCCGAGCGAATGAAAGCGGGCCATGACATCACCGTGAACCGCGCCCGGGCCAAGGCGATGCCGGGCGGCGACTGGGCCGCCCTTGATCCTGTGGCACAGGGGCGCGTCACCCTGCTGGATGTGGGTGGCAATGCCGGGCATCATGGATCGCAAAGGGTGGCTTCCGCTGGCTGGATTCTGGCCATGGTGGCTTCCAAAAAGTGGATTCCCTAGCTTACGCAAAAGAATCCAGCACGCCAAGATCGTGATTTTTTAACATACTGATTTAACAAGACTTAATCGGCGAGATCGCACCAAGTGGATTCCGCCTGGATTCCCCGGTGAAAAAGCCAGTCGCTAGCGAAATGCCGCGCTGCGCCCCCCCGCATACAAACGAAGCCGGGGAGGAACCATGCCAGGGGGGGGCGTGGTCGCGAGGGCGGTCAATGGCCTGCGTGTGCAGAAGAGGTGGTCCCCGTGTCAAACTGGTGCATGAAATACTGGAAGAGCGCGTCTGTCTTTTCGGACAGGGTTTCGTCGTCATACTTTGATGCAGGAAGGCCTGTCCGATCATCGTTGAGCAAATCGTAGATTTCTTGGCGAAGACCGTCGCGCGTGCTTTGCTTCTGAAAGACGTCCTGGACCTCTTCCATACGCTGCTGGATCGCCTTCAGGATTTCGACCGATACGGACTTGATCTGGCGGATTTCTTCCTTTGAAAGGTCATCCCGCATCAATAGGTCAAAGACAGGCTTCTGCTCCTGCGTAAGCCCCAGCGCTACGTGGCTTTGTGCCTCGGCTTCCAGATCGGCAGCAATACGCATCAAGGCTTCGAAGGTGGCCTCGATCGTGTTCTTGTCCTTCTCCGGGTTGTATTCGACCACGATCTTGTCAAATCGGTCTTGAAAGTCGTTCAGGG
>CAMBWO010000126.1 GCA_945871285.1 Pseudorhodobacter antarcticus | reverse complement strand
GGCGAACCCGTCACCCTGAAACGCAGCGGCCACCCCGCCACCGGGCGCGGTCTTACGGAAACCCGCCGCTATACCGTCGCCCCGCCCGGTGCGCTGCCCCTGCAAAGCACCCTGTTTTCGCTGGTCGACGTCCCCGACCTGCGCGCCATCCCCGCCGCAATGCCCCAAATCCAGACCCTTTGGATGGGCGCGGGTCCCCTGCCCGAACCGCTGCACCGCCTGCTCATCACCCTCGCCACCCTGCGCGCTCGGGGCCTCTTGCCCAACCTCGCCCCCCTCGCCCCCTTGGCCCACCTTGTCCTGAACACCCTGAAATACGGCGACCATCGCGGCGGGATGTTCGTGCAGGCAACGGGCATCGCCCAAGGCCAGCCCGTCACCCGCAGTTGGCACATGCTGGCCGATGGCGATGACGGCCCCCTAATCCCTTCGATGGCCATCGCCGCCCTTGTCCGCCAAACCCTGAACGGAACGCCCCCCGCGCCCGGTGCCCGCGCCGCCATCGGCGCGCTGACGCTGGCGGACTACGACGCCCTGTTCGCCACCCGCGCCATCACAACCGGCTGGCGCGACGCGCCCACGGGGCCGCTCTACCGCCAAACCCTCGGCCCCGCCTTCGCCACCCTGCCCCCGACGCTGCAAGCCCTGCACCAGCCCGGCAAACGCGCCCAGTGGGCGGGCCGCGCCACCGTCACCCGCAGCCCCGGCCGCCTTGCCACCCTCGTCGCCCGCCTCTTCAGCTTTCCCGAACAGGGGGCCGACATTCCCGTCACCGTCACCTTCCTGACCGACGCCACCGGAGTCGAGACCTGGGGCCGCAACTTTGCCGGCCGACTGATGGTGTCCACCCAGGAACCGGGCCGGGGCCGCAACGCCCACCTTGTCACCGAACGCTTCGGCCCCTTCGCCTTCGGCCTCGCCATGGTGACCCAAGGCCCGAAACTCCGCGTCATCCCCCGCCGCTGGACCCTGTTCGGCCTGCCGCTGCCCCGCGCCCTGATGCCGCGCGGTGACAGCTACGAGACGGAACAGGCTGGCAAATTCCGCTTCCATGTCGAGATTGCCCTGCCTCTGATCGGCCCGGTCGTCACCTATGACGGCTGGCTTGATCCGGCCTGAGATGTTTTGAAACCCAAACACTATGTAATGTTTGCTTTACATTATGCCGGGTATACAGTACCTCATGTTCCAGAACGACAACATGATTCGGGAACGCCCATGTCTTTTGAAGAACGCAACGCCCTGATCGGCATCGTGACCGACCTCTTGGTCATCGCCCTGTTTGTCTGGCAGATCACCGCCCAAACCGCCGCCGGTGCCTTTGACGGACCGGACGCCCATGCCGCCTGGGCGCGGCTGGTCCTGACCATGATTGTCGTCAGCATTGCAGCCTCCATCGCCGTCACCATCCTCATCAACATCGCCCTCTGCCTGATCACCGGGCAAAAGATGCCGCCCCATCTGGTGGATGAACGCGACCGCCAGATCCGCCTGCGCGGGGCGCAAGTAACGCTGCTGCTGACCTCGGGCGTGTTTCTGGTCGGGGTCGGCCTGCTGGCTGCAAACTTCAGCGTCTTCGCCGCGCTGAACGTGATGCTGTCCGCCTTTGCCGTCGGCACCCTGACCGGGTCCTTCACCAAGCTTGCCCTGCAACGCGGCTGGGTCTGACCCATGGCGACCCAAGTCACCAACACCATCCGCCGCCTGCGCTTTGACGCCGCAGAGATGACCCAAGCCGACCTTGCCGCCCGCGTCGGCGTCACCCGCCAGACCATCATCGCCATCGAGGCGGGCAAGTATTCCCTGTCCCTCGAACTTGCCTTCCGGATCGCCCGCGCCTTTGGCCGCCCGCTGGAAGACGTGTTCACCTACATCGAACCGCTTTAGGAGACCCCCATGCAAGCCGCCATCGTCACCCGCTACGGCCCGCCCGACGTCGTTGAAATCCGCGATGTCCCGCACCCAGTGGCCAAGCCCGGCCAAGTGGTCGTGCGCCAGCACGCCACCAGCCTCAATTCCGGCGATGCCCGCATCAGGGGTGCCAACATGCCCCCCGGCTTTGGCCTGATCCTGCGGCTGGTCTTTGGCCTGCGCGGCCCGCGCCAACCGATCCTTGGCATCTGTGTCGCGGGTGAGATCAGCGACATCGGCCCCGGCGTGGCCGGCGTTTCCTTGGGCGACCGCGTGCTGGCCACAACCGGTTTTGCCATGCGCGGCCATGCCGAATATGTCGCCGTCAAAGCCAACCGCCTGGTGCCCCTGCCCGAGACGCTCAGCATGGAGGAAGCCGCCGCCCTGCCCTTCGGCGCGCTGACCGCCCTTTACTACCTGCGCGACCGCGCCAAGCTTCAGCCGGGCGAAAGCGTCCTGGTCATTGGCGCGTCCGGCGCCGTCGGGGCCGCCGCGGTGCAACTCGCCCACCACCTCGGCGCCCAGGTGACCGCCGTCTGTTCTGCCGCCAATGCCGATCTGGTGCGCAGTCTTGGCGCGGATCAGGTCATCGACTACCACGCCCAGGACTACCGCAGCATGGGCCAACGCCATGACATCATTGTCGATTGTGTGGGCGCCGCCACCGCCGAGAACAGCCACCCCGCCCTTGTCCCCGGCGGACGCCTCTGCCTGGTGATCGCCTCACTCGGCTATCAACTGACCGCCGCCTGGCACTCCCGCCGCACCGGGGTCCGCGTCATCGCCGGAGTCGGTGCGGAATCCCCCAAAGACCTCGCCATGCTGACCGAGCTTGCCAGCGCGGGCCCATTGCGCCCCCATATCGGCGCGACCTTCCCCTTTGCCCGCATCGCATCGGCCCACGCCCTGGCAGACACCGGCCACAAGCGCGGGAACACAGTCCTCCTCTTTGACCGGGCCTGAGGAAGATGGGCAAACCCCGCCCTTTGCCAAGGCAAAGGACGGGAACTGCCCATCCTACAAGTCACACGCCCTCGTAGATCGCCGCGATCCTGGCCACCGCCGCCTCGGCCGTCATCTCCTCGGACACGCCCGTGCGGCGCGAGGTGACCTCGACCACCCCATTCGCAAGGCCCCGCGGCCCCACCGTGATGCGCCACGGCAGCCCGATCAGGTCCATTGTCGCAAACTTGGCCCCGGCGCGTTCGTCGCGGTCATCATACAGCGCCTCCAGCCCCAACAGGCCCAGCGCCTTGTACAGCCCCTCACAAGCCGCATCCGTGCCTGCATCGCCCTGCTTCAGGTTCACAATCCCCACCGGGAACGGCGTCACACCCTCGGGCCAGATGATGCCCTTGTCGTCATGGCTGGCCTCGATGATCGCGCCCAGCAGGCGGCTGACGCCAATACCATGCGACCCCATTTCCACCGGCACCTTGGACCCATCCGGCGTCACCACCGTCGCCCCCATGCTTTCGGAATACTTGGTGCCGAAGTAGAAGATCTGCCCCACCTCGATGCCCCGCGCCACCTTGCGGCGGTCTTCGGGAATCGCGTCGAACAGGGCGGCGTCATGGGTCTCGTCGGTGCGGGCGTAAAGTGTGGTGAATTCTTCGCAGATTTTCGCCACCTGCGCCCGGTCGTCATAGTCGACATCGCGCGCACCCAGCTTCAACTCGGTCACGGCGCTGTCAAAGAACACCTCGCTCTCGCCCGTCGCGGCCAGCACCAAAAACTCATGCGTGTTGTCGCCGCCGATCGGCCCGCTTGCCGCCCGCATCGGAATGGCCGTCAACCCCATCCGCTCATAGGTCCGCAGATAGCTGACCATGTGACGGTTATAGGCATGCAGCGCCGCGTCGCGGTCGATGTCAAAGTTATAGCCGTCCTTCATCAGGAACTCGCGCCCCCGCATCACGCCAAAGCGCGGCCGCATCTCGTCGCGGAACTTCCACTGGATGTGGTAGAGGGTCAGGGGCAAGTCCTTGTAACTGCTGACATGCGACCGGAAAATGTCAGTGATCATCTCCTCGTTCGTCGGCCCGTACAGCAGGTCGCGCCCCTGCCGGTCCTTGATCCGCAGCATCTCCTCGCCATAGTCGCCATAGCGGCCGCTTTCGCGCCCCAGGTCCGCCGGTTGCAGCGTGGGCATCAGCAAGGGGATGTGCCCCGCCCGCTCCTGCTCCTCGTTCACGATGGTCTCAATCCGGCGCAGCACGCGCAGACCCAGCGGCAGCCACGAATAAATCCCCGCCGCCTGCTGCTTGATCATGCCTGCGCGCAACATGAAGCGGTGCGACACGATCTGCGCCTCGGCGGGGTTTTCTTTCAGAACGGGCAGAAAATAGCGGGTCAGACGCATCACAGGACCTCTTGGAATGGGTTCCCGCGTTCCTAACGGCAGATTGCGGGGCAGGCAAGCGATGCGGCGGGTTCGCGGAAAAAACCGGACAGGCTTAAGGGGTTCGCAATCCTTTCGGCGGATTTTGACGGCCAGTCGTGCATTTGCGTGGAAGGACCACCCATGATCAAGAAACGTTTTGGGCTGATCAAGAACTTTTCGATCCCCGCCCGCCTGCATACGGCGGGGTTCCTGGCCCTGATCGGTGTCGCGGTGACGTGCTACGCGGGGTATCACGGTCTGCAAACCAGCTCGGAAGGGCTGAAGTCGTCCATCACGGCGACCGCGGCGGTGATGAACCAGAAACAGGCCGACATGATGCACGACGCCCTGCGCGCCGATGTCCTTTATGCCCTGCAAACCGGGCCCGAAGGCGGGGCCGGCACCAAGGAAGCCATTGCCAATGATATCGAGGAGCATGTTGCCGAGTTTGAAGCCTCCTTTGCCAACCTGAACGCGCTCGACCTCGACAGCGAAGTGCGCCTGGCCATCGACAACGCGATGCCGCTGATCCAGACCTATTTCGCTGCGGCGCGCGATGTTTCCGCCACCGCGTTGCAGGACCAGGCGGCAGGCCAGGTCAAATTTCGCGCCTTCATGGATTCGTTTTCCCAGGTCGAACAGGAAATGGGCATCTTGGGCCAGGTGATCGCAGCGAAGGGCGCCACCGCCGGCACCGCCGCCGCCGAACGCAACGCCGTCTTGCAACAGGTCGTGCTGATCTCCGCCGGGGCGGCGGCGCTGATCCTGCTTGTGTCGAACCTGTTGATCGCCCGGTCCATCACCAAACCGCTGGCCCGCGTCAAGGCCGCCATCAAAGAGGTGGCCACCGGCAATCTGGATGGCCGCCATTCCAACTTTGACCGCGTCTCCGACCTCAAGGACGAGGTCAGCGAGATTGCCAATTTCCTGGAAGTCCTGCGCGTCCGCCTGCGCGAAGCCGTCACGATGGAGGGCGAGATCAAGCGCACCCAGGACGAACAGACCACCATCGTTAACGCCCTCAGCGTGGGTCTGGAATACCTGTCGAACGGCAACCTGACCAACCCGATCAACGAACCCTTCTCCGCCGATTACGAGGCGCTGCGCAACAACTACAACCGCACCGTCGAACGGCTGAACCAGACCATGACCCAGGTCGTCCAGGCCTCGCGGTCCATCCGCGCCCGCGCCGATGACATCACCCAGGCCTCGACCGATCTGGCCCAGCGCACCGAAAACCAGGCCGCCACGCTGGAAGAAACCGCCGCCGCCCTGGACGAGCTGACCACCAGCGTCAAAGCCGCCGCCACCGGCGCGAAAGAGGTGGAAACCATCGTCCAGCACGCAAGGCAAGAGGCCGAGGATAACGGTAAGGTCGTCCTGCGCGCCGTCGATGCGATGAACGGCATCGAACGCTCCTCCGAACAGATTTCCCGCATCATCGGCGTGATCGACGACATCGCCTTCCAAACCAACCTTCTGGCCCTGAATGCCGGGGTCGAAGCGGCCCGCGCCGGCGATTCGGGCCGCGGCTTCGCTGTCGTCGCCTCCGAAGTGCGCGCCCTTGCCCAACGCTCCTCCGACGCGTCCAAGGAAATCAAGGAGCTGATCTCCTCCTCCACCCAACTCGTCGGCCGCGGGGTCGAGGCTGTCGGCTCGGCAGGCAAGGCGCTGACCTCGCTGGTCGACCGCGTCTCGCATATCTCGACCCTGGTGTCCGGCATCGCCACCGGCGCCTCGCAACAATCCATCGCCCTGGCCGAGGTGAACATCGGCGTCACGCAACTGGACCAGGTCGCCCAGCGCAACGCCGCCATGGTCGAACAATCCATGACCGCCACCCAATCCCTGCAACAAGAGGCGTTCAGCATGGACAAGCTCGTCTCGCATTTCAGCACCAAATCCACCGGCGCCAGACCGGTCGAGGCCCCGCCCCGGCATCGCACCGCCGCCTGACCCCCTGCCAACAGCTAGGCAGGCCGCCGCCCGGCCTCTCCTCACGGCGCTTCACGTCCGCCACAGTCGCCCCCCGACCCCACAGGGCAACTACCACGGAGGCCGCAACCTGATGGGGGGAAACGTGGGGCCGACACTCTGACCTGCCCCGCCGCTTCTTCCGTGTTCGCCCCATCAAAGCCGCCTTTGCCGCCCTGCCCGCCGGAACCGCTGACACCCTGATCAAGCGCGAAAGCACGGGCCCCTGACCGACGTCCGGTTGTCGATGACCGCACCCTGACCGCCGCAATGATCCCGTCGGGCCCCAACTCCTTCAAACCCCTCCTCACCTCCCAGCGTCTTTGCATCCCCAGGGACGCCACCACCGTCACGGCCGACAGCGGCGTGATCCATGTGGTCGACAAGGTCCAACTGCCGGGCACTCGTCCCGCCTGCCACTGATCTCCCCTTGGCCGCGCCCCTTGCGCCGCGACCATCCAAAGGCAATATGGAACCGAACCCAAGCGGAGCTGGCCCCATGTCCCTGCCAATGCGCGACCAAGCAAAATACTGGGGCGCAGCCCTTTTGCTGTTCTTTGTCGCCCTGTGGTTTCTGGGCTCGGTCATGCTGCCCTTCCTCGTCGGCGGGGCCGTGGCCTATTTCATGGACCCCGTGGCCGATCGGCTGGAACGCGCGGGCCTCAGCCGGGTGATGGCAACCTCCGTCATTTCGGTCGTGGCGCTGCTGGTCGTGATCCTGCTCGCGTTGGCCGTCATCCCGGTCCTGGCACAACAACTGACCGCCCTCATCAACGCCGCCCCCGCCATCGCCACACGGCTCGAGGCCTTCCTGCGCGCCAACCTCCCCGAGATGAGCGACACCATGACCGTCGTGCGCCAATCCCTCGCCCAGATCGCCTCCGCCATCCAGTCCAAGGGCGGCGCCCTCGCCCAAGGGCTGATCAACTCGGTCCTCTCCGTCGTCGGCTGGGTCGTGTTTCTGGTCGTCGTCCCCGTCGTCGCCTTTTATCTGCTGATGGATTGGGACCACATGATCGCCCGCCTTGACGAGCTTTTGCCGCGCGACCACGCCCCCGTCATCCGCCAACTCGCCCGCGAGATCGACTCGGTTCTGGCCGGTTTCGTGCGTGGCCAGATCTCGGTCTGCGTCACCATGGGCGTGTTCTATGCCGCAGGCCTGATGGCCGCCGGCCTGCAATTCGGCCTGATCGTCGGCGCCATCGCGGGCGTCATCACCATCATTCCCTACATCGGCGCCCTGATCGGCGGCGCCCTCGCCATCGGCCTCGCCCTTTATCAATTCTGGGGGGAATGGCTGCAAATCGGTCTGGTCGCCGCCGTCTTCGGGCTCGGCCAGTTCCTCGAAGGCAACATCATCACCCCACGCCTCGTCGGCAAATCGGTCGGCCTGCACCCGGTCTGGCTGATGCTGGCCCTCTCGATCTTCGGCACGATCTTCGGCTTTGTCGGCCTGCTGATCGCCGTCCCCCTTGCCGCCGCGCTGGGCGTGCTGACCCGCTTTGCCCTCAACAAATACCGCCTCAGCCCGCTCTACCAGGGTGCCCCCGGCCCCAACGAGGACGGACGGCCCAAGTGACGCAACTCGCCTTCTTCCTCCCCCCCCATCAGGCCTTCCGGCGCGAGGATTTCTTCCCCTCGCCCAGCAATGCCGCCGCCCTCGCCACGATCGAGGCCCCGCTGACCCACCGCCTCTTGCTGATCGGCCCGCAGGGTGCCGGCAAAACTCACCTCGCCCATATCTTCGCCCGCCTCCACACGGCCGAATTCCTGACCCGCGCCACCCTGCCCGCCCGCCTGCCCACCCTGCCGCCCCGCGCCACCGTGGTGATCGATGGCGCCGACCGGCCCGGCGACGAACCCGCGCTCTTTCACCTGATGAACCTCCTTTCCACCACCGGCCGTCTGCTCCTGACCGCCGAAACCCCGCCGCGCGACTGGGGCGTGGCCCTGCCCGACCTGTTCAGCCGCCTGCAAGCCTTGCCCACCCTGCGCCTTGATGCGCCCGACGACGCCCTCTTGTCCGCCGTTCTCGTGAAACTCTTCGCCGATCACCAGATCACCGTCCCGCCCAATCTGATCCCCTATCTCGTCAGCCGGATGGAACGCTCGTTCGCCGCCGCCCGCAGCCTTGTCAGCACGCTCGATGCCGAAGGTCTCGCGACCGGCCGCAAGGTCAATCGCAGTCTCGCCGCCGAAGTGCTGGACAGGATCGCGCCGGAATGAAACAACCGCAAAAAACCGGCACAGGCCCATGACCCAGGCAGATTTCCTCAAGGCCCCCTTCGCCCCCCCCGTCACGGCCGATACCACCGGGCCGCGCCGCTTTTTCAACCGCGAACTGTCCTGGCTCGCCTTCAACTGGCGCGTGCTGGAAGAGGCGTCCAACCCCACTGTCCCCCTGCTGGAACGCCTGCGCTTCCTGTCCATTTCGGCCACCAACCTGGACGAATTCTACACCGTCCGCGTCGCAGGCCTGCGCGCCCAGGTCCGCAACGGCAACGCCCCCCCCTCGCATGACGGCCGCACCCCCGCCGCGCAGCTGACCTTGATCCACGCCGAGGCGCGGCGCCTGATGAACACCCAGCAAACCGTCTACAACAAACTGAAAAAGGAGATGGAGGCCGAGCGCATCACCCTCCTGACCCGCTCCAAACTCACCACCCGCGACCTGAAATTCCTCGCCGAAAATTTCGTGGACAAGGTGTTCCCGGTCCTCTCCCCCCTCGCCATCGACCCGGCCCACCCCTTCCCCTTCATCGCCAACACCGGCTTCACCCTGGCGCTCGAACTCGAACGGGTCTCCGACCGCCGCACCCTCAAAGCCCTGCTGCCCATCCCGCAACAGATCGCCCGCTTCGTCCCGCTCCCCGGCAAACCCGGCGAGAGCCGCTTCCTCCCGCTCGAGGAGCTGCTGCTCCTCCATCTCGACATGCTCTTCCCCGGCTATACCGACCGCGGCCACTGCATCTTCCGCATCCTGCGCGACAGCGACCTCGAGGTCGAGGAAGAGGCCGAAGACCTCGTCCGCGAGTTCGAATCCGCCCTCAAACGCCGCCGCCGCGGCGAGGTGATCCGCCTGAAAATCTCCGCCGGTGCGCCCGAAAATCTGCGCGCCCTGATCATGGAGGAACTCGCCGTCACCCCCGACGAGGTGGTCGAGGTGCGCGGCCTCCTTGGCATCGCCGATATCAAACAGCTGGTCCTGTCCTCCCGCCCCGACCTCCTCTGGCCCGCCTTCACCCCCCGCGTGCCCGAACGCGTGCTCGATCATGACGGCGACCTGTTCGCCGCGATCCGGCAAAAGGACATGCTGCTGCACCACCCCTATGAAACCTTCGACACCGTGATCCGCTTTCTGGAACAGGCGGCCCGCGACCCGAACGTCCTGGCCATCAAACAAACCCTCTACCGCACCTCCGCCAACTCCCCCATCGTCTCGGCCCTGTGTGAGGCCGCCGAGAATGGCAAATCCGTCACCGCCCTTGTCGAGTTGAAAGCCCGCTTCGACGAGGCCGCCAACATCCTGCAATCCCGCCGCCTCGAACGGGCCGGCGCGCAGGTCGTCTACGGCTTCATGCACCTGAAAACCCACGCGAAAATCTCCACCGTGGTCCGACGTGAGGGGGAAAATCTCGTCACCTACACCCATTACGGCACCGGCAACTATCACCCGATCACCGCCCGCATCTACACCGACCTGTCCTTTTTCACCTGTGACCCCGCCTTGGGACGCGACGCGACCAAGGTGTTCAACTACCTCTCGGGCTATGTCCAACCCACCGGCCTTGAAAACCTCGCCATCGCCCCCATCACCCTCAAACCCAAACTGCTTGACCTGATCGCCGCCGAGGCCGCCCATGCCCGCGCCGGCCGCCCTGCCGAAATCTGGATCAAGCTGAACTCGCTCTTTGAACCCGACGTGATCGACGCGCTCTACGCCGCCTCGCAGGCCGGCGTCAAAATCAGCCTCATCATTCGCGGCATCTGCGGGTTGCGCCCCGGCATCAAGGGCCTGTCCGAAAACATCCGCGTCAAATCCGTGGTGGGCCGCTTCCTGGAACACTCCCGCATCATGTGCTTTGGCGCGGGCCACGGCCTGCCCTCCAAACAGGCCCATGTGTTCCTCTCCTCCGCCGACTGGATGGGCCGCAACCTGTCGCGCCGCGTCGAAACCTTGGTCGAATTGCACAACCCCACCGTCCGCGCCCAGATCATGGGCCAGATCATGGCCGCCAACCTCGCCGACGAATCGCAAAGCTGGGTCCTCGGCCCCGATGGCACCTATGCCCGCGACCTGCCCAAAGGCGCCTCGCTCTTCAACTGCCACCGCTTCTTCATGGAAAACCCCTCGCTCTCCGGGCGCGGAACCGCCGGCATCAAGGACGCCCCCCGCCTCGCCGGCGAATAACCAACCCCCTGATCCAAAACGGCAAATCCCCTTTCATATTGGCCGAAATATCCCACGGGGGTCCGGGGGTGTGAAACCCCCGGTCCGCCCTGTCAACCCCATTGACCCTGTGGCCCCGATAGCCCATGCACAAGAGGACAGACCCAAGCGGGACCTTCGCCATGCCAACCGACACCGCTGATCCCAAGACCACCGAGGATTGGGGCCCCTTTGGCCGCCCCCTGTTTGACGACCCCTCCGCCCGCGCCCTCAGCCGCGTTGGCGTGGTCGATGTTGGGTCGAACTCGGTCCGCATGGTGGTCTTCGACGGCGCCGCCCGCTCGCCCGCCTATTTCTACAACGAAAAAATCATGTGCGGCTTGGGGAAAAACCTGGCCGAAACCGGCCGCCTCAACCCCGAGGGGCGCGCCCGCGCCCTGAACGCGCTGAAACGCTTCGCCCTGCTGGCCAAGGGCATGGGCATCCACACCCTCACCGTCGTCGCCACCGCCGCCACCCGCGAGGCCGCCGACGGCCCCGAGTTCCAGGCCGAGGTTCTGGCCCAGACCGGCCTCAAACTCTGGGTCGTCGATGGCGAGGAAGAGGCCCGCCTCTCCGCCCAGGGCGTCCTTCTCGGCTGGCCCGAGGCCAAGGGCGTCGTCTGCGATATCGGCGGCAATTCGATGGAACTGGCCCGCATCGGCGACGGCCGCGTCTCCCGCCGCGCCACCTCGCCCCTCGGCCCTTTCCGCCTGCAACAAATCCCGGGCGGCGCGGCCGAACGGCAAAAGCATATCGTCAAAACCCTCAAATCCCTCCAAGCCGAGATTCGCTCCGAGGGCGAACGCATCTACCTCGTCGGCGGCTCGTGGCGCGTGATCGCCCGCCTCGACATGGAACGCCGCAACTACCCCCTGACCGTCCTGCACGAATACCGCATGACCCCGCGCAGCCTGCTGGATACCATCCAGTGGATCCTCGGCTCCGACCCCGCCGTCCTGCGTGCCCGCATCGGCACCTCGACCGACCGGATGGACCTCGTCCCCCTCGCCTGCGAGGTGCTGCGCGAACTCATCCACATCCTGAAACCGTCCGAAATCGACATCTCCGCCTATGGCATCCGCGAGGGCCTGCTCTATGAGGTGATGCCCGAACGCCTGCGCCAGCGCGACCCCCTGATCGAGGCGGCCCGCATTTCCGAACAGATCTCCTCGCGCATCCCCGGCACCGGCAAGATGCTGTTCGAATTTCTGGAACCCCTGTTCCCTGACGTCACCAAAGACCGCCTCCGCCTGATCAAGGCTGCCTGCCTGCTGCACGACACCACCTGGCGCGCCCACCCCGATTACCGCGCCGAAGCCTGCTTTGACAACGCCAC
>CAMBWO010000125.1 GCA_945871285.1 Pseudorhodobacter antarcticus | reverse complement strand
CTTGTAGCCGACATCGATGATGGCCTGGCCCGCTTCGATCGCGATAACCCGGCCTTTGACAACGGTGCCCTCTTCGGGCGTGTCAATTTCGAAGCTTTCCTTCAACAGGGCTTCAAAGTCTTCCATAGTCGCTTTAGCGCACATGCAGTATCGTCCTTTTCATCTTGATATTCTGGCCATGCGGTTGGCTCCGCCGGTCTTTGTCTGGCGCAAATGCGCAAGACAGTGCTGACGGTGGTCCGGCAGCGCCGCCCTTATACGCCCCTCGGGCCGTTCAGGCAAGCGGGGTTTCGCTTGACAGGGCCGGCGGGATGGTTAGTCATGTGGCAAAGTATAAAAGGGAAACGTCATGTCGCAAACCACCTTGTCGCGTTTGGGCTGGGCCCTGTCGGCGCTGTTTGCGCTGTTCATGCTGGGGGCGTCGGTGGCGCCCAAACTGCTGGGGCTGGCGGTGGCGACCGACACGATGGCGGCCCTGGGCTGGCCTGACGCGCCGGTGCTGCTGATCGGGGTGCTGGAACTGGTCTGCACGCTGCTGTTTCTATTCCCGCCCACCGGACTGTTGGGGTCGGTCTTGATGATGGCCATTCTGGGCGGGGCCATGGTCACGCAAATCCGCGCCGGGTCGCCCTTGTTCAGCCATACGCTGTTCAGCATCTATCTGGGTATCTTGATGTGGGGCGGCCTGATCCTGCGCGATGCCCGGATCAGGGCGGTCTTTCCCATCGTCAAACGCTGAGCGGGGCGGCCGGTTCGGCCACCCCTTGCGTTACCGCCTTCAGGCGATTTCGCTGACCAGATTGGCGCGCGACCGGCGCACCTTGGCCAGACCGTTCAGCCAATCCCCCTCGGCCGCACGATAGCCGATCGGCAGCAACGTCACCGACCGCAACCCGCGCGCCCGCAGCCCAAGGATATCGTCCACCCGGGCAGGATCGAACCCTTCCATCGGGGTGGCATCGACAGCCTCGAACGCGGCGGCGGTCAAGGCAATGCCAAAGGCGATATAGGCTTGCCGCGCGGCATGCTGGAAATTCACCTCGGCGGCCAGGGGCAGATACGTGCCTTTCAGCATGTCGTAATAGGCGGCCACCCCTTCGATCGGAACACCCCGGTCGGCGGCGGTGCGGGCCGCCACTTCGTCGATCCGTTCAGCGGTGTAGGTGTCCCAGGCGGCGAACACGAGCAGATGCGACGCTTCGGTGATTTGCGCCTGATCAAAGCCCGCAGCGCGGATTTTGGCGCGCACTTCGGGGTTCGTGACCACGATCACTTCGAACGGCTGCAACCCGCTGGACGTGGGGGCCAGACGCACGGATTCCAGAATCCGCTCGATCTTGTCCTGCGGCACGATCCGCGCGGGATCCATCTTTTTGGTTGCATAGCGCCAGTTCAGTTTTTCGTTCAGCATGGGCTGTTCCTTTGGTATACTTCTGATACCGGTGCAGATAAGGAACTGGACAGCCGCCGCAAGAAGGCACATTTTGCATACCCGGTCACATCAAGGAAACCTGCCATGCCCTATCACACGACCGCAAGTTGTCACCGCATCGGCGAGGTTCTGTCCCGCGTCGGCGACCGCTGGAGCACGCTGATCATTTACCGTCTGGGGGCCGGCAAGCTGCGCTTCAACGAACTGAAGCGCGAACTTGGGATTTCGCAGCGGATGCTCAGCCTGACCCTGCGCGATCTGGAGCGTGAGGGGCTGGTGCTGCGGCACTGTTATCCGACCATCCCGCCCAAGGTGGAATATGAACTGACCGCGCTGGGTCAGGATCTGCGCGGGCCGATCGACGGGTTGGCCAACTGGGCGCATGAGAACATGGGCAAGATCGACGCGGCAAGGGCGGCCTTTGATCTGGACAAGGCCGCCACCCCGCTTGCAGCCGAATGAGGCCGGGCGCTGGCGGGCCGCGGGGATTGGCTTTATGGGACGGACAGGCATCTGATCAGGAAAGCACCGATGGAACCCCTTGTTGATTGCGTGATCGAGGATGCCCGCTGGGCGGAAGCTGGGCTGGAGGCGCTGTCGCTGCGCGCCGTGCAGGCCACTCTGGCCGTTCTCGGCCTGCCCGAGGCGGGGTTCACCCTGGCCGTGATGGGCTGCGACGATGCCCGCATCGCCACCCTGAACGGCGAGTTTCGCGGCAAGGAAAGGCCGACCAACGTGCTGTCCTGGCCCGCCTGGGACCTGGCCGCCGATGCCGATGGTGGCGCCCCCGAGGCCCCCGAACAGGGCACCCCCGAGGACCCCGAATCGCTGGGCGACATTGCCATTGCCTATGACACCTGTGCACGCGAGGCGGCCGAGGCGGGCAAGCCCATGGCCGACCATGTCACCCATCTGATCGTGCACGGGCTGCTGCATTGCCTGGGTTATGATCACATCCGCGACGCTGACGCCACCTTGATGGAGGGGACCGAGGTGCGCATACTTGCAACCCTTGGCCTTTCTGACCCATACTAGGCGCGACCCCGCAAGACGGGCGATTTCTGGACAAAGGACCAATGGGCAGTAGCAACGACCCGTCTGAGGCAGCGTCATCGACGTTCTCGCAGACCGACGCCCCCGCCGGGGACCCCCCGCAACGCGGCTTTTTTGGCCGGCTTATCGGGGTGTTTTCCTCGAACGATCAAACTGCGCAGGACGCAAAACCCCAACTGCCGCAAACCCCCGTCCAACAGGCCGCCCCCGTGATCGGCATGGGCAACCTGCGCCGCCTGCGGGTGGATGACGTGGCCATCCCCAAGGTCGAAGTGGTGGCGGTGCCGCTGGACATCACCAAAGAGGCGCTGGTCGAGGTGTTTCGTGAGCATGGCTTCAGCCGGGTGCCGGTTTACAAGGGCACGCTCGATCATCCGCAGGGGTTGATCCTGCTCAAGGATCTGGCGCTGCAATACGGCTTTGGCGCGGCGGGCCGGTTTTCGCTGCGCAAGATGCTGCGCCCGGTTCTTTATGCCCCGCCGTCGATGCCCGTGGGCGTTCTGCTGCAAAAGATGCAGCGCGAGCGGGTCCACATGGCGTTGGTCATCGACGAATATGGCGGCGTTGACGGTCTGGTTACCATCGAGGACCTGATCGAAACCGTCATAGGCGAGATCGAGGACGAGCATGACGAGGAAGAGGACAACCTGTGGAAAGAGGAAAAGCCGGGCGTCTTTATCGCTCAGGCGACGGCCCCTCTGGACGAGTTTGAACCCGCCCTCGGCGTGACCCTGCGCGTGACCGAGGATGACAAGGACATCGACACGCTGGGCGGGTTGATCATGATGCGCACGGGCCGGATGCCGGTGCGGGGCGAGATCGTGCCCCACGAAAGTGGCGTCGAGTTCGAGGTGATGGACGCCGACCCCCGCCGCATCAAACGCCTGCGCGTCCGCCTGCCGGGCAACCTGCCCGACCCCAACCCCTGACATGCGTCTGGGATTTCCGGGGTGGCGGGCAGTGGGGCTGCCGTTAGGTCTGGGTGCGGTCATGGCCACCGGGCAGGCCCCGTTGGGGTTCTGGTGGGCGATGCTGGCCGCCTTGGCGCTGCTGCTGCACCGTCTGGCGCGGGTTAAACCGGTGCAGGCGACGTGGTTGGGCTGGTTTGCCGGGGCGGGCTATTTTGGCGCGGCGCTGACCTGGATCGTGTCGCCCTTCATGGTCGACGCGGCGCGGGATGCGTGGATGGCACCCTTTGCGCTGGTGCTGATGGCCTTTGGTCTGGCGCTGTTCTGGGCGGCGGCTTGCGGGTTGGCCTTGCGGTCAAGGTCGCCGCTGCTGGCGCTTGTGACGGCACTGACGATGGCGGAACTGGCGCGCGGCTATGTCCTGACCGGGTTCCCCTGGGCTCTGATCGGTCATGTCTGGATTGACACAGCGCCCGCGCAGGTGGCCGCCCTGATCGGGCCCAGCGGGTTGACCCTGCTGACGCTGACAGCCGCCGCCCTTGCCGCAGGTCGCCGCTTTGTGCCCGCCGGGGCGCTGATTGCGGCGATGTGGGGCTTTGGTCTGTGGCAACTGGCACAGCCCGCCCCCGCCGCCCCCGGCGTGACCCTGCGGCTGGTGCAACCCAACGCCCCGCAGGATGCCAAATGGGACCCCGACAACGCGCAATTCTTCTTTGACCGCCTGATGACCGCCACGGCGGCACCGGGTGAGGTCGATCTGGTGATCTGGCCCGAAACTGCCCTGCCCTATCTGATCGCCACCAATTCCGATTTGCCCGGCCTGATCGGGGCCGCGGGCCGTGGCGCGTCGGTGGCGGTGGGGTTGCAGCGGGTCGAGGGGGTGCGCGGGTGGAATTCCTTGCAGGTCTTTGGACCGGACGGGGCTGTGCTTGCCAGTTATGACAAACACCACCTCGTCCCCTTTGGCGAATACATCCCGTTGGCGGACCTCGCCTATGACTGGTTCGGCCTTCAGGCCTTTGCCGCCCAGACCGGCAACGCCTACTCCGCAGGACCCGGCCCCATGGTGCTGGACCTTGGGCGGCTTGGCCATGTCCTGCCGCTGATCTGTTATGAGGCGGTGTTTCCGCAAGACCTGCGCACCGCAACCCGCCCCGATTGGCTGCTGCAAGTGACCAATGACGCGTGGTTCGGCACTCTGACCGGCCCCTTTCAACATGCGGCCCAAGCCCGCCTGCGCGCCGTCGAACAGGGCCTGCCGCTGGTCCGCGTCGCCAATACCGGCGTGACCCAGGTGGTGGACGCCCGTGGCCGCATCACCGCCGCCCTGCCCTTTGGCACCGACGGCTATCTGGACGCCGCCCTGCCCGGCCCCCTGCCCGCCACCCCCTATGCCCGCTTTGGCGAGGGCCCCCTTCTGGTGTGGCTTGCCGGTTGCCTTGCGGCGATCTTGATCAAAAGCCGCAGACGGTTTGCTTGACCCTTGCGGCAATTGGGACTAGGGCGCTGTCATCCTACTGTCACAACGGCTTCCTGGCGTGACAGTTTAACCCGAACGGAGCACGTCCCCCCGAATGTCCAGAAAATCCTATGTGTTCACCTCTGAATCCGTATCAGAGGGGCACCCCGACAAATTGTGCGACCGCGTGTCGGATGCCGTCCTTGACGCCTTCCTGACGGTCGAGGCCAACGCCCGCGTCGCCTGCGAAACCTTTGCCACCACGGGCCGCGTTATTGTGGGGGGCGAAGTTGGCCTGTCCGACCCCGCGGAACTCGCGCTGATGATGGACCGTGTGGACGAGATCGTGCGCGGATGCGTGCGCGATATCGGCTATGAACAGGCCGAGTTTCACTGGAACACCCTGCAGGTGCAGAACTACCTGCACAAGCAATCCGCCCACATCGCCCAAGGCGTTGACCGCGATGGCGCGGGCGACCAGGGCATCATGTTCGGCTATGCCTGCCGCGAGACGCCGGAACTGATGCCGGCGCCGATCCAGTACAGCCACGCCATCCTGCGCCGCCTGGCCGAGGTGCGCAAATCGGGCGCCGAGCCGACCCTGCGCCCGGATGCCAAAAGCCAGCTTTCGCTGCGCTATGAAGACGGTGTGCCGGTCGAAGTGACCTCGATCGTCCTGTCGCACCAGCACTCGGATGAGGCGCAGGACAGCGCCGCGATCCGCGCCATCGTCGAACCCTATATCCGCGAAATCCTGCCCTCGGGCTGGATCACCGAGAAGACCGAATGGTGGGTCAACCCGACCGGCACCTTTGTCATCGGCGGTCCCGATGGCGACGCCGGTCTGACCGGGCGCAAGATCATCGTGGACACCTATGGCGGCGCTGCCCCCCATGGCGGCGGCGCGTTCAGTGGCAAGGACCCGACCAAGGTTGACCGCTCGGCCGCCTATGCCGCGCGCTATCTGGCCAAGAACGTCGTCGCCGCCGGCCTTGCCGACCGCTGCACCCTTCAGGTCAGCTATGCCATCGGCGTGGCCAAGCCGCTTTCGATCTATGTCGATACCCATGGCACCGGCCGCGTGGACGAGGCGCAGATCGAACGCGCCGTGGCGACCTGCATGGACCTGACCCCCCGCGGCATCCGCACCCATCTGGGTCTGAACAAACCGATCTACGCCCGCACCTCTGCCTACGGCCACTTTGGCCGCGCCCCCGAGGCGGATGGCGGATTCTCCTGGGAAAAGACCGATCTGATCGAGGCGCTGAAAAAGGCCGTCTAACTTGTAGGATGGGCAGTTCTGCGCTTTGCATCGGCAAAGCGCGGGTTTGCCCATCTTCCCCACGTTGACCAAGATGGGCAAACCCCCTTTCCGCAAGGCGAAAAGGGGAACTGCCCATCCTACAAGGCGGCGCCCCGGTGCCGCCGTTTGCTTTGCCCTTGGCCGGACCGCCCATGACCCCTGACGCCCCCGAACGCCGCAATTTCTATGGTCGCATCCGTGGCAAGACCATGCGCGCCAGCCAGAAGACCTATCTGGAGGAGGACCTTGCCCCCCTGACCCTGCACGGCCTGACGCGCGAGGAGAACCCCTCGCGCAGCCTGATCACTCCGCCCTTTGCCCCCAAACCCCTGTGGCTGGAGGTCGGATTTGGCGGGGGTGAACATCTGGTGCACATGGCCGCCCGCTATCTCGACATCGGGCTGATCGGGTGCGAGCCCTTTGTGAACGGCATCGCCATGCTTCTGGGCAAGATGCGTCAGGCGAACCTGACCAACCTGCTGCTGCATCCCGGCGATGTGCGTGACCTGCTCGAAGTCTTGCCACCTGCCTGCCTGCAAAAGGTTTTCCTCAACTACCCCGACCCCTGGCCCAAATCCCGCCACCACCGCCGCCGTTTTGTCACCACCGGCTACCTCACCGCCCTCGCCCGCGTCATGGAACCGGGGGCCGAGTTTCGCGTGGCCACAGACATTGCCGATTACGTCCGCCAGACGCTGGAGGAGGTGCCGCTGGCCGGCTTCACCCTGATCACCCAAGGCAGCACGCCGTGGGACGACTGGCTGTCGACCCGCTATGAACAAAAGGCCCTGCGCGAGGGGCGCCCGCCGCATTACATGACCTTCCGCCGCACCTAACCCGCCCGCACCTCGTGCAGCGCCACATCGCGGCCTTCGTCATCCTTGAAGAAGGCTATCCACTCCTCGCGGCCATCCTCGTGGCGGTGAATCATATGGGGATCGCCCGTCACGCTGACTCCTTTCGTGACCAGTTCGCCATGCGCCGCCGCAATATCGCTGACCGCCAGATACAGGATATCCGCCGGCCACCGCGCCCCGGTTTCGCGCAGCATCAACCGCGTGCCGCCCAAGGTGAAGAACGCCAGTCCCGGAAAGGTCATGGCCTCGGGCAATCCCAGCATGTCGCGCCAGAAGATGCGGGCGCGGGACAAATCCTCGACCGTGCGGGAAATCTGGGTGATCTGTCCTGAAATCATCTTGCCCCCCTGCCATGTCCCAAACTGACACGGAACGTCGCCAAAATCACGCCCCCTTTTCCTGCTGCCCCAACCGGCCTAACCTGCACCCCATGTGCGGACGCATCACCCTGACCCATCCGAACGAGGCGCTGGCGGCGTTGTTTGATGCCCTGCCCGGCAATGACTTGGCCGATGAACCGCGTTACAACGTCTGCCCGACCAACACGGTGCCGGTCGTGACCTCTGACGCGGGCACGCGGCGCTTGCGCGCCATGCGTTGGGGGCTGATCCCCGCCTGGTACAAATCGCCCACCGATGGCCCGCTGATCATCAACGCCCGTTCTGACACCGTCGCCCAGAAACCCGCCTTCCGCGATGCGATCCGCCAGCGCCGCTGCATCCTGCCCGCCAGCGGGTTTTACGAATGGAGCGCGGGGCCCGACAAGACCCGCCTGCCGTGGCATATTACCCGCAGCGATGGCGCGCCGATGGCCTTTGGCGCGCTGTGGAGCCCGTGGGGCGACATCGATACCGTCGCCGTCGTCACGCTGGACGGCGGCCCGAATATGGAGGGCATCCACGACCGCGAACCGCTGATCCTGGACCCCGTCGACTGGCCCCTGTGGCTGGGCGAGGCGGGGCATGGCGCGGCGACCCTGATGAGGCCCACCGCCAAGGGTGTGCTGCAATCCTGGCGCGTCGACCCGGCGGTCAACTCCAACCGCGCTGCCGGGCCGCACCTGATCGAACCGATCGCGGTCGCTTGACGCGCGGCCGGGCTTGGACTAGGACGCCATCAGCGCGGGCGTTGTGTAATGGTAAGACCTTAGCCTTCCAAGCTAAAGACGCGGGTTCGATTCCCGCCGCCCGCTCCATACCTTTACAAGATCGGCGGCAAGGCGGGCGCGTGCAGCCCGTCAAACGGGTCTGCCCAGGCGGGCAAGGCCATCAGCCGGTCGTGCCAGGCCTGGACGGCGGGAAAATCAGCCAAAGGCAGGCCCGCGACATCGGCATAGGGCAGCACGCAGGCCAGCCGGAAATCGGCATAGGACAGCCCATCCGCCAGCACCCAGTCGCGCGCGGCCAACTGACCCTGCAACAGCGCAGCACTGCTGGCAAACTCGGCCAAACCCTCCGCCACCTTGGCCGCATCAATCGGCCCATGGCCGTAACGCTGCTTGGTCACCCGTTCAAAATGCACCGCATCGCAGGCCCGGACAATGTTCCAGTAGCCCCAACTCAGCCAGCGGATCATGTCAGGCTGCGCCGCCCCCTGACGCCAGAAATCCGACCCCGCCAGTTGCGACAAACGGCAGGCAATCGCATCCGCCTCCCACATCGTGCTGCCGTCATCTTCGACCAGAATGGGGATGCTGCGGTTGGGGTTCAGCGCCAGAAACCGCGCTTCCTGATCGGGTTTGAACGGTTCGGCGAATTCATACTCCACCGGCGCCCGCAGATGCCGCGCCACGGCCACGGCCAGACGCGGGTTGTAGTTGCGGCTGAAATACAGGCGCATGGGGTTCAGCCCTGAACGGCGGACGGGTCCATCCAGAACGCCTCGAAGACATTGCCATCGGGGTCCTGAAAGACGCGGTTATACATGAAACCCATATCCGTCGCAGGCTTCGGCTCGGACCCGCCCGCCGCGACGGCCGCCGCAATCACGCGGTCCACCGCCGCCCGATCATCTTGCGACAGGGCGACCATCACCGCCGTCGAGGTGGCCGGGTTCGCCAGCGGTTTGGTCGCAAACCCCTGAAAACGTTCGTGGTTCAGGATCATGAAGAAAATCGTCTCGGACACCACGACGCAGGCGGCAGTGTGGTCGGAAAACTGTTCGTTGATCTTGTATCCGACCGCCTCAAAAAACTTGCGGCTGCGGGCAACATCCGTCACCGGAATGTTGACGAAAATCATCTGCGGCATGGGCGACCTCCTAATACCTAGCAATCCTGCTAAGCATTAGCACCACCACCCCCCCACTGACAAGCCCTTACAACCCCTCGGGCTGCGGCATCCCCAGGACGTGGAACCCGCCATCGACGCGGATGATCTCACCCGTCGTGCAGGCCCCGCCGTCGCTGGCCAGATAAACCGCCGTCGCCCCAATCGCCTCCAGCGTGGCATTGGCGCGCAGGGGCGCATTGGCTTCGGTGTGGCGGAAGGTCGCCCGCGCCCCGCCGATTGCGGCGCCCGCCAGCGTTTTCATCGGACCGGGGCTGATCGCGTTGACGCGAATGCCCTGCGGCCCCAGATCGTTGGCCAGATAGCGCGTGGCCGATTCCAGCGCGGCCTTGGCCACCCCCATCACATTGTAATTGGGCGTCACCCGGTTCGACCCCTGGAACGTCAGCGTGATGAGCGTGCCGCCTTCGGGCATCATCTCGGACGCCCGCTTGCTGACATCAATGAAGCTGAAACAGGAAATCGCCAGCGAATTGGTGAAATTCCCGCGAGAGGTGTTGATGAACCGCCCCGTCAATTCGTTCTTGTCGCTGAAGGCAATCGCATGAACCAGAAAATCCATCGTGCCCCAACGGGCCTTCAACGCCTCGAAACAGGCGGCCAGCGACTCGTCGTTCGTCACATCGACATCGACCAGAAAATCCGACCCGACCGACGCGGCCAAGGGTTCAACCCGCTTGCCGAACGCCGCGCCCTGATAGGAAAACGCCAGTTCCGCGCCCTCATCGGCCATCGCTTTCGCAATGCCCCAGGCGATGGACCGTTCATTCGCGACGCCCATGATCAGACCGCGCTTGCCCTTCAACAGGTCTGGCATGGTATCCCCTATGCTTGAAATTTGCTCATGACCAAGGTGGCATTGGTGCCGCCAAAGCCAAAACTGTTGGACAGAACAGAGTCAATCTGCACGTTCTCGCGCAGCGACATCACGATTTCCGACGGGTCAAGGGCCGGGTCCAGCGTCGTGATATTCGCGCTGGCCGCAATGAAATTGCCGTTCATCATCATCAGACTGTAGATTGCCTCATGCACCCCGGTCGCGCCCAGGGAGTGCCCGGTCAGCGACTTGGTCGAGGCGACGGGCGGCGTGGTGCCCGTGCCAAAGACCCGGCGGATCGCCTCCATCTCGGTCACATCGCCCACGACGGTGCTGGTGCCATGGCTGTTGATATAGTCGACATGCCGCCCCGGCGGCAGCGTGGCGACGGCCAGCCGCATCGACCGCTCGCCCCCCTCGCCCGAGGGGGCAACCATGTCATGACCGTCCGAGGTGGCCCCGTAACCCGTGACTTCGCCGTAAATCTTGGCGCCGCGTGCCAAGGCATGTGACAGCTCCTCGAGCACGACAACGCCGCCGCCGCCTGCAATCACAAACCCGTCGCGGGTGGCATCATAGGTGCGGCTGGCCGTGGTCGGGGTGTCGTTGTATTTGGACGACATCGCGCCCATGGCGTCAAACAGGCAGGACAGGGTCCAGTCCAACTCCTCGCCGCCACCCGCAAACACGATGTCCTGCTTGCCCATCTGGATCAACTCCACGCCATTGCCGATGCAATGGGCGGAGGTGGAGCAGGCCGAAGTGATGGAATAATTCACACCCTTGATCTTGAAAGGCGTCGCAAGACAGGCCGAATTGGTGCTGCTCATGCAGCGGGTGACCATGAACGGCCCCATCTTCTTGGGCGCGCCCTTGTGGATCACCGCATCGAATGCCGCAAAGAAATTCGAGGTCGACGGCCCGCCCGACCCCATGATCAGCCCAGACCGCTCGTTCGAGACATCACCGGGTTCCAGCCCCGAATCCGCAATCGCCTGTTTCATCGCCAAAAAGTTATACGCCGCCCCCGGTCCCATGAACCGCAGGTCACGCTTGTCGATATGATCCTCCAGCACGATCTGCGGCTGGCCCTTGACCTGAGAGCGAAAGCCATGCTCGGCATAGTCAGGCGCAAAGACGATGCCCGAACGGCCGGCGCGGAGCGAGGCCTCAACCTCGGCCGCATCGTTGCCGATGGGCGAAATGATACCGATGCCAGTGATGACGACACGACGCATGATAAACTCCCGCATTGCAACTGAGCCTGTTTAGGCCACGCACCGCCAAGGGGCAAGGCGGCGCGAACCGCTGGCCGTCAGGACGACGACAGCGCGACCTTCATGTCGGTGACCAGATAGATCACCTCGCCATCCGCCTCGACCCGGCCATTGGCCACGCCCATGGTCAGACGACGGGTCTCAATCGCCTTGGTGAAATCGACGAAATAGCGCAGCATCTTGCGGTCGGGCCGCACCATGCCGGTCAGCTTGACCTCGCCCACGCCCAGCGCATAACCCCGCCCCTGCCAGCCGCGCCAGCCCAGGTTGAACCCCGTCAACTGCCACAACCCGTCCAGCCCCAGACAGCCCGGCATGATCGGGTTGCCCGGAAAGTGGCAGCCAAAGAACCACAGGTCCGGCGTGATGTCGAATTCGGCCACCACATGGCCCTTGCCGAATTCGCCACCATCGCCCGAAATGTCGGTGATGCGGTCCATCATCAGCATCGGCGGCGCGGGCAGTTGCGCGTTTCCGGGGCCGAAAAGCTCGCCACGGGCGCAGGTCAACAGCGCCTCCTTGTCGAAATAGGTCGGATAGGCGGCCATGGTCTGGGTCCTCGCGGCGGTTCGGGGTTTTTGTAACACCGCGCAAGAAGGGCATGCAAGAGCGGCCTTGCCGCCGCACCGGGCCCGCAAAAACGCGGCGGCAGGTTGCCAATT
>CAMBWO010000124.1 GCA_945871285.1 Pseudorhodobacter antarcticus | reverse complement strand
GCAGCCCCGAGGTGACGAGTGGCGGCAACGCGCTGAAATTCTATGCCAGCGTTCGTCTGGACATCCGCCGCATCGGGTCGATCAAGGACCGCGATACGGTCACGGGCAACTCGACCCGCGTCAAGGTGGTGAAAAACAAGGTGGCCCCGCCCTTCAAGGAGGTCGAATTTGACATTATGTATGGCGAGGGGATTTCCAAGACCGGCGAGATTGTCGATCTGGGCGTCAAGGTGGGCGTGATCGAAAAGTCGGGCAGCTGGTATTCCTATGGCGACGAGCGCATCGGGCAGGGCCGCGAGAATGCCAAGGCGTTCCTCAAGGCCAATCCGGCGACCGCAACCGCGATTGAAGAAAAGATCCGCTCGGCCAATGGCCTTGATTTCTCGATGACGGGCGATGAGCGCGAGGCCGTTCTGGACGAGTGATCCAGCGCCGAAACCCACGTCAAAACCGGCCGCCTCTGCAAGGGGCGGCCGGTTTTTCATTGGCGGTGGACAGGCCAAGCCGGGGAAGCTAAACGAGGGGCGAAACCGCCCACAAGTGCCTTGGAAGGACCGCCCCCAATGCCGACTTTGAACGACATCCGCTCGACCTATCTCGATTTTTTCCAGCGCAACGGGCACAAAGTGGTCGACAGCTCGCCCCTCGTGCCGCGCAATGACCCGACCTTGATGTTTGCCAATTCCGGCATGGTGCAGTTCAAGAACTGTTTCACCGGGGTCGAGACGCGGGATTACAAGCGGGCCACCACCGCGCAGAAATGCGTGCGGGCAGGGGGCAAGCACAATGATCTGGACAATGTAGGCTATACCGCGCGGCACCACACGTTTTTCGAGATGTTGGGCAATTTCAGCTTTGGCGATTACTTCAAGGATCAGGCGATTGCCTTTGCCTGGGAGTTGCTGACCAAGGATTTCGCGCTGAACAAGGACCGCCTGTGCGTGACGGTTTACCATACCGATGACGAGGCGGCGGCGATCTGGAAAAAGGTCGCAGGTCTGCCGGAACACCGGATCATCCGGATTGCCAGCGACGACAATTTCTGGCGGATGGGGCCGACCGGGCCATGCGGTCCTTGCACCGAGATTTTCTATGACCACGGCGACCATATCTGGGGCGGCCCACCCGGCAGTGCCGAGCAGGATGGCGACCGCTTCATCGAAATCTGGAACAACGTGTTCATGCAGAATGAGCAGTTTGCCGATGGCACCATGCGGCCTTTGGAGATGCAAAGCATCGACACCGGCATGGGGCTGGAGCGGATCGGCGCTCTGTTGCAGGGCAAGCATGACAATTACGACACCGACCTAATGCGCAGCCTGATCGAAGCGTCGGCCCATGCCACCAGTGCGGACCCCGATGGCCCCGGCAAGGTGCACCACCGGGTGATTGCCGACCATTTGCGGTCCACCTCATTCCTGATTGCCGATGGGGTGATGCCCAGCAACGAGGGGCGCGGCTATGTCCTGCGCCGCATCATGCGGCGGGCGATGCGCCATGCGCATATGCTGGGTGCCGCCGATCCGGTGATGCACAAGCTGGTGCCGACGCTGGTGCGCCAGATGGGCGGGGCCTATCCCGAACTGACGCGCGCGCAAAGCCTGATCGAAGAGACGCTGCGGCTGGAGGAAACCCGGTTCCGCACCACGCTGGACCGCGGGTTGAAGCTGTTGGATGACGAATTGGCGCGGCTGCCCGAGGGGGCCGATCTGCCCGGACCGGCGGCGTTCAAGCTCTATGACACCTTTGGCTTCCCCTTGGACCTGACGCAGGATGCGTTGCGGGAAAAGGGCAAGGCGGTCGACGTGGCGGGCTTTGAGGTGGCGATGGAGGAGCAGCGCCGCAAGGCGCGGGCGGCCTGGGTTGGCACCGGCGAAGCCAGCGATTCCAAGATCTGGTTCGAACTGGCCGAGGCCAATGGTCCGTCCGAGTTTCTGGGGTATGACACCGAAACCGCCGAGGGGCAGATTTTGGCGCTGGTCCGCGACGGGGCCGGGATCGCGGCCGCGACCGAGGGCGAGACGGTGCAGATCATCGTAAACCAGACGCCGTTTTACGGCGAAAGCGGCGGGCAGGTGGGGGATGCGGGCTTTGTGCGCACCCAGACCGGGCTTGCCGAGGTGACGGACACCAAGAAATCCGCCGGGATTTTCATCCACCTTGCGCGTGTGACGGAAGGCTCGATCACCAAGGGGCAGCCGGCCAAGCTGGAGGTTTCCCACATCCGCCGTGCCCAGATTCGCGCCAACCACTCGGCCACCCACCTGCTGCACGAGGCGCTGCGGCGCGCCCTGGGCGATCATGTGGCCCAGCGGGGCAGCTTGAACGCGCCTGACCGGTTGCGGTTCGACTTCAGTCACTCTGCCGCAATGAGTGCGGCGGAATTGGTGCAAGTCGAGGCCGAGGTGAATGAATATGTCCGGCAGAACTCTGCCGTGGACACCCGCATCATGACCCCCGACGATGCCCGTGCGATTGGCGCGCAGGCGTTGTTTGGCGAGAAGTATGGCGATGAGGTCCGCGTCGTCTCGATGGGCAGCCTGGAGGGGTCGGGCAAGGGCCCCGATGGGCGGACCTATTCGCTGGAACTGTGCGGTGGCACGCATGTGCGGCGGACCGGCGACATTGGCGCCTTTGTCGCCTTGGGTGACAGCGCGTCCAGTGCCGGCGTGCGGCGGTTCGAGGCTCTGACCGGGCAGGCGGCGCTGGATTATCTGCGCGGTCAGGATGCCCGCCTGGCCGAGGTTGCAGCGACGCTGAAAGCCTCGCCCGCCGAGGTGGGTGAGCGGGTCAAAGCCCTCGCCGAGGAGCGTCGGGCGTTGCAGAACGAGGTCGCGCAGCTGCGCCGCGAGTTGGCGATGGGGGCAGGCGCTGGGCCGGAGGTGCGCGAGGTGGGTGGCGTCAAATTGATCGCACAGGTGCTGACCGGCGTCACGGGCAAGGACCTGCCAGGGTTGATCGACGAGATGAAGGCGCGGTTGGGGTCGGGGGCCGTGGTGCTGATCGCGGATACCGGGGCCAAACCTGCGGTTGCGGCGGGGGTCACGAACGACCTTGTGACGCGGATCAGTGCCGTGACGCTGGCCAAGGCGGCGGTCGAGGCGCTGGGTGGCAAGGGTGGCGGTGGTCGGCCCGACATGGCGCAGGGCGGCGGGGCGGATATCGCGCTTGCCGATGCGGCGATTGCGGCGGTCATTGCCGCGTTGGAGGTGTGAGATGCCGCAAGCGTTCTGGATTGCCCATGTCCATGTGACCGACGCCGAGGCCTATGGCAAATATGCCGCCCTCGCCGGGCCCGCGATTGCGGCGCATGGCGGCACATTCCTGGCCCGCGGCGGGCGGTTTGTGCAACTGGAGGGGACGGCACGCGAACGCAATGTCGTGGCGGTGTTCCCGAGCCTTGAACGGGCGGTGGAGTGTTATCACTCCCCGGCCTATGCCGCGGCGCGGGCCCATGCGGCGGGGGCCTGCGAGCGAGATTTGATGGTGGTCGAGGCGGCAGAGTAAGGGCCAAATCTTTTCGAAAAAGATTTGAAAATTCCTTCGAAGGAATTTGAAAGGGCAGACCCGAGGGTCCGCCCTTTTCGTTCAGCCCGCGCGCGACTGGCGCTTGCGGTCGTTCGGGTCCAGATAGCGTTTGCGCATCCGGATGTTTTTCGGCGTCACTTCGACCAATTCATCATCGTCGATATAGGCGATGGACTGTTCCAGCGACAGCTTGACCGGGGTGGTCAGGCGCACGGCTTCATCCGTGCCGGAGGCGCGGACGTTGGTCAACTGCTTGCCCTTGAGCGGGTTCACTTCCAGGTCGTTGTCCCGGTTGTGTTCGCCGATGATCATGCCGGTATAGACTTGCTCTTGCACCCCGATGAAGAAGTGGCCGCGATCTTCCAGTTTCCACATCGCATAGGCGACCGAAATGCCGCTTTCCATCGAGATCAGAACGCCCTGACGGCGGCCCTCGATCACGCCCTTGTAGGGCGCCCAGTCGTGGAAAACGCGGTTCAGAACGCCGGTGCCGCGGGTGTCGGTCATGAACTGGCCGTGATAGCCGATCAGACCGCGTGACGGGACATGGGCGATGATGCGGGTCTTGCCGACGCCGGCCGGCTTCATCTCGATCAAGTCGCCCTTGCGGGGACCGGTCAGTTTTTCGATCACGGCGCCGGTGTATTCGTCATCGACGTCGATCGTGACTTCTTCCAGCGGCTCGCATTTCACGCCGTCGATGTCGCGGAAAATCACGCGGGGGCGCGAGATCGACAGTTCGAACCCTTCGCGGCGCATGTTCTCGATCAGAACGCCCATCTGCAATTCGCCACGGCCGGACACTTCGAAGGCGTCGCCGCCGGGGGTGTCGGCGACCTTGATCGCGACGTTGACTTCGCTTTCGCGCATCAGGCGTTCGCGGATCACGCGGGATTGCACCTTGGTGCCGTCCTTGCCGGCCAGGGGGCTGTCGTTGATACCGAAGGTCACCGTGATCGTCGGCGGGTCGATGGGCTGGGCGGGCAGCGGGATGTCGAGTTCCAGCGCGCACAGCGTATCGGCCACGGTCGCCTTGGACATGCCGGCCAGGGTGACGATGTCACCGGCGACGGCCTCGTCAATCGCGGTCTGGTTCAGGCCGCGGAAGGCCAGAACCTTGGTCACGCGGAACTGCTCGAGCTTTTCGCCGGTGCGCGACAGGGCTTTCAGCGTTTCGCCAACCCGCAGGGTGCCGGATTCGACGCGGCCGGTCAGGATGCGGCCAATGAAGGGGTCGGCCGACAGCGTGGTGGCCAGCATGCGGAACGGCTTGTCGGCGTCCTTCAACTGGCGCGGCGTGGGCACGTGCGACACGATCATGTCAAACAGCGCGTCAAGGTTCTTGCGCGGGCCATCCAGTTCCAGATCAGCCCAGCCCGAGCGGCCCGAGGCGTAGATATGCGGAAAGTCCAGCTGTTCATCATTGGCGCCAAGGTTGGCGAACAGGTCAAACACCTCGTTCAAGGCGCGGTCGGGTTCGGCGTCGGATTTGTCGACCTTGTTCAGCACCACAATCGGGCGCAGGCCCAGCGCAAGCGCCTTGGCCAGAACGAATTTGGTTTGCGGCATCGGGCCTTCTGCGGCGTCAACCAGCAGGCAAACGCCATCGACCATCGACAGGATACGCTCGACCTCGCCGCCGAAATCGGCGTGGCCGGGGGTGTCGACGATGTTGATGCGGATGCCGTTATGTTCGACGGACGTGCACTTGGCGAGGATCGTGATGCCACGCTCGCGTTCGATGTCGTTGCTGTCCATGGCGCGTTCGGACACGGCCTGATTGTCGCGGAAGGACCCGGACTGCTTCAGAAGCTCGTCAACGAGGGTGGTCTTGCCATGGTCGACGTGTGCGATAATGGCGATGTTGCGAAGCTCCATCGGGCGTCTCTTTCGTTTTTCTGCGGTTGCGAGGGCCTTACAGGAGAAGGCCAACAAAGGCTAGGGTTTAAAAGCACCAAGGCCGGGGAATGGCATTCCCCGGCGCCGTGGACCAAACCCTGGGTTCCGGTCAGCCCATCAAGGCGTTGTTCAGGTATTCATCGACCTTTTCCAGATAGCCGATCGTCGTCAGCCATTTCTGATCGGGGCCGACCAGCAGGGCCAGATCCTTGGTCATCCAGCCGGCTTCCACGGTATCAACAGTGACCTTTTCCAGCGTGGAGGCAAAGCGCATCAGCTGGTCATTGTTGTCCAGTTTGGCGCGGTGCTTCAGCCCGCCGGTCCAGGCGTAGATTGACGCGACCGAGTTGGTCGAGGTCGCCTTGCCCTTTTGGTGTTCGCGGAAGTGGCGGGTCACAGTGCCGTGGGCGGCTTCCGCCTCGACGATCTTGCCATCGGGGGTCATCAGGACCGAGGTCATCAGGCCCAGCGAGCCAAAGCCTTGGGCCACGGTATCCGACTGCACGTCGCCGTCATAGTTCTTGCAGGCCCAGACATAGCCACCGGACCATTTCATGGCGCTTGCCACCATGTCGTCGATCAGGCGGTGTTCATAGGTGATGCCCTTGGCCTTGAACGCCTCGGCAAACTCCTCGTCGAACACCTTCTGAAACAAGTCCTTGAAGCGGCCATCATAGGCCTTGAGGATGGTGTTCTTGGTGGACAGGTAAACCGGCCAGCCCTTGAGCAAGCCGTAGTTCATCGACGAGCGGGCAAAGTCGATGATGCTGTCATCCAGGTTGTACATGCCCATGAACACACCGGCCGAGGGCGCCGAATAGACATCCTTTTCGATGACCGTGCCATCCTCGCCCACGAATTTCATCGTGAGCTTGCCCTTGGTGGGGAAGTGGAAATCGGTCGCGCGGTATTGGTCGCCAAAGGCGTGGCGGCCGATCACAATGGGTTTGGTCCAGCCCGGAACAAGGCGCGGCACGTTCTTGCAGATGATCGGTTCACGGAAGATCACGCCGCCCAGAATGTTGCGGATCGTGCCGTTGGGCGATTTCCACATCTGCTTCAGGCCGAATTCCTCGACCCGCTGCTCATCAGGGGTGATGGTCGCGCATTTGACGCCGACACCGTATTTCTGGATGGCATGGGCAGAATCGATGGTGATCTGGTCGTTCGTCTCGTCCCGGACCTGAATGGACAGGTCGTAATATTTCAGGTCGATGTCCAGATAGGGCAGGATCAGCTTTTGCTTGATGAAATCCCAGATGATCCGGGTCATTTCATCGCCGTCGAGTTCAACGACGGGGTTGGCCACCTTGATCTTGGTCATAACCGGCCCTTTCAGGTTTGGTGCGTTCAGCGCCTCTTAAGCGAAAACATGCTGAAAGGGAAGGCGGTATGCGACGGTATACCAAATTCGTCGCAGGTAAGGGTTGGCAAGGCGCGGCTTTGCCGTCAATTCTGTCGGCAGATCAAGGGCAAGGGGCTGCACCATGCGCAAACTGTACTTGCACGTCGGCGTGCACCGCACGGCAACCACATCCATCCAGCGTTTCTTGCGGGCGAATTTTGTGGCTCTGGTGTCAAAGGGCTATCTCTATCCCTTTGGCGTGACGCGGCACAACGCGCTGGTGTCCAAGATCCGCTATGGCACCCTGTCGGCCGAGGATATGGCGCAAGACCTGCTGCGCCGGATGGACGCAAAGGGGCCGCATGTGCAGGCGGCCGTGCTGTCGGATGAGGATATTTCGGCCATCGTGGATGTGTCGGTCTTTGCCCCCCTGATGCGGCATTTCGACGTCAAGGTGGTGGTGTCGCTGCGTCGGCAGGACCTGTGGCTGGAAAGCTGGTATTTGCAGAATGTGAAATGGCAGTGGGATGCCTCGCTGGCCCATATCAGCTTTGCCGAGTTTCTGGAGCGTCGGGACGAGTTCTTTTGGATCGATTATGCCAGCCGTCTGGCGCAGTATGAGGCGGTCTTTGGCCCGGGTTCAGTGGTGGCGGGCGTGTTTGAAGAGGCCGAGATGCCCGACGGGCCGATTGACGCCTTTCTGGCGATGATCGGGATCACCGATCAGACCGGGTTTGGCGACAAGTTGCATCACAACTCGTCACTGTCGCCGCTGGCGTCAGAGTTCATGCGCCAGATGCCGCTGGACGAGATGGTGGGTCCGGACCGCAAGCTGGTGGAACAGGCCTTTCTGGACATGGACGCGGGGCTGGTCACCAATGGGTCGAAACTGCTGATGCCCCTGGCCCAGCGTCAGGCCGTGATGGCCGAGTTTGCCGACAGCAACGCGGCAGTGGCGCGGGCGTATTTCGGGCGGGATCAGCTGTTCCGCACGCCCCTGCCTGCGGCAGAGGCGCCTTTGGCCGATGCCACCCTGCCAACCGACGGGGCGGTTTTGATGCGCGACTTCATGGTGCCGTTGATGCGGGCGCTTGCCAAGCAGATGACCGGGGCGCGTCTGGCGGCTGACCTGCCCGGCGAGCGCAAGGGTCAGGGGCCAAAGAAAGACCGGGTCAACCCGCGGACATAGGCCCAAAGGGCGGGCGCCCCGCGGGCGACCTTGGCCCCGACGCGGTCCTCCAGCTGTTGGGCGGTGACGGCATAGGTCGTCCAGGTGCCGCCGCCCGACATCAGGTTCGCCATCACGGGCTGGACGCGGTCAAGGCTTTTGGCAAAGACCGCGTCGGGGGTCTGGGCGGCCTCGAACTCCTCCCACAGGGCGCGCAAGGTTGGGCCAAGGTCGGGCGGCAGCAGGCCAAAGATGCGGTCGGCGGCCTGCGATTCGGCGGCGCGGGTCGCTTCGCTGGCATGGGCGGTGCCTCCCGCCGAATGGATCGGCACATCGCCCACGTCAATCTCGACCAGATCATGCAGAATCAACATGCGGATCACGCGGTTGATATCCACGCCGGGTGCGGCCTGATCGGCCAGGATCATCGCATAAAGCGTCAGATGCCAGGAATGTTCGCCCGAATTCTCGCGGCGCGACCCATCGACCAGAGTGGTGGCGCGCAGGACCGATTTCAGGCGGTCCGCCTCGTTGAGAAAGGCGAACTGGGCCTGTAACCGCTGGGTCAATGTCCACCATCGGCGCTGAAGGGGGCCTTGGGGGCGGCCCCCCCTTCACGCTTGGCCTTGATCGTGGCTTGCAGATAGGCGCGGCCCTTGCGTTCGGCCAGCAGGGCGCGCATCGCGGTCATATAGGCCTCTTGGGTGGTGGGCGACATGTCCAGCAGCACCTTGGCCACCCGTTCATGCAGCCGTTCATCGCCAAATTCGTCCATCGCGGCCATGGTGTCGCGGGCCAGCGCCTCGGTCAGGTCTTGCAGAATACCCATGGCGTTACCGTGTCACCTCGGACAGGCGGCGTTTGACATAGGTCGAGACCGTGTCGATCATCGGTTTCATATGCGCCTCGTCATCCTTGAAGAAGTGGTCGGCCCCTTCGATCTGGGTATGGGTGATGGTGATACCCTTTTGCTCGTGCAGCTTGTTGACCAGCGTCGTGGTGTCCTTGGGCGGGGCCACCTTGTCGGCGGTGCCGTTGATGATCAGACCCGAGGCGGGGCAGGGGGCCAAGAAGCTGAAATCATACAGGTTCGCCGGCGGCGCGACCGAGACAAAGCCGGTGATTTCGGGGCGGCGCATCAGCAGTTGCATCCCGATCCAGGCGCCAAAGGAAAAGCCCGCAACCCAGCAGTGTTTCGCGTTCTGGTTCATGCTTTGCAAGTAATCCAGCGCGCTTGCCGCATCGGAAAGTTCGCCAATCCCCAAGTCATACTCGCCCTGGCTGCGCCCAACCCCGCGGAAGTTGAACCGCATGACCGTGAAGCCAAGGTTGTAGAACGCGTAGTGCAGGTTGTAGACAACCTTGTTGTTCATCGTCCCGCCGTAATTCGGATGCGGATGCAGCACGATGGCAATCGGCGCATCGCGGTCCTTTTGCGGGTGGTAGCGGCCTTCGAGGCGGCCTTCGGGGCCGGCGAATATGACTTCGGGCATGTTTCCTGCCTGCTGGTTAGAGCGATTGTTGACGAAATCGCTCAGATAACTTAGAACCATTCCAAGGGGGGCGACTGCCCGTCTTGGGTCCGTGGTTCAGGTAATGGCCGGGGCGCGTCACGTCAATGGAAATGGCAGGGCTTGCATGAAACTCTCGACCAAAGGGCGTTATGCCATGGTGGCTTTGGCCGATCTGGCCCTGGCCGAGGCCATGCCGGGCCATGGCGAAGAGTTGATGTCGCTGGCGGCGGTGGCCAAACGGCAGGACATATCCTTGCCCTATCTGGAACAGCTGTTCGTCAAACTGCGCCGCGCAGGCCTGGTCGAGGCGGTGCGGGGGCCGGGCGGCGGCTACCGGCTGGCCAAAAGCCCCGACGCGATCCGGATCTCCGAGGTGATGCACGCGGTCGAAGAGACGGTGGACGCCATGCACACCGGGGCCGGGGCGTCGGGCGGCGTGTCGGGGTCGCGGGCGCAAAGCCTGACCAACCGGCTTTGGGAGGGGTTGTCGGCCAATGTCTATGTGTTCTTGCACCAGACCCGGCTGTCGGACGTGATCCGCAACGAGATGCAGCCCTGCCCGGCCGTGCCCGCCCTGTTTCGTGTGGTGGATGAAGAATGAGTATTTATGCCAAAGTGAAAGGCTAGACCGTGGCCCGGACCTATCTGGATTTCAACGCGACAACGCCGCTGCGGGCCGAGGTGCGGTCGGCGATGGTGGCGGCGATGGATATCGTCGGCAACCCGTCTTCGGTTCATGCCGAGGGGCGGGCGGCCAAGCGGTTGATCGAACGGGCGCGGGCGCAGGTCGCGGCGGCTCTGGGGGCCGAGGGGGCGGATATCGTGTTCACCTCAGGCGCGACCGAGGCGGCGGCCCTGGCCTGTGCCGGGCGCGGGTTGGTCTGCGCGGGTGTCGAGCATGACGCGGTGTCGGCGTGGTGCGAGGCGGTCTTGCCGGTATCGGCTGACGGTGCGGTGACGGTGGCGGACCCGGCCCGGACCGCGCTGCAACTGGCCAATTCGGAAACCGGCGTGGTGCAGGACCTGCCCGAGGGGCTAGCCGTGTCCGACCTGACGCAGGCCTTTGGCAAGCTGCCCATCGCCTTTAACTGGCTGGGCACCCAAATGGGGCTGGTATCGGCGCACAAGCTGGGCGGGCCCAAGGGGATTGGCGCGCTGGTCCTGCGCCGGGGGTTGGATTTCGAGCCGCGCCTGCGCGGCGGTGGGCAGGAAATGGGGCGCCGGGCGGGCACCGAAAACCTGATCGGCATTGCCGGTTTCGGCGCGGCGGCCGAGGCTGCCGCGCAGGATTTGGCCGATGGCGTCTGGGACCGGGTGGCCGAACTTAGAAATACTCTAAATCAGGCATTGTCGGCCCACGGATTTAATACTATTTCTGTCGGGAATAGCGCGCGATGCTTGCCGAACACTTTGTGCCTGATATCGCCCGGCTGGAAGGGCGAGACGCAGGTGATGGCCATGGACCTGGCGGGCTTTGCCGTATCGGCAGGGTCAGCCTGTTCATCGGGCAAGGTGCGGGCCAGTCGTGTGCTGCGGGCGATGGGGTTTGACGACGGGTTGGCGGCGCAGGCGATACGGGTGTCGCTGGGGCCGCAAACGACCGAGGAGGAGGTCTTGCGCTTTGCCGAGGCGTGGGGCCGCGATTACCGGCGCATTCTGGCGCGGGTTGCATGAGGTTCGGGCCGCAAGGCACCGAGAAACAAGGAAGATGACAATGGCTGCTTTGGATCTGGAATTGCGCGACGGGGTTGATCGGGAAACCATCGACACGGTCAATGCCATGTCGGGCGCCTATAAATACGGCTGGGCGACCGATATTGAAACCGACTATGCCCCCAAGGGCCTGTCCGAAGATATCGTGCGGCTGATCTCATCCAAGAATGGCGAGCCGGAGTGGATGCTGGCCTGGCGGCTGGAGGCCTATGCCCGCTGGTTGAAGATGACCGAGCCGACCTGGGCGATGGTGAATTACCCCAAGATCGACTATCAGGACCAGTATTACTACGCCAAACCCAAGTCGATGGCGGGCAAGCCCAAGTCCCTGGACGAGGTGGACCCCAAGCTGCTGGCGACCTATGCCAAGCTGGGCATCCCATTGAAGGAGCAGGCCCTGCTGGCGGGCGTGGAAATGCCCGAGGGTGAGCGGCGCGTGGCGGTGGATGCGGTTTTTGACAGCGTCTCAGTGGGCACCACCTTCAAGGCGGAACTGGCCAAGGCGGGGGTGATCTTCTGTTCCATATCCGAAGCCATTCGCGAGCATCCTGAACTGGTGCGAAAATACCTGGGCACGGTCGTGCCGCAGTCCGACAACTATTTCGCCACCCTCAACAGTGCCGTTTTCTCGGATGGCTCCTTCGTCTACATCCCGCCCGGCACGCGCTGCCCGATGGAGTTGTCGACCTATTTCCGGATCAATGCCGAAAACACCGGGCAGTTTGAACGGACGTTGATCATTGCTGACAAGGGGTCCTACGTCAGCTACCTTGAGGGCTGCACCGCCCCCAAGCGCGATATCCCGCAACTGCACGCCGCCGTGGTGGAACTGGTGCTGCTGGAGGATGCGGAAATCAAATATTCCACCGTCCAGAACTGGTATCCGGGCGACGAAAATGGCGTGG
>CAMBWO010000123.1 GCA_945871285.1 Pseudorhodobacter antarcticus | reverse complement strand
GGGCGCGGCGGGCTGTTTCTGATGATCTGGGCGCTGGAGGCGGGGTTTACCGCGCCGGGGTTGGCGGTGATTTCGGAACAGGATGTGCTGGGCGACCGGCTGGTCAGCAAACCGCGCAAGAAGCGCAAGGCCGACAATTTCCTGCGCGAGATTGACACGCTGACCCCCGGTGATCTGGTGGTGCATGTCGAACATGGCGTCGGCCGTTATCTGGGGTTGGAGAGGATCACGGCACTGGGCGCCCCGCATGACTGTGTGGCGCTGGAATATGCCGAGAATTCAAAGCTGTATCTGCCGGTTGAGAACATCGAACTGCTGTCGCGCTATGGCCATGAGGAGGGTCTGCTGGACCGTCTGGGCGGCGGGGCGTGGCAGGCCAAGAAGGCCAAGCTCAAGGAACGCATCCGCGAGATTGCCGACAAGCTGATGCGCATTGCGGCCGAACGTGCCCTGCGTCATGCGCCGATTTTGGAGGCACCGCACAGCATATGGGAGGCGTTTGCGGCGCGGTTCCCCTATCAAGAGACCGACGACCAGTTGTCGGCGATTGCGGATGTGGTCGCGGACCTTGAAAAGGGCTCACCCATGGACCGGCTGGTGGTCGGTGATGTCGGCTTTGGCAAGACCGAGGTGGCGATGCGGGCGGCCTTTGTGGTGGCGCTGTCGGGAATGCAGGTGGCGGTGATCTGCCCGACGACCCTGCTGGCGCGGCAGCATTACCGCAGCTTTCAGGAGCGGTTTCGGGGGTTCCCCATCACGGTGCGCCCCCTGAGCCGTTTTGTCAGCGCCAAGGATGCCACGGCGACCCGCGAGGCGGCGGCGCATGGGCAGGTGGATATTGTCGTGGGCACCCATGCCCTGCTGGCTAAATCGGTGCGGTTCCAGAACCTGGGTCTGATGGTGATCGACGAGGAGCAGCACTTTGGCGTGGGGCACAAGGAGCGGCTGAAAGAGATGAAGTCAGAGGTTCACGTGTTGACCCTGACGGCCACTCCCATCCCCCGCACCTTGCAACTGTCGCTGACCGGGGTGCGTGATCTGTCGATCATCGCGACACCGCCGGTGGACCGTCTGGCGATCCGGACCTATGTGTCCGAGTTTGACACGATCACAATCCGCGAGGCGCTGCTGCGCGAGCACTACCGGGGTGGGCAGTCGTTCTATGTCGTGCCGCGCATTTCGGACCTGCATGAGATCGAGGCATTTCTGCGGGACCATGTGCCGGAGGTGACCTTTGTGGTCGCCCATGGCCAGCTTGCTGCGGGGGATCTGGATGACCGGATGAACCAGTTCTACGACGGCAAATATGATGTGCTAGTGGCGACGTCCATCGTCGAGTCGGGGTTGGACATCCCGACGGCGAATACGATGATCATCCACCGGGCCGACATGTTTGGCCTGTCGCAGCTGTATCAGATTCGCGGCCGGGTGGGCCGAGCCAAGACGCGGGCCTATTGTTTCCTGACGACCAAGCCGCGCGCGCCGCTGACGCCGCAGGCGACCAAGCGGCTACGGTTGCTGGGGTCGTTGGACAATCTGGGGGCGGGGTTCAACCTTGCCAGCCATGACCTTGACCAAAGGGGTGCGGGCAACCTGCTGGGTGAGGAGCAGTCGGGGCATATCAAGGAAGTGGGCTATGAGCTGTACCAGCAGATGCTGGAGGAGACGATTGCCAAGATCAAGTCGGGCGAGTTGCAGGGTCTGACGACCATGGATGACCAATGGGCGCCGCAGATCAACCTGGGTGTTCCGGTGATGATCCCTGAGAGTTTCATTCCTGATCTGGACATCCGTCTGGGCCTGTATCGGCGGTTGTCATCCCTTGCGACCAAGGTTGAATTGGAGGGGTTTGCGGCGGAGTTGATTGACCGGTTCGGGCCCCTGCCCAAAGAGGTCAGCACGCTGATGGTGATCGTCCGGATCAAGGCGCTGTGCAAGAAGGCCGGGATTTCGCGGCTGGATGTCGGGCACAAGGGGGCGACGGTTCAGTTTCACAATGACAAGTTCGGCAACCCGGCGGGGCTGGTCGAGTTCGTCAAGGCGCAGGGGCCCGCGGCTAAGATTGCGGGCAACAAGATTGTTCTGGTGGGCGAGATGAAGACCGAGGCCGACCGGATCAAGGGGGCCTTTGGCATTGCCCGCGATCTGGCGGAAAAGATCGTCAAGCCGGGGAAGTAGGATGTCCGCGCGCGGACACCCGGCGAAACCTTTTGATTTCAGCGGTTTAGGTTTTCGGATTAACCGGGTGGAAAGGTTTGCTCAGCCCCGCTTTGGGGTCAGCGTCAGGACCAGCAGCAATGCGATGACGCAAAACACCGAGGCACCCACCATCAGGGGCACTTGGGTTCCGTTGAAAGCCAGACCTACCGGCACGGCGATCAGCACCGACAGCACGGTCGAGGCGGCGGTGATGACCGAGGCGGCAAAGCCTGCGATATGGCCCAGTTTCTCCATCGCCATGGCGTTCAGGTTGCCCATGGTCAGGCCCATGGTGGCAAAGATGCCGATGGACCACAGGATGTGCAGGGCAAACTCGACCGACCGGGGCAGGGGCAGCAGCGTGATCAGCGCCAGAACGGCCAGGGTCATCCCCAATTGCCCGATATAGGTGGCGCGCACCACGCGGAACATGCCCAGACGCCGCACGGTCAGGGTGTTGACGTAGCTGCCCGAAATGGACACCAGCGCGATCACGGCGAACCAGGTGGGGAAGGTTGCGACGCTGCCAAAGCGTTCGGCAAAGATGCCCTGCTGCGAGGACAGGGTGGCGACGAGGCTGGCCGAGGTCAGGGTCTGGCACAGGGTCGAGATCAGCGCGACACGGTGCCTGCCCATTTCGCGGGCAGCCTGCCACAGCAGGCCGAATTGCAGAGGGCGGCGGTGGGTCAGGGCCAAAGTCTCGGGTTGGCGCAGGATCATCCAGGCGTTCACAATCAGGGCAAAGCAGATGAAGGCGACAAAGATCAGCCGCCATGACCCGAACAGCAAGATGACCTGACCCAGCAAGGGGGCGGCGGCGGGGACAAGGGCAAAGATCATCATCACAAAGGACATGATGCGCGCCATCTCGGCGCCTTTGTATTTGTCGCGCACCATGGCGACGCCTGCGGCACGCGGGCCAGAGGCGCCGATGCCCTGAAGGAAGCGGGCAAACAGCAGCAGGTCCAGCGACGGGGCGGCGGCGCACAGGGCAGAGGCGATCAGATAGATCACGGCGCAGCCGATCAGGGCGGCCTTGCGGCCGATGGCATCGGAAATGGGACCCGTCAGCAGGGTGCCGACCCCCATGCCGGCAAAGAACACGCCGACGACCAGTTGCGCCTTGTTCACATCAGCGGGCGACAGTTCGGCGGCGATGGCGGGCAGGGCCGGCAGCATCGCGTCGATGGACAGGGCGATGGTGGCAAACAGCATGGCGATCATGGCCACGAACTCTCGGGGCGAGGGGCCGGCAGCGGAATTGGGCATTGTCAACTTTCGGGTTGGGCCTGGGCGGTCATTTCGGCAATGGCCTTGGCCCACATTTCAGGGGGTTGGGCGCCGGAGACGACGTATTGATTGGCAATCACGAAAGTCGGCACGGCGTTGACGCCGCGCTGCCGGGCGTGCGCCTCACGCGATTTGATCGTGTCAAGGTCGGCGTCGCTGGCCAGCAGGCGTTCGGCCACGGCGCGGTCCATGCCGACGCCTGCGGCGATGTCGGCCAGAACGCCCGTGTTGCCGATGTCGCGCCCCTCGACCCAATAGGCGCGCATCAGGGCGGTGACGGCAAAGGTTTGCCGCCCCTCGAGCCCTGCCCAGTGGATGAGGCGGTGGGCGTTCAGGGTATTGGGGATGCGTTTGGGGGTGTCGGGGTCCATCTGCACGCCATTGGCCTTGGCGATGTCGCGAAAGCGTTTGTGGATGGCATCAAGCTGGGCCTGGTTGCCAAAGCGTTCCAGCAGATAGGTGTGTTTGTCCACACCCTCGGGCACCATGTCGGGATTGAGCTGGAAGGGGTGCCATTCGACAGCGAAGGGATGGTTGGGGTTTTGTTCCAGCGCCCGGTCCAGATTGGCCTTGCCCAGATAGCACCACGGGCAGACCGGATCGGAAAAGATATCAAGTTTGATCATGCGGCAAACTCGTCCTTGGGGCGCAGGGCCAGCCAGATCAGCGCGCCACCGGCCAGCACCAGAAAGGGCAGCATCGCCATGTTGACCGCAGACCAGCCCGCCGCGACCGACCCGCCCGAGCAGTTCATCAACCCGCCCGAGGAGAATGACGCCACAGTGACCCCGCCAAACACGATCAGGTCATTCAGGCCCTGCATCCGGCCGCGCTCCTCGGGGGCATGAGAGGCGGTCAGCATGGCGGTGGCGCCGATGAAGCCAAAGTTCCAGCCGATGCCCAAGAGGATGAGGGCGGCAAAGAAATTCTCAAGCTCGACCCCGGCCATGGCGACAAGGCCCGCGCAGGCCAGAATGAACAGGCCCAGCGCCATGATGCGTTCGGTGCCAAAGCGGGCGATCAGGTGGCCGGTAAAGAACGAGGGCACGAACATCGCCAGCACATGGGCGGTGACGACATTGGCGGCATCCGCGGTGGCATAGCCGCAGCCAACCACAGCCAGCGGCGACGAGGTCATCACCAGGTTCATCAGGGCATAGCTGACGGTGGCGACGATCACGGCTACGGCGATGCGGGGGGTGCGGATCAGCTCCATCCGGCTGCGGCCATGGGGGGCACCTTCGGCCCGCGGTTTGGGTTTGGGGATGTCGAGCAGGGCAAACAGGAACACGCCGACGACGTTCAGCGCGACGGCGGCGATATAGGTGCCAAGGAAGGTGACGGCCATGGATTCGGCCGTCAGCTTGACCAATTCGGGGCCAAAGACCGCGGACAGAAGGCCGCCTGCCATGACATAGGAGATGGCCTTGGGGCGGAACGCATCCGACGCGGTGTCGGTGGCGGCAAAGCGGTAGAACCCTTGGGCGGACATGTAGATGCCGCTGAGGAGGGCGCCGAACACGAACAGCGGAAAGGAGGCGAGGGACAGGCCCAGTGCCGATATCGCGGCCCCGGCGGCCCCACCGGCAGCCCCCACGACAAAGCCGGCCCGGCGGCCGAATTTGGCCATGAAGGCCGAGATTGGCGTGGCGGTCAGCATGGACCCGATGACCATGGCACTGATTGGCAGGGTGGCCAGGCAGGCGTTGGGGGCGAGTTGTTTGCCTGCAAGGCCCGCGATGGTAAAGATCATCGGCATCTGGGCGCCCAGCACGGCCTGTGCCGCGACGAGGACAAAGACATTGCGGCGGGCGATGGTGTCGGAGACTGTGGTCATGATGGTGCATCGGTAGGCAGGGATGGCACCGGGTTCAAGGGGCAAAGCAAAGATTGCAAGAAAGAGTGAGCATGGGGCGGATCATCGAAGGGCCGGACTGTGTGGCCGAAGGGGCGCTATGGCTGGCAGCACGGGTGCCAGAATTTGCGGCGGCGCTGGAGGTGGTGGGGCCGTTGCCGCTGCGCCGGCAGACGGACGGGTTTGGCGCGCTGCTGGATGCGATTGTCGGGCAGCAGGTGTCGGTTGCTTCGGCCAGGGCGATCTGGGGGCGGCTGGAGGTGGCGGGGTTGACGGACCGGGCGGCGATGGCTGAGGCGAGCGATGAGGCGTTGCGGGCGGTGGGGATGAGCCGGCAGAAGGCGCGCTATGGCCGGGAGTTGGCGCGGTCGGGGGTGGATTTCGAGGGGTTGCGCGGGTTGCCCGATGCCGAAGTAGTGGCGACGCTGGTGGCGGTGCCGGGGATCGGCATGTGGACGGCCGAGATTTACGCGATGTTTGCGCTGGGCCGGGCGGATGTGTTCGCGCCGGGCGATCTGGCCCTGCAGGAAGCGGCGCGGGTGATGTTCGGGCTGGAGGCGCGGCCCGGCGAGCGGCAGATGCGGGCGATGGCCGAGGCGTGGAGCCCGTGGCGCGCGGTTGCGGCGCGGCTGCTTTGGTCTTATTACCGCGTGGTGAAATTGCGGGAGGGTGTCCGGTGAGCAGGCTGTTGAAATTCGGGCGCAAGGCGGCGGCCTCGGGGCGGGCGCGGTCGCTGGTGGTGTTCTTGCACGGCTATGGCGCCAATGGGGCGGACCTTTTGGACATCGGCGATGTGCTGGCGCCGCATCTGCCCGACACGGCCTTTGCAGCGCCCGATGCGGCGGACCGGGTGCCGGGGGCGCCGATGGGGTATCAGTGGTTCCCGATCCCGGCGTTTGATGGCTCGACCCAAGAGCAGGCCAAGGCTGGGCTGGTCAAGGCGACGGCGGATGTCAGTGACTTTCTGGATCAGCGGTTGGCGCATGAGAAGCTGGGGCCGCAGGCCCTGGCGATTGTGGGATTCTCACAAGGGGCGATGATGAGCCTGCATGTGGCACCCCGGCGGGCCAAGCCCATGGCGGCGGTGGTGGCGATTTCGGGGCGGCTGATTGCGCCGGAACTGTTGGCGGCCGAAACGGTGTCGCGCCCGCCGGTGTTGGTGATGCATGGCGATCAGGACGCGGTGGTGCCCTTTGGCGAGATGGCGGCGGCGGCGGATGCCTTGGTGGCGGGCGGGTTCGACACCTATGGCCATGTCATGAAGGGCATGGGGCATGGAATTTCGCAGGATGGGTTGGGCCAGATGCTGGGGTTCTTGAAGCAGCATTTGCCGGGGTAACGTCAGGGTAGGGTGCGTGATTTCACGCACCTTTGCCGGGGCGGTGCGTGCAAGCACGCACCCTACCCTAGGTGTCCAACCGCCTTAGCCTTGGCCGCCGTTGGCGAGGTAGGCGGCGCAGCCGGTGAGGGCGGCGAAGTCATCCTCGACCACCCAGACCGGGAAGGCGCGCAGGAAATCGGCAAAGCGGCCCTTGTCGCGCAGGGCATCGGCGAGGCCCATGGGGGCAAGATAGGGCGTCATGGCGCGGGACATGCCGCCGATCAGGAAGATGCCGCCATAGGGCAGGTGGGTCAGGGCGAGGTTGCCAAGGGTGGAGCCCAGAAGCCGGATGTAGAGGCGGGCGGTGTCCTGGGCGAGGGGGTCGCCTGCGGCGATGGCGGCCATGATCTCGGCCGAGGTGAGGCGGGCGGGGGTTCCGGCCTCGTGGGTTACGAAGGCGTGGATATGTTCGAGGCCACGGCCCGCCAGCACGTCCTCGACGCCGGTGAAGCCGTGGGCATGTTCGCCGTGGGTCTCAAGGAAGCGCGACAGGCGCAGGTCCTGTTCGGTGCGGATCGGCATCGAGACATGGCCGCATTCGGAGGGTGGCACGACGCGGCCCCAGGGCGTGTTGTGGACCGGGGCGGCGTTGACGCCGGTGCCAAGGCCGACGACCAGCATCGAGGCATTGGGGACCGAGGGCGCCGCGATGATCGGGCGCAGGTATTCGGGGGCGATGTGGCCGAGGGCCTGACCCTGGGCTTGCAGGTCGTTCAGGATCGCGACCTTGGTGGCCCCGGTGGCGCGGGTCAGTTGGGCGTGGTCGATGGTCCAATTGAGGTTCGTCATCTCGGCCTGCCCATGCTGCACGGGGCCGGCGGCGGCGACGCAGGCGCCTTCAACGGACGCAATGCCAGCTTCGGCCAGATAGCGGATCAGGATGGGTTCCAGGCTGTCAAACTCGGCATTGGCGAATTTGGCGATGCTGCCCTCGCGCAAGCGTTTGCCATCGGCGAGGGCGACGCGGGTGTTGGTGCCGCCGATGTCGGCAAGGAGGGCGGTCATGGGGTCACCTTAATCATTGCGCGCCAGAGCGCGGGCAAGGGCGTGATAGGACGATTTGGGGGTGCGTTCCAAGCTGGTAAAGTCGACATGGACAAGGCCGAAGCGTTTTTCATAGCCTTCGGCCCATTCGTAATTGTCCAGCAGGGACCAGTAGAAGAAGCCTTTGACATTGGCCCCAGCCTCGATGGCGCGTTTGGTGGCGGCGAGGTGGGCGAAGAGGTAGTCTTCGCGGATCTGGTCGGTCACGGCGCCGTCAGTCAGCTGATCCGCGTTGGCCATGCCGTTTTCGGTGACGTAGAGGGGCAGGTTGCCGACATAGTCGCGTTCCATCCGGGTCAGGAAGGATTGCAGGCCATCGGGATAAATCTCCCATCCCATCTGGGTTTTGGGCAGGGTGCCGGGCAGGTCGCGGATGGCGGGCCAGGGGGTGCCGGGGGCGTGGGCGACGGTGTGGCGGGTGTAGTAGTTGACGCCCAGCCAATCCAGTGGTTGGCCGATCGTGCCCATGTCATCCTGCCAGTTCGCGGGCATGTGGGGGGCGAGGCCGGCCAGAACCTGTTCGGGGTAGGTGCCCTTTGTGATTCCTTCGATGAACCAGCGGTTGAAGATGCCGTCCCAGAGGGCGGCGGCGGCGACATCGGCCGGGGCATCGGTTGCCGCGTCGGTGTGGTCGAAGTTTAGGACGATGCCGAGGTTCTGCTGCCCCATGCCGCGCAGGCGCTCCATCGCCGTGCCGTGGGCCAGCAGGACGTGGTGCATGGCGCGGGCGGCGCTGCGGATGTCGCGGTGGCCGGGCGCGTGGATGCCCATGAAATGTGACAGCCAGGCGACGCACCAGGGTTCGTTGATGGTGGCCACGGTTTCAACGCGGTCGCCGATCTTGCGGGTGATCGCCTCGGCATAGTCGGCGAACCACGAGGCCACGTCGCGGTTGGTCCAGCCGCCAAGGTCGGCCAGGGCCGAGGGCAGGTCCCAGTGGTAAAGCGTCTGGAAGGGTTTCAGGCCGCGTTCCAGCATCCCGTCGACAAGGCGGTCATAAAAGGCCAGCCCTTCCGGGTTGACCGTCCGGCCGTCGGGCATGACGCGGGTCCAGGAGGTGGAGAAGCGATAGGCGTCCATGTTGGCCGCCTTGAGCAGGTCAAGGTCCTGAGGCCAGCGGTGATAGTGGTCGCAGGTGACCGCGCCATCCTCGGCCCGGACGACATTGCCGGGGGTGGCGGCGAAGCTGTCCCAATGCGACGGGCCGCAGCCTCCGAACCTGGTGCCCTCGATCTGATAGGCGGCGGTGGCGGCGCCGAACAGGAAGCCTGGGGGGAAATCAAAGCGCGACAGCATGGCGGACTCCTATGGCGCGGGGGCGGGGCCAATAGCGACTGGACCAGTGGATTGGCCGAGGATCAGTTCGGCCTCGAGCAGGCGGTGTTGCGGCGGGGTGCCGGGTTGCGTGATGACGCCCAGCAGCATTTCCGCCGAGAGCCGCCCGGCATCGCGGACGGAGGAGCGGGTGGCGGTGAAGATCGGGACATCCTCGCCATTGCGCAGGTAGCTGAGGTCGTCGTCAAAGATGATGACCGACACGTCACGGCCCATGTGCAGGCCGCGCCCCTCGATCGCACGGCGCAGGCCCATGCCTTGCAGCATGGAGGCGGCGAGGAAGGCAGTGGCGGGTTGCGGGTGGTCAAGGGCGCGCAGGCCGGCGCGGTAGCCCGAGATTTCGGTCATCTCATCCGAGGACATGAGACCAGGGTCGGGGTTTAGGGATTGGGAGGCGAGCGCCTCGGTGAAGCCGGCACGGCGGCGGATCGCGAAATCCATGTGTTCCAGGCCGTTCACCAGGGCAATGCGGCGGTGACCCAGGTGCAACAGGAATTCGGTGGCGCGCTGAAAGGCGCGGCGGTTGTTCACGTCGACCCAGTTGTAATCGAGTTCCGACCCGGTGGCGCGGCCATGCACGACGAAGGGCAGGCCAAGGTCCTTGAGCACCTTGATCCGGGGGTCGTTGGTTTTGGGGCCATGGACGATGACGCCGTCGACAGTGCCACGGGACATCAGGTCGCGGTAGGTGGCCTCTTCGGCCTCGTCCGGGACGATGGACAGGATCATGTCATAGCCGGACCGCGAGTAGATCTCGCCCGCGCCGGCGATGAAGTCGGAAAAGATCGGGTTCATGATCTCGGTCCGGGTGTTGAGCGGGATCACGTGGCCCACGGCCAGGGCGCGGCCGGTGGCGAGGCGGATGGCGCGGGCGTTGGGGCGATAGTTGTGGCGGCGGGCGGCGGCGGCGACGCGTTCGCGGGTGGCCTCATTCACCTCGGGATAGCCGTTGAGGGCGCGGCTGACGGTTGTCGGCGACAGTCCGAGCTTTTCGGCGAGTTCTTTGAGGTTCATCAGGGCGCGGCCAAAACGGTTTTTCCAAGGTTGAAGGCCACATTAGAGGCAGTTTGCGCCAAGGTCAAAGCATTGCGCAGGGGGCGTAAACGTTTCAGGCTGGGGGTATCGGGGGGGAGAAGGGGTGTCAAAGCGATTTGGAGGAGGGCGTTTGCCGCATCAAAGCGGTTTGGGGTGTTCGGGGGGTGTGGGATCGGGGCCACGGTCAGGCGTTGAACGGGGGGGCAATGCGTGGCAAGCAGGGGCAAAGCGGAGGGCAAGGCCATGCAGGTGACGGACGAGGATATCGCAGCGTTTCAGCGCGACGGGGTGGTGTTGATCAAGGGGCTGTGGGCGGATTGGGTCGAGGAGTTGCGGGCAGGTGTGGCGCGCAACATGGCCGAGCCCGGCCCCTTTGCCGCCGAGAACCTGAAGCCGGGCGAGGGCGGGCGCTTCTTTGACGACTATTGCAACTGGGACCGCATCCCGGAGTTCGAGCGGGTGATCCGCGAGTCGGCGGTGTCGGACGTGGCGGGGCAATTGATGGGGTCTGGGCGGGTGCAGCTGTTCCATGACCATGTGCTGGTCAAGGAACCCGGCACCGCCAAACCGACGCCCTGGCATCAGGATGGGCCGTATTACTTCGTGCAGGGCCGCCAAACCGTCAGCTTTTGGTCGCCGCTGGACCCGGTGCGCGAGGCGTCGTTGCGGCTGGTGGCGGGGTCGCATCGCTGGCCGAAAGAGGTTTTGCCCAAGCGGTGGCTTTCGGACACTTCGTTCTATCCTGACCCGGAGAAATACATGCCCGTGCCGGATCCCGACGCCGAGGGGATGGACATTCGCGAATGGCAGATGGAGCCGGGCGATGCGGTGGCGTTTGACTATCTGACGCTGCATGGGGCGCGCGGGAATGAGACCGCAGCGCGGCGGCGGGCGTTTTCGCTGCGGCTGGTGGGAGAGGATGCCCGCTATGTCGAGCGGCCCGGACGCACCTCACCACCCTATCCGGGGCATGGGATGGTGGCGGGGCAGCGGCTGCGTGAGGATTGGTTTCCGGTTCTGCGGGGGTAGTGCGGCAACGGGTGCGCTTGCGGTTTGGCCCGCAGGCGCGTCTGATGGGGCAAAGGAGCTTGACCCATGGCCACATTGCCCAAAGATCGCCGCCCGCGCAGTTTTCCGCCACCGGAATTTCCGCCGCGGCGGCCCAAGCTGTTTGCCCGCACGCCACCCGCGATATTCCCGTCGATCCTGGGGTTGATGGGGTTGGGTCTGGCGCTGCGGCAGGGGGTTGCGGTGTTGGGGGTGCAGGGATCGGTCGCCGGGGGGCTGGTCGAGGCGGCCTTGGGCGCTGTGCTGGGCTTGTGGCTGTTTGCCGTGGTGGCGCTGAAGGTCAAGGTTTGGCGGCGCTTGGGGGTGATGGTCGAGGATATGCGGGTGCTGCCGGGCCGGACAGGCTTGGCGGCGGCGACGATCAGCGGGATGGCGGCGGCGGCGGTGCTGGTGCCCTATGCGCCGGGGCTGGCGCTGGTCTTTGTGGTGGCCAGTCTGGTGGCGCATGGCGTGATGGCGGTGCTGTTGGTCGTGGTGCTGGCGGGGATGCCGCCCGAGGGGCGGCAGGTCAATCCGGGGATGCATCTGGCCTTTGTGGGGTTCATCGTGGCCGCGGCGCCTTTGGCGCAGTTGGGATATGTCGGGGCGGCCACGGGGGTGTTCTGGGGCACGCTGCCGGTGGCGGGGGTGATCTGGGGGGTGTCGCTATGGCAGTTGGTGCGGTTCGTGCCGCCTGCGCCGTTGCGGCCGATGCTGGCGATCCATCTGGCCCCGGCGGCGCTGTTGTCATCGGTGGCGGGGTTGGTTGGGCTGCCGGAACTGGCGCTGGGGTTTGCAGTGCTGGGGGCGGTGATCCTGACGGCGCTGCTGGTGACGCTGCGCTGGGGGCTGATTGCCGGGTTCACGCCGTTCTGGGGGGCGCTGACATTCCCGCTGGCGGCCTATGCGACGGCGGTCTTGCCGCTGGCCGAAGTGCCGGGGCTGGTGGTGCTGGCTTTGGCGACGGCTGTGGTGCCGGCGATTGCATGGGCCGTGCTG
>CAMBWO010000122.1 GCA_945871285.1 Pseudorhodobacter antarcticus | reverse complement strand
GCGAATTTGCAGGACCATCCGGAACTGTATCTGCAATTTGCGGCCAGTCAGCCGATTACCCTTTTTAAATACTGGAATGCCTGGGGCAAGGCGTGGCTGGGGGCGCAGTGGCTGTTGACGCGCAAGGGGTTGGCGGCGAGCAACCAGTTCGAGGCTTGCGCCTTTATCCGCTCCAAAGCCGGGATTGAGTATCCCGATTTGCAGTATCATTTCCTGCCGATCGCCGTGCGCTATGACGGCAAGGCAAGTGCGCATGGCCACGGGTTTCAGGTGCATACCGGGCCGATGCGGTCGCGGTCGCGGGGGGCGGTGACGCTGCGGTCGGCGGACCCGCGCGACCCGCCGAAGATATTGTTCAACTATCTGTCGGACCCGGCTGACCTTGAGGATTTCCGCACCTCGATCCGTCTGACGCGCGAGATTTTCGGGCAGGAGGCGATGCGGCCCTATGTGAAGGGCGAGATTCAGCCGGGGGCGGCGCTGCAAAGTGATGCCGAGTTGGATGGGTTCATCCGTGAGCATGTCGAAAGCGCCTATCACCCCTGTGGCACGATGCGGATGGGGCGGCGGGATGACCGACATGCGGTGGTTGACCCCGAATGCCGGGTGATCGGGGTCGAGGCGTTGCGGGTCGCGGACAGCTCGATCTTCCCGCAGGTGACGAATGGCAACCTGAACGCGCCGTCGATCATGACGGGGGAAAAGGCGGCGGATCATATCCTGGGCAAGGGGATGCTGGCGCGGTCGAACCTGGAGCCGTGGATCAACCCGAACTGGCGGACCAGTCAGCGGTAACGGTCAGGCGGTGGCGCCCGATTTGGCAAACTGGCGTTCGGCATGCATCTTGAGCCGGATCATCGACGCCTTGAGGACGCCGTTGGCGCGGGCGCGGTGTTCGTTCAGGATGCGGCCGGCCAGGCCCGTTGCGTCAAGCTCGCCCTGATAGGTGATCCGGGTCTGTCCTTCGGCCTGGGTGATGTCGATGTGCAGGTCGAGGCTGACCTTGCCCGCAATCATGTGCGAGGCGCGGACCGTCATGAGGTGGTTGAACCCCTCGCCCTGCGGGGTCAGGGTCAGGGTGCCGGGCAGGGTCAGACGGATGGGGCCGACCGATTTGGTCATGGTGAAGGGGTAGGTGCCGTCGCCGGACTGATCCAGTCGCGAGCCCGCCGGAAGAAGCTGCCGCATCGCGTTCGGGTCGCGCAGGACGTTCAGCAGAAAGTCGGGGGGGCATATGGTCTTCATCTGGCCGCTGATCTGCATGGCGGTCTCCTGGGGCGCTGCAGTTTCCTGTTAGCCAAGCCTAAGGTTTGGCGCAAGTCTAAGACCATTTGTGGAAGATGAACCAGGCGCCCAGACCGATGAAGGCAAAGCCCGCCAGGTGGTTCCAGCTGAGCGGTTCCTTGAGGTAGAGGGTGGAAAAGACGGCGAAGGTCAGAAGGGTGATCACCTCCTGGATGGTTTTCAACTCGTCGGCGGAAAAGGTGCCGTGGCCCATGCGGTTGGCGGGGACCATCAGGATGTATTCAAACAGCGCGATGCCCCAGGAGACCATGATCACGGTGGGAAGCGGGGCCTCCTTGAAGCGGAGGTGGCCATACCAGGCGAAGGTCATGAAGACATTCGAGGCGATGAGCAGGCCGATGGTCACGACGGGGATGGGCAGTGTGGGCATGGGGTCCTCGGGTTCGGGCCGTGGGATGGGGGGCAGATTGCCACGGGGGGGTTGTTTTCGCTTTATGACGCCCGCAGGCGCCCCTATGGTGGCTGAAAACCGGGGGGCGCGACAGATGAATGTGGTTCACGAATTGGAAAAGCGGCGCGAGGCGGCGCGGGCCGGTGGCGGGGCGCGCCGGGTCGAGGCGCAGCACGCCAAGGGCAAGCTGACGGCGCGGGAACGGGTGGAACTGCTGCTGGACGAGGGCAGTTTTGAAGAGTTCGACATGTTTGTCGCCCACCGGTCCCATGATTTCGGGATGGAGGCGGACCGGCCCAGTGGGGATGGTGTCGTCACCGGTTGGGGCACGGTGAACGGGCGGCTGATCTATGTCTACAGCCAGGACTTCACGGTGTTCGGCGGCAGCTTAAGCGAGACGCATGCCAAGAAGATATGCAAGATCATGGACATGGCGATTCAGAATGGCGCGCCGGTCATCGGGATGAACGATTCGGGTGGGGCGCGGATTCAGGAGGGGGTCGCCAGTCTGGCGGGCTATGCCGAGGTGTTTCAGCGCAACATCATGGCAAGCGGCGTGGTGCCGCAGATTTCGCTGATCATGGGGCCCTGTGCGGGGGGCGCGGTCTACTCGCCCGCCATGACGGACTTCATCTTTATGGTGAAGGAGTCGTCCTACATGTTCGTCACCGGGCCGGATGTGGTCAAGACGGTGACGAATGAGGTGGTGACGGCCGAGGAGTTGGGCGGGGCCTTGACCCATACCAAGCGGTCGTCGGTCGCGGATGGCGCCTATGAGAATGACGTGGAAATGCTGTCCGAGGCGCGGCGGCTGATTGATTTCCTGCCGCTGAACAACCGGCAAAAGGCACCGGTGCGGCCGTTCTTTGACGATCCGGCGCGGTTGGAGCCGAGCCTGGACACGCTAATTCCCGACAATCCGAATCAGCCCTATGACATGAAGGAACTGGTGACGAAGCTGGCCGATGAGGGCGATTTCTTTGAAATCCAGCGCGACTTCGCGGCCAACATCGTGACGGGGTTCATCCGGATCGAAGGGCAGACGGTGGGGGTGGTGGCGAACCAGCCGATGGTTTTGGCCGGGTGTCTGGACATTGACGCCAGCCGCAAGGCGGCGCGATTCGTGCGGTTTTGCGATGCGTTTGAAATCCCGATCCTGACGCTGGTCGATGTGCCGGGGTTCCTGCCGGGGGTTTCGCAGGAGCTGGGCGGCGTCATCAAGCATGGGGCCAAGCTGCTGTTCGCCTATGGCGAGGCGACGGTGCCCAAGGTGACGCTGATCACCCGCAAGGCCTATGGCGGGGCCTATGACGTGATGGCGTCCAAGCATCTGCGGGGCGATTTCAACTATGCCTGGCCGACGGCGGAGATTGCGGTGATGGGGGCCAAGGGGGCGGTCGAGATCCTGTATCGCAGCGAGTTGGGCGACCGCGACAAGATCGCGGCGCGGGTCAAGGATTATGAGACGCGCTTTGCCAACCCGTTTGTGGCGGCGGAAATGGGGTTCATCGACGAGGTGATCCACCCGCAATCGACGCGCAAGCGGGTGGCGCGGGCCTTTGCCAGCCTGCGGGGCAAGAAGCTGGTGAACCCGTGGAAAAAGCACGATAATATTCCGCTGTAGGGCGGCAACCTCTTGAGGGTTTCACACCCCCAAACCCCCGTGGGATATTTTGGCCAATATGAAAGGCGGGTCAGGCGTGGAAGAGGCGATCAAGGTGCCATCGGGACAGGTCGTGACCTTGCTGGAGGTGATCAGTGACGCGGCGGGGCCGTTTGGCCTGACGGCGCGGTTCCGGTTTTTGGCGCCGGAAATTGCGCGGGACCGGGGCACGGTCGATGCCGACACGGCGGCGGTGGACATGGATTTCCTGTGCCAGAGCTATGCCTTGACCAAGATTGCCAGCACTGGGCCGCAGCCGGTGCAGATCATCATTTCGATGTCGGATGTCGATGTGCCCTTTGGCGAGACGCGACCGGATGCCACACAACTGTTCAACTCCTATTCCATCGCGGACGGCGTTTGCGTATGGGAGATCTATTGAACATGAAGGGGTGCGCACTGTGTTGAAACATCGCGGGTTTCCGGGGCGGTTGCCGAGCACGGACCATCAGTTCGTGATCAGGCGGGCGAACATGAAAGAGGGCGCGTCCAAGATCGTCAAACGCGAACGCTACAAGGACCGCAAGTCGGGGGACCGCGCCGCCGATGTCGGTTTTCTGGCGGCGCTGTGGGCGCATTTTGGCGAGGAGCCGTTCGAGCGGGGCAATCTGGATGCGGGGCGGTTGTCGTGGCTGTTCGGGCGCGAGGTTGTGCCGGCGGAGGATCCGTTTGATCCGGCCAGCTATGATGCGCTGCTGAAGATCGACCTGAAGCGGGCACAGGCCGCCTTTCCCGAGGTCTTTGCCGAGGATGCGCCCGAAGTTGTCTTTGACGACGATTGGGACGACTAGGCATGATGTCGCGCAAGCCTTTGGCAGATTGGCAGAATACTGCGCAGTCCGCAGGCTGGGCGCGAAAGCCGGTTGCGCGGACGGCGGGCTTGGGTGAGCATGTCAGGGCGACCGATGCCTGCGCGGATGTCGCGCCTGACGACCAAGACTGTTACCCTTCCCTACCACTTTGGCCCGTCCGCGTTTCGGATGGGCCGTTCTTTTTGGCGGCAGGCCGCGGCGGAGGCGTCCTTGCGGCTTTCCGCCAATCGAGGTTTTTATGCTTTTTCCCCTGTGGGAATGCGCTAAGGATGGCGGCACGCAATACACCAAACCGAGACAACAAATGTTCAAGACCGTCGCCCTTGTGGCAGTACTTTCCACGATTCTTTCCGGCTGCATGGCCAATGACGCCCAGCGCGCCCTTATCGGGGCGGGCGTTGGGGCCGTTGCGGCAGATGCCACGGGCAATGACATGCTCTTGGGCGCCGGGGCCGGGGCTGCGGCGGGGCTGCTTATCAAGTAAGGCGTCATTGCGGCTGACTTGGCTCGGTCGCTTGGCGAAACGATCAACAAAACAAAGAGGCAGATTTTCATGTTCAAATCCATCGCAGCACTTGCCGTGCTTGTCGTCGTTGCAGGTTGCAACGGCCCGATCAATTCAAATTGTGCCGGTCTTGGGGCGCTGGGTGGCGGGCTTTTCGGCGCGGTTACGAACAATAACCTTGCAGAAAGCGCCATTGCAGGAGGCGTTCTGGGCGCCGTGGCGGCAGATCAGGGCATGTGTCGCTAACTCCACCGGGCGGCTGAGCCGTCCTGAGGATCTCATCAGGGCCATCCGGGGCATTCCCCGGGTGGCCTTTTCATTTGCGCGCCCCGGCAGAGGGCGAACGGAACACCTTTGGGGGGACGCATGTTCAAGAAGATCCTGATCGCCAATCGCGGCGAGATTGCCTGTCGCGTGATCAAGACGGCGCGCAAGATGGGGATTGCGACGGTGGCGGTTTATTCCGACGCCGACCGCAATGCGCTGCATGTCAAGATGGCGGATGAGGCGGTGCATATCGGGCCGTCGCCTGCGGCACAGTCCTATATCGTGATTGACAAGATCATGGCGGCGGTCAAGGCAACCGGGGCCGAGGCGGTGCATCCGGGATACGGGTTTCTGAGCGAGAACCGGGCCTTTGCGGCGGCGCTGGAGGCGGCGGGGGTGGTGTTCATCGGGCCGCCGTCATCGGCCATCGAGGCGATGGGGGACAAGATCACATCCAAGAAGCTGGCGATGGCGGCGGGGGTGTCGACGGTTCCGGGCCATATGGGGATCATTGCGGATGCGGCCGAGGCGGTGCGGATTGCTGGCGAGATTGGCTATCCGGTGATGATCAAGGCGTCTGCCGGCGGTGGCGGCAAGGGGATGCGGATTGCCTGGAGTGAGGGGGAGGTGGCGGAAGGCTTCGCCTCCTCGCAGAACGAGGCGGCGGCGTCTTTTGGCGATGACCGGATTTTCATTGAAAAGTTCGTGACGCAGCCGCGGCATATCGAGATTCAGGTGTTGGCCGATAGCCATGGGAATTGCGTTTACCTGCATGAGCGGGAATGTTCGATCCAGCGGCGGAACCAGAAGGTGATCGAGGAGGCGCCGTCGCCGTTTCTGGACGCAGGCACGCGCAAGGCGATGGGCGAGCAGGCCTGTGCGCTGGCCCGTGCGGTTGGCTATACCAGTGCCGGGACGGTGGAGTTCATCGTGGACGGGGCCCGGAACTTTTACTTCCTGGAGATGAACACGCGGTTGCAGGTGGAGCATCCGGTGACAGAGTTGATCACCGGGGTTGACCTGGTGGAGCAGATGATCCGGGTGGCGGCGGGCGAGGCGTTGCCGTTTGCGCAAGCCGATTTGAAGATTAATGGTTGGGCGATGGAAAGCCGGCTATATGCCGAGGATCCGTATCGCGGATTTTTGCCCTCGATCGGCCGTCTGTCGCGTTATCGTCCGCCTGTCGAGGGTGTGACAGAGGGCGGCGGGGTTGTCCGCAACGACACCGGCGTGTTCGAAGGCGGCGAGATTTCGATGTTTTATGACCCGATGATCGCCAAGTTGTGCACCTGGGGGCCGACGCGATTGGCGGCGATCGAGGAGATGCGGCTGGCGCTGGACACCTTTGAGGTTGAGGGGATTGGCCATAACCTGCCCTTTGTCGGCGCCGTGATGGACCATCCGCGCTTTGTGTCGGGCAATATCACCACGGCCTTTATCGCCGAGGAATATCCAGACGGGTTCAAGGGCGCCACGTTGGACGGGCCCACGGTGCGCCGGGTGGCGGCGGCGGCCGCGGCGATGCACCGGGTGGCCGAGATAAGGCGCACGCGGATTTCGGGCACGATGGACAACCACAAGCGCAAGGTTGGCGATGCCTGGGTGGTGGCGGTGCAAGGCGAGGATCTGGCGCTGACCATTGCGGCGGATCACGAGGGATCGACCGTGACCTTTGCCGAGGGCGCGCAGATGCGGGTCAAGAGCGATTGGAAACCGGGGCAGCAGTTGGCGCGTTTGACGATCGACGGCCACCCGCTGGTGATGAAGATTGCCAAGGTGCCGATGGGCTTTCGGGTGCGGTTGCGCGGGGCGGATTTGAAGGTGTTTGTCCGCACGCCACGGGCGGCCGAACTGGCGCGGTTGATGATTGAAAAGCTGCCGCCCGATACCAGCAAGTTCCTGCTGTGCCCGATGCCGGGGATGTTGGTGAAGGTGCAGGTCGAGGTCGGCGACGAGGTGCAGGAGGGCCAGACGCTGGCCACGGTCGAGGCGATGAAGATGGAAAACATCCTGAAGGCCGAGCGGCACGGGGTGGTCAAGGCGATCAAGGCGAGCCCGGGGGACAGCCTGAAGGTGGATGCGGTGATTCTGGAGTTTGAATAGCTGCCGTTGGGGCCCGGGGGTTTCACACCCCCGGAAGTGCGATATTTTTTGAACAGATGAAATGGGTGAAGCTGTGAGCGACAAGACCGCATGGGAGGCCGTGGCCCGCAAGGAAATGAAGGGGCGCGATCCGGAAAGCCTGACTTGGGCGACGCTGGAGGGGATTGCGGTCAAGCCGCTGTATCTGGCCGAGGATATTGCCGGTTTGCCGCATCTGGGCGGGGTGCCGGGTTTGGCGCCCTTCACCCGGGGGGTGAAGGCCACGATGTATGCCGGGCGGCCCTGGACGATCCGGCAATATGCCGGATTCTCGACCGCGGAAGAGAGCAACGCGTTTTACCGCCAGGCGCTGGCGGCGGGGCAGCAGGGGGTGTCGGTGGCCTTTGATCTGGCGACGCATCGGGGCTATGATTCTGACCATCCGCGAGTCGAGGGGGATGTCGGCAAGGCCGGGGTGGCGATTGATTCCGTTGAAGACATGAAGGTGTTGTTTGACGGGATTCCGCTGGGCAAGATTTCGGTGTCGATGACGATGAACGGGGCGGTGGTTCCGATTCTGGCCAGTTTCATTGTGGCGGGCGAGGAGCAGGGGGTTTCGCGGGCCGATCTGTCGGGGACGATTCAGAATGACATTCTGAAAGAGTTCATGGTGCGGAACACCTATATCTATCCGCCCGAGCCGAGCATGCGGATCATTGCGGATATCATCGAGTTTACGGCGGCTGAGATGCCGAAGTTCAACTCGATCTCGATCTCCGGCTATCACATGCAGGAGGCGGGGGCCAATCTGGTGCAGGAGTTGGCCTATACGCTGGCCGACGGGCGCGAATATGTGCGGGCGGCGATTGCGCGGGGGATGGATGTCGATGCCTTTGCCGGGCGGTTGAGTTTCTTTTTCGCCATTGGCATGAACTTTTTCATGGAGGCGGCCAAGCTGCGGGCGGCGCGGATGTTGTGGCACCGGATCATGCTGGGCTTTGGCGCCAAGCGGGCGGAAAGCCTGATGTTGCGGACGCATTGCCAGACCAGTGGCGTCAGTTTGCAAGAGCAGGACCCCTATAACAACATCATCCGCACGGCCTATGAGGCGATGGCGGCGGCGCTGGGCGGGACGCAGTCGCTGCACACCAACAGCTTTGACGAGGCGATGGCGTTGCCGACCGAGTTTTCGTCCAAGATCGCCCGCAATACGCAGCTGATCCTGCAAGAGGAGACCGGGATCACCCATGTCGTCGATCCGCTGGCCGGGTCCTATTACGTCGAGAGCCTGACGGCGGAACTGGCCGAGAAGGCCTGGGCGCTGATGGAGGAGGTCGAGGCGATGGGGGGCATGACGGCGGCGGTGGCGGCGGGGATGCCCAAGTTGCGGATCGAAGAGACGGCAGCGCGGCGGCAGGCGATGATTGACCGGGGCGACGAGGTGATCGTCGGGGTTAACAAGTATCGGTCAGCCGTGCAGGACAAGGTGGATATTCTGGATATCGACAATGTGGCCGTCCGGGCGGCGCAGGTCGAGCGGCTGGCCCAGGTGCGGGCCGGGCGGGATGAAGCGACGTGTCAGGCGACCTTGGCCGCGCTGGAGGCGGGGGCGCGGGGGGATGGCAATCTGCTGGCGCTGGCGGTTGAGGCGGCGCGGGCGCGGGCGACGGTCGGCGAGATCAGTTCCGCGTTGGAGCGGGTGTTCGGGCGGCACCGGGCGGAGGTGAAAACTTTGGCGGGGGTTTACGGCGGGGAATGGGAGGGCGATGCGGGCTATGCCGCCATTCAGGCCGAGGTCGAGGCCTTTGCCGAGGCCGAGGGGCGCAGGCCGCGGATGATGGTGGTCAAGATGGGGCAGGATGGCCATGACCGGGGGGCCAAGGTGATTGCGACGGCTTTTGCCGATATCGGGTTCGATGTCGACATGGGGCCGTTGTTCCAGACGCCCGAGGAGGCGGCGCAGGATGCGATTGACAATGATGTGCATGTCGTCGGGATTTCCTCGCAAGCCGCCGGACACAAGACGCTGGCGCCCAAGCTGATCGAGGCGTTGCGGGCGGCGGGGGCGGGGGAGATTCTGGTGGTGTGTGGCGGGGTCATTCCGGTGCAGGATTACCCCTATCTGTATGACCGGGGGGTGAAGGCGATCTTTGGGCCGGGGACGAACATCCCCAAAGCGGCGTCCGAGATCATCGGGTTGATCCGGGCAGCGCGGGGGTAAGGGCGGATCAAAACTTTTTGAAAAGTTTTGCAAGTTTCTTCGAAGAAATTTGGGTCGGTCTAGAGGTCCAGCGTTACGGGGAAATGATCCGAGGCGGTCAGGATGGCGTCGCGCAGGTCTTGCGGGATCGCCGGGTCGTTGAAGGGGTGCCAGATCCTCCATTTCGGGGATGTGGCGGCCAGATCGGGGCTGACCATGATGAAATCCAGAAGCGCCTCGAAATAGGCCTGGGAGGGGGCGAGCCAAAAGCGGGCGGTGGTGGGGTGCAGGCCGATGTGCTGGGTCAGGGCCATGCGGGCGTGCGGGTCGGTCAGGTGCAGGGCGGGCGGGTCGGTCAGGCCGAGCACCACCTCGACCCCGGATTTGCCGAAAATCTGTTCATAGCTGTCGATGCCGGGGCCGTCGTTGAAATCGCCCAGCACGATCAGGCTGTCGCCTGCGGCCAGATGCGCCAGGGCACGTTCGCGCAACCAGTGGCATTCGGCCAGCTGTTTGCGGCGGTTGTCGATCGAGATGCGGCGGAATTCGTCGGGGCTGACCTGACCATGGGGAACCTTGGATTTGGCATGGACGCCGATCAGGCGGAACCAGCGGTTTTCGGCGCGCACCGACAGTTCGAGCGGCGGTTTGGAGAAGGTGATGGCCTGTTCGATGCCGTCGGCGTGCGCGTCATGGCGCAGGGTCGTGTCAAAGCGCGGGGCGCCGGGGGAGGATTCGGGGGCGTGGGTCACGTCCAGGTGGTCAGGGTCGTAGAGGAAGGCGATTTCCTGTTCGGTGTCAGAGACAAAGCCGATCACGGCCGCGCGGGTGCGCAGGCCGAAATGGCGGGCGAAGCGTTCCAGGGCCTTGACGGTCGAGCGTTTGCGCGAGGTATCGGGTGCCTCGATGATCATCACGCCATCGGCATCCAGGGCCCTGAACACCCGACCCAGCGCGTTCAACTGGTCGGAGCGCGTCACCTTGTAGCGGGCGGACAGTTCGCGGTCAAAGCAGGGGCGGCCCATGTCATCGAACAGCGCATTCATCCATTCGACATTATAGGTGGCCAGCCGCATCAGGCGGCCCGTTGCGCTGAGATGTCGGTCCAGGCCTGGTTTATGGCCAGGATGCGGCCCTCGGCCAGTTTCAGCGCCTCGGGGGGGAGGCCGCGGGCGAGCAGGACATCGGGGTGGTTGGATTTGACGGCACTGCGCCAGGCGGCGCGGACGGTGTCCAGCGGCGCGTCATGGGCCACGCCCAGCACGTCATAGGGATCCCGCGGCGCGCCTTCGACAAAGCGGGCGCGGATCTGGGCGAAGGTGCGGTCGTCGAGGTCGAAGATGCGGGCGACGGTGGCGAGGAAGGTGTTCTCATCCTCGTGATAATGCCCATCGGCAAGGGAAATGTGGAACAGGCCCTCGAGCAGGTCGGTCAGCAGGTCGCGGTCTTCGGCGCGGAACATGGCGCGGACCTTGGTGGCATAGGCGTCAAAGCCCGCGACATCCTGCCGGGCCAGGTTGAAGACGCGGGCAGCGTTTTGTTCCTCGCCCTCGGGGATGGCAAAGATGCGGCGGAAGGCCGAGACCTCGTCGCGGGTCACGGTGCCGTCGGCCTTGGCGATTTTGGCGCCGAGCGCGATGACGGCGATGGTGAAGGCGACCGAGCGTTCGGGGGTGGGGCTGGCGCGCAGCCGGTCCATGATGGCGGCAAGCCCCTCGCCATTGGCAAGGGCAGACAGGGCGTCGGCAATGCGGGTCCAGATTGACATGGGGGCACGATAGCGCAGCGGCAGCGTAAAGTCAGAGGAATTTCTGCATCAGCACAAGGTCGATGAACCGGCCGAATTTGAATCCGGCTTGGGGGAGGATGGCGGTGTGGTGGTAGCCGAGCCTGGTATGGAAGGCGATGCCGGCGGGGTTTTCGGCGGAAATGCCGGCGATCATCTGATGAGCACCATGCTGGCGGGCGTGGAACTCGACCGCCTGCAACAGGGCGCGGCCGAGGCCGTGGCCGTGGGCCATTGGGGCCAGAATGACGGTGTGTTCCATGCAGGTGGCATAGCCATTGCCGCTGCGGAACTGGCCATAGGTGGCAAAGCCCTGCACGCCGTCGGTGGTGAAAACGGCGGGGCGGGTGGCGATCATCTGGGTCAGATCGTCTGCGGTTTTCGGGATGGAGGCAAAGGTGATGGCGGTGTCGGTGATCCAGGGGTTCCAAAGCGCGGCAAGCGCGGGGGCGTCGGCGGCGGTCGCCAGCCTGATCAAGGGGGCGCGTATCATCAGAGCGTCCGGGGGCCGTTCGGGGTGTCGAAATCGGCGGTGAGGTTGAGCGGGCCGGGGGTCAGGTGGATGCGGGGGTCGGTGATGAGGGGGCGGAGGAGGTCGGCCTGGGGGTGGGACAGGGTCAGGCGGGTGAGGCGGATATGGGATTCGGGTAGGGCCTGGGTGGGGTGGTGCGGCCCTTCCCATTGGATCAGGGCGGGGTGGATGCCGTTCAGGGGCAGTTTGCCGTCAGGCGGGACGGCCATTTGCCAGCGGTAATTGCCGCGGGACAGGGCAATGGGCGTGCCGGTGCCGGGGAGGGTGTGGGTCAGGGCGGCGGACAGGTCATCGGTGCGGGCGACCCAGTTGGTCAGGCGGGGGGGACCGGTGAAATGGTCGAGGTCGAACCAGCGCGGCCACTCGGGTTTTGGGGCGTCGGGGTCGATGGCGATGACCTCGAGGTAGAGGTCGCCCAAGGACAGCAGGCGGTTGTGGGTGGCCATGTGGGGGTGGTGGCCGATGGGGCCGAGGGTGACGCCCAAGGTGGATCCGACATGGGCGGTGCCTGCGGCGAGAGTTTCTGCCGAGATGGCGATGTGGTCGAAGGTGAGCATCAAGCGGGGTCCACGACCCGTCCTTCGGCCCGCATGGCGAGGGCGAGGGAGGCGAAACGGGCGCGGGCAACTTCGCCGAACAGGTCGTGGCCGTCGCGGGTGAGGGTGAGTTCGAGGATGCGTTTCTTGGGCGTCCATTTGAGGGTGCCGGCCTTGGAGGGGTCGCCCACGGCGAACATCGCGCCAAAGCGCATGGCTTTGCCCAGGATTTCGGCGTCTTGCATCTGGTCATCGGTCAGCAGGCGGAACAGGGGTTC
>CAMBWO010000121.1 GCA_945871285.1 Pseudorhodobacter antarcticus | reverse complement strand
GGGCCGATCCTGGGACGAACGACCAAAAGCAGCTGCGGCTCAACAAAAAAAACGGCGGGACGAACAATGACATTGAATCTGACAGTGACCTCGCAGCGCGAAGAGTTGAAGCCGCGCATCACCGTGTTCGGCGTCGGCGGCGCCGGGGGCAACGCGGTGAACAACATGATCGACAAGAACCTTGAGGGTGTCGAATTTGTTGTGGCCAACACCGACGCGCAGGCCCTGCAACAAAGCCGCGCCCATTCCAAGATCCAGATGGGTCTGAAAGTGACCGAAGGTCTGGGGGCAGGGGCCCGCCCGACCGTCGGCGCCGCCGCGGCAGAGGAAACCATCGAGGAAATCGTCGACCATCTGGCCGGCGCGCATATGTGCTTCATCACCGCTGGCATGGGCGGCGGCACCGGCACCGGGGCTGCCCCTATCATCGCCCAGGCCGCCCGCGAACTGGGTGTGCTGACCGTCGGCGTCGTGACCAAGCCCTTCCAGTTCGAAGGCAACAAGCGTATGAAGCAGGCCGAAGACGGGATTGACGCCTTGCAGCGTGTCGTGGACACCCTGATCGTGATCCCCAACCAGAACCTGTTCCGTCTGGCCAACGAACGCACCACCTTTACCGAAGCCTTCGCCATGGCCGATGACGTGCTCTATCAGGGCGTCAAGGGTGTGACCGACCTGATGGTCCGTCCCGGCCTGATCAACCTCGACTTCGCCGATGTTCGCGCCGTGATGGACGAAATGGGTAAGGCGATGATGGGCACGGGCGAGGCGACCGGCGAAAACCGCGCCGTTCAGGCCGCGGAAAAGGCGATTGCCAACCCGCTGCTGGATGAAATCTCGCTGCACGGCGCCAAGGGTGTTCTGATCAACATCACCGGTGGCTATGACCTGACCCTGTTCGAGTTGGACGAGGCCGCGAATATCATCCGCGAAAAGGTTGACCCCGACGCCAACATCATCGTGGGCTCGACCCTTGACCCCAGCATGGAAGGCACCCTGCGCGTCTCCGTGGTCGCCACCGGCATCGACATCAAGAAAGCCGCGGTCGAGGCTCCGGTTGCCCGCCGCACGATGGCCGCACCCCTGACCCCCTTCGTCGCCCCGGCCCCGCCCGAACCCCGGCGCGAGGCCCCGTTGAACCTGGCCCCCGCGCCGGTCCAACAGCCCGCCCCGGTGATGCAGGCCGCTCAGGAGGCCAGCCTCTTTGACGGGGTCGACTTTCCGCAACAGGCGGACGAGGTCGAGGTGGACGACGTGCCCGCCCCCGCCTATCGCCCGCAACCCGCCGCCGAGCGTCAATCCAGCCTGAACGCCCGCGATTCCGACGCGTCCAGCTTTGTCGCCCCGCGTCCCCGCGCCGCTGGCACCCCCTCGGCCGAGGCTTTGGCCCGTTTGCAAGCCGCCGTCAGCCGCTCTCCCGGCCAGCCTGCGGCACGCCCCGCAGCCCCGGCCCCAGCGGCCCGCCAGCCCGCGCCGAAACCGGCCGAACGCCCGCGCTTTGGCATCGGCAGCCTGATCAACCGCATGGCCGGTGGCCACGCCGACGCCGCCCCCGAGCGTGCCGCCCCGACCCGCCAGCAGCCCCCCGTCACCTCCTATGATGACGAGGCCGAACATACGGCCGATCAAGAGCGGATCGAAATCCCGGCCTTCCTGCGCCGTCAGGCCAACTGATCCACCTGAATCAGACTGCGGAAAGCCCAGGCACTGCCTGGGCTTTTTCTTATGAATTTTAAGCACTTGGATGGTTAACGACCGATTGTTACACTCGGTCACAAAGAGTGAGTTGTGATTCGACAGTTGTGGCCTTACCTCAAATCTACACAAGCGATTGATTCAACTGTCGCTGTAGTTTTCGAGGCGGTCACGTGCAGAACACGGTCAAAACAGCGGTAACCTTTCTTGGGGTTGGCCTTCACAGCGGGGCCACGGTCACCATGACCGTGCATCCTGCGGCAGCTGACCACGGCATCTGGTTTCGCCGCACCGATGTGGCAGAACCCGACACCCTGATCCCGGCGCGCTGGGATGCGGTGGTGGCCTCGCGCCTGTGCACCATGATCGCCAATCCGTCGGGCGTTACCGTCTCGACCATCGAACACATCATGGCAGCCTTGGCCGGTCTTGCGATCAACAACGCCCTGATCGAGATTGACGGCCCCGAGGTTCCCATCTTGGACGGTTCCGCCGCCCCCTTTGTGGCCGCCCTGCTGGCCAATGGCATCCAGCCCCAGCTTGCCCCCACCCGCGCGATCCGCGTCCTGCGCACGGTCGAAGTGCGGGATGGCGAGGCCTTGGCCCGTCTGGAACCGGCCGAGATGCTGGAGATTGACTTCCGCATCGACTTTGCCGACCGCGCCATCGGGCGTCAGTCGCGCAAGCTGAACATGGCCAACGGCGCCTTTGTGCGCGAACTGTCTGACAGCCGCACCTTCTGCCGCCAGTCCGACGTGGACGCGATGCGTGCCAAGGGTCTGGCGCTGGGCGGCACGCTGGACAATTCGGTCGTCTTCGACGGCGACCGCATCCTGTCACCCGGCGGCCTGCGCTACCGCGACGAACCCGTGCGCCACAAGATGCTGGACGCCTTGGGCGACCTGTCGCTGGCGGGCGCGCCGCTGCTGGCCCGCTATACCGGCATCAAGGCTGGCCACGCCCTGACCAACCGCCTGCTGCGCGCCCTGTTCGCAACCCCCGGCGCCTTTGTGTTCGACGATTGCGACTCGCTGGCTGGCGGCAAGCTGCCGGGAATCGGCGTGCACCGCGGTGACCTTCCCGCCTTTGCCTGAAACTTGGGGTTTCACTGTGATAACTCACAGAAAGCCGTTTTGCGCCTTGGAAATATCTGTGCTAGGACAGGCCAAAGCGTGATGGCCGCGTACAGCGGACCGGTCCGGCAGGGTTGAGGGTAGAGGCAAGATGGCAGGCGTTAAGTCAGGGGCAGCGCGCAAGGTCGGTGTGGCGCTGTTCGTTCTCTCCTTGGCAGCCTGCGCGCCTGCTCCCAAGCAGTTGCCGCTGGAAAACTACACCGCCGAAGAGATTTTCAAGCGCGGCGAGCTGGAGCTTGAGGTCAACAACAAGCCCAAGGACGCCCTGATCTATTTCCAGGAAACCGAGCGTCTGTATCCCTATACCGAATGGGCCAAGCGGGCGCTGATCATGCAGGCCTTCACCCTGCATAAAACCAAGAACTATGAAGAGGCCCGCGTCGCCTCGCAGCGGTATCTTGATTTCTATCCCGGCACCGAGGATGCGGCCTATGCCCAGTTCCTGATGGCCCTGTCCTATTATGACCAGATCGACGAGGTGGGCCGCGATCAGGGCCTGACCTTCCAAGCGCTTCAGGCACTGCGCGTGGTGATCGAACAATATCCCGACAGCGAATATGCCCAGTCGGCGATCCTCAAGTTCGACCTGGCCTTTGATCATCTGGCCGCCAAGGAAATGGAAATCGGCCGCTATTATCTGAAAAAGCGCCACTATGCCGCCGCGATCAACCGCTTCCGTGTGGTTGTGCAGGATTTCCAGACCACGACCCAAACCGCCGAGGCGCTGCTGCGGCTCGTGGAATGCTACCTCGGGCTTGGCCTGACCGCCGAGGCGCAGACGGCCGGGGCGATCCTGGGCTATAACTATCAGTCCAGCCCCTTCTATCAGGACGCCTTCAACCTGTTGAAAGACCGTGGTCTTTCGCCCGAAGCACAGGGCACCAGCTGGCTGTCGACGATCTATCGCCAGATGGTCAAAGGCGAATGGCTGTGACCAAGGTGCGCAATAAATGCGCACCCTACGGGATGGGCCATGCTGCGCACGCTTAACATCCGGGATGTGCTGATCATTGACCGACTGGATCTGGCCTTTCAGCCCGGCCTGAACGTCTTGACGGGCGAAACCGGGGCGGGCAAGTCGATCCTGCTGGATGCCCTTGGCTTTGTGCTGGGCTGGCGGGGCAGGGCGGAACTGGTGCGTCAGGGCGCCACGCAGGGCGAGGTGACAGCCGAGTTCGATCTGCCCCCCGACCACGCCGCCCGCGCCGTGCTGGACGAGGCGGGCCTGCCGGTCGAGGATGTTCTGGTCCTGCGCCGCGTGAATTTCGTCGATGGCCGCAAGTCGGCCTTTGTGAATGACCGCCGCGTGTCGGGCGAGATTCTGCGCGATCTGTCGGATTCTCTGGTGGAACTGCACGGCCAGCATGACGACCGGGGCCTGCTGAACCCGCGTGGTCACCGCAACCTGCTGGACAGCTTTGACACCCATGACCTGACCGACCTGCGTGCCGCCTGGCGGGCCCGCGCCGCCGCCCGCACCGCCCTCGCCACCGCCGAAGCCGCCATCGCCGCTGCCCGCGCCGAAGAGGATTTCCTGCGCCACGCCGTCGCCGAACTGGACAAGCTGGCCCCCGAACCCGGCGAAGATGCCGTGCTGGACGCCCGCCGCCGCACGATGCAGTTGTCCGCCCGCATCCGCGCCGACATCGTGCGCGCCCATGCCGTGCTGGGCGATGGGGCCGAGGCGTCGATCCTCGATGCCCAACGCTGGCTCGAGGGGGCCTCGGATCAGGCCGACGGGATGCTGGACGTCGCCCTTGCTGCCCTGGCCCGTGCGATGGTGGAATTGGGCGACGCTCAGGCCGGTGTCGAAGCCGCGCTGAACGCGCTGGATTTCAACGCCTCCGAGTTGGAGACGATCGAAGAACGTTTGTTCGCCGTCCGCGCCATGGCCCGCAAACACGCTGTCCTGCCCGATGATCTGGGCACCCATCTCGCCACCATGCGCGCCACGCTGGACGCCCTGGATTCTGGCACCAAGGGTCTGAAAACGCTGGCCAAAGCCGTTCAGGATGCCGAGGCCGATTACGAGCGTCTGGCCAATCAGACCACCACCCGGCGCAAGGCCGCAGCCCTGCGTCTGGATGCCGCCATGGCGCAGGAACTGGCCCCGCTGAAAATGGAACGGGCGGTGTTCTCCACCATCCTGACCGCGGGCGAGCCCGGCCCCGATGGCGTGGACGCCGTGACTTTCACCGTCGCCACCAACCCCGGCGCCCCGGCTGGCCCCCTGAACAAAATCGCCTCGGGTGGCGAACTCAGCCGCTTTCTGCTGGCGCTCAAGGTCTGTCTGATCGGTTCGACCCCCGGCCTGACCATGATCTTTGACGAGATCGACCGCGGTGTCGGTGGTGCCACCGCCGATGCCGTGGGGCGTCGCTTGCAGCACCTGTCGCTGACGGGGCAAGTCTTGGTCGTCACCCACAGCCCGCAGGTCGCGGCCTTGGGCGATCATCACTGGCGCGTGGAAAAGCGGGTGGTCGATGATCTGACCCTGTCCACCGTCACCCCGCTGGACGCAGGCGCCCGGACCGAGGAGATTGCCCGCATGTTGGCCGGCGACACCATCACCAGCGCCGCCCGCGCCGCCGCCCGGTCGCTATTGGGACAGGGCTGAAAACCCCAGTGTGACCGCCCGCCATCCGTCGGCGCGGGCCAGCAGCACCGCCGTCAGGATCGCACCAAAACGCGGCAACTCGGCCCCCGCCGCATCCCGCGCCCCGATCACGACATAGCGTTGATGCAAAATCGCACCCCCCGGACCCAGCAACCGCAACCGCGTCTTGCCGGTGACCAGCCGCGCCGCCGCAAAGGTGCCGGAGAATTCCATCTCGAACAACTGCCCGGCCTGTTTCGCCGTCTCGGCCAGCCCGCCGGTCAGGGTCACCACATCTGCATCCTCGGCCAGATAGGCACACAGCGCCGCACTGTCCTGCGCCGCAAAGGTCGCCGCAAACAGCTTGGGAAAGGTTTCCGGGGTCATGCGCCCGCCATCCGCGTCATTTCGATCGCCAGATCGCCATAGCCGGTGAAGCGCCGCTCATAGGCCAGCCCCAACCGCCGGGCGCAGTCTTCGGCCTTGGCATCCAGCGCCGGGTCGTTGGTTTGCGCCTGATAGACCAGTTTGGTGTAATTGCCGAAATACAGGTCGCGCAATTGCGGGTGCCGGTCCAACCCCATGGGCCGCCAGACAAAGGCATCGAACTGCCGCACCAGAAAATCAGTCAGGTAAAACGCGGTGAACTCGGTTTCAGACCGTTCCAGAAAGCCCGCGTTGCCTTCAAAAAACGAATAACAATGCGGCCCTTGCAGCATTTCGACCCCCAGTTCCTTGCACCTTGCGAACAAAAGGCCCCCGGTGCCGCAATCGGCATACAGAACGAACACCTGCTCATAATCGGCACGAACCTCACCCACCACCCGCGCCACCTCGGCGGTGATCCTGGCGGGGTAAAGGTGCAGGTTGGCGGGCAGGCATTGCAGGTCCATATGGTCCCAGCCGTTCATCCGTTTCAGCGCCAGCACCTCATGCGCCAGGGCCCCGCAGGCGATCAGCAAAATCCGCCCATGACCGCGCAGCGCCACGCCACTTTCGGTCAGAACATCATCTTCCGGGATCATTTCCATTTCCGCACCAACAAGGCGGCCAGCAGGGCCGCAACCGCCACCCAGGTAATGTTCAACCCAAAGTGGTATGCCAAGGCGATCGTCCCCCCGGCGGCCAGAATGACGGCGGTCAGCAACAGCAAAAACTTCTGGATCGGCATCGCAGACTCCTTTGCCCCTACATGGCCCCGCGCCCCCGGTTTTCCAAGCGGCAAAACAAAAGGCCCCGGCAGGACCGGGGCCTTGATCCGTCTGCCGCCCGGTTCAGACGTTCGGGCGGTTGTGCTTGCGGGCGACATAGGCCTTGGCGGTTTCCACGGCCACGGCCGCATCCCGGCAATAGGCGTCGGCGCCGATGGCCCGCGAAAACTCCTCGTTCAGGGGCGCACCGCCCACCAGAACGATGTAATCGTCGCGCATGCCCTTTTCCTTCATCGTGTCGATCACGACCTTCATATAGGGCATCGTCGTGGTCAGCAGGGCCGACATGCCCAGGATATCGGGCTTTTCCTCTTCCAAAGCCGCCAGATACTTCTCGACCGAGTTGTTGATGCCAAGGTCGCGCACTTCAAAGCCCGCACCCTCCATCATCATGCCAACCAGGTTCTTGCCGATGTCATGGATGTCGCCTTTGACCGTCCCGATCACCATCTTGCCCATGCGCGGGGCGCCGGTGGCAATCAGCAGGGGCTTCAGGATAGCCATGCCACCCTTCATCGCATTGGCGGCCAGCAGCACCTCGGGGACGAACAGGATGCCGTCGCGGAAGTCGGCGCCGACGATCGTCATGCCGGCGACCAGTGCCTTGGTCAGCGCATCATAGGGCGCCCAACCGCGGGCGATCAACAGGTTGACCGCCTCTTCGATCTCTTCCTTCAGACCGTCATACAGGTCGTCGTGCATTTGCAGGACAAGTTCATCGTCGGACAATTCGGAAAGGATGATTTCATCGTCGGCCATCTGGGCGCTCCTTGGGCAGGTTATCTGTCAATGATCTGAAAGCGGTCCACGGACTTTTCGAATTGCGACATGCGCCGGATGAAAGCCGACAACACGCCCCGGCACAAGGTGGAAACCTGTTGCGACTTTAGGCGTTTGCACGAAAGCAGCCGATTTCCCCCGCTGCGCCCCGGCTTGTGCGTGTTCATGCAATGTTCTATTCTGCCGCCATGGACACCAAGGACAACACCCTGCTGCCCGGTCAGCGTCTGCGCGCCCGTGGCGCCGCGTCCAATGCCACGGGCCGGTTCGAGGGCACATCTCGCGTCGCCTTCGATGACGGCTGGGACCTGCCCCCCGAGGACCGCCTGGTCCAGACGGAGGTGCGGCTGGAACAGCCGCGCTCCGCCATCACCTACAACCGCTCGCCCGACCTGCCGTTTGACCGCTCGATCAACCCCTACAGGGGCTGCGAACACGGCTGCATCTATTGCTTTGCCCGGCCCAGCCACGCCTTCCTGAACCTGTCGCCGGGTCTGGATTTTGAAACCAAGCTGATTGCCCGCCCCGGCATTGGCGCCGTGCTGGACGCTGAATTGCGCGCCAAATCTTACAAGGTCGCCACCATCGCCCTTGGCACCAACACCGACCCCTACCAACCCTGCGAAGCCGAACACGGCGTCATGCGCGAGGTGCTCGAGGTTCTCTCCGCCTTCCGCCACCCCATCGCCATCACGACCAAAGGCACCCTGATCGAACGCGACATCGACCTGCTGGCCCCCCTGGCCGCGCAGGGCCTGGTCCGCGTCGGCCTGTCCATCACCACGCTCGACCCCGTGCTGGCCCGCCGGATGGAGCCCCGCGCCCCCCATCCCGCCCGCCGTCTGGAAACCGTCCGCCGCCTGACCGCCGCCGGTATCCCGGTGCGGATCATGGCCGCCCCGATGATTCCAGGCCTCAGCGATCCCGAGCTTGAGGCGATCCTCGAGGCGGGGCAGGCGGCGGGCGCTCAGGCGGCCAGCTTCATCATGCTGCGCCTGCCGCTCGAGGTGTCGCAGCTGTTTCAGGACTGGCTGGCCACCCATTACCCCGACCGTGCCGCCAAGGTGATGGCGCGGGTCCGCGAATTGCACGGCGGCAAGGATTACGACGCCGCCTGGGGCAAACGGTTCCGGGGCGAGGGGGTCTGGGCCACCCTGATGGCCCGCCGCTTCAAGATCGCCGCAGCGCGGCTCGGCCTTGATGCGCCGCAACCGCCGCTGCGCTGCGACCTGTTCCGCCCGCCCATCCGGGTGGGCGACCAGTTAAAACTGTTCTAAAGAGTATCTCGTTCAATCAGGTTCACCTGATTGAACGAGATACGCAACATTCACAGGTGGTTCCAGTCTTGGATTTCCCTCAATCTGAATCAGATTGAGGGAAATCCGCTCTAACCCCGCCGCCCGCGCCGTTCGCGCTTGGGGTCGCCCGAGGTGTCGCCGGTGCCATCCGAGGCTGATGAGAACGCGCCCAGCTTCTCGCGGATGTCGTCCACCGTCGGACGCGGGCCCATCGGACGGCTCTCCAACGCCGCCCGCATCGCCTTCAGATGCTCGGGCATCGTGCCGCAACAGCCGCCGATGATCCGCACCCCGGCATCTCGCGCCAGAACGGCATATTCCGCCATCAATTCCGGCGTGCCGTCATAGTGGATATGCCCCTCGTGATACTTGGGGATCCCGGCATTGCCCTTGGCGATGATCGGGCGGCTGGCGCCCGCCGCATCAAACCCCAGCACGGTGCGCATCAGATCCGACGCCCCCACGCCGCAATTGGCGCCAAAGGCAATCGGCGGATGGGCCAGCGTTTCGACCTTGGCGGCAAGCGCTGCCGAGGTGATGCCCATCATCGTGCGGCCTGCCGTGTCAAAACTCATCGTCCCGCACCACGGCATTCCGGCCAGTGCCGCCGCCTCGGCCGCCGCCGCATATTCCTCAAAGGCCGACATCGTCTCGACCCACAGCACATCCGCGCCGCCTTCTTTCAAACCCTCGGCCTGTTCGTGGAAAATCTCCACGGCCAGGGCATGGGTCAGGTTGCCCATCGGCTCAAATATCTCGCCCGTCGGCCCGACAGACCCGGCCACAACCACCGTGCGCCCTGCGGCGTCGGCAATCTCACGGCCCAGGGCGGCCCCCACCCGGTTCAACTCGCGCACCCGACCTTGGGCGCTGTGCAGCTTCAACCGGGCGGAATTGCCGCCAAAGGTGTTGGTCAGAAAGATGTCCGACCCCGCATCCACCGCTGCCTTGTACAGGGCGCGGATATTCTCGGGGCGGTCGGTGTTCCAGAACTCGGGCGGCTCGCCCGCCTCCAGACCCATGTTGAACAGGTTGGTTCCCGTGGCGCCGTCGGCCATCAGCCAGTCGCGCGATGACAACAGCTTGGATAGGGCGTCTTGCGCCATGGCAACCTCCGAAATCAGAATTCGTTCATCAACTGCGACTTGGCCACGACCAGCAGTTCGGCCATCTTGGCGCGCACTTGATCGGCACTGGACTTGGTCCCCAGATCGGCCATAACCTTGCGCACCACATCCTCGATCCCGGCTTCTTCGAAATCGGAATTGACCACTTCCATGGCATAGGCGGCAATATCGTCGCCGGATTTGCCCATCAGTTCCGCCGCCCACATGCCCAGCAACTTGTTGCGGCGAGCCTCGGCGCGGAACTGCATGTCGGCATCATGGGCAAACTTGGATTCAAAGGCGGTTTCGCGGTCGTCAAAGGTGCTCATCGTCGGATCCTCGGCGGTTGGGGTTCTACCTTCCCATATGCCTACACCGAAAGCTCCCTGCAAGGGGCCTGCACGCCAGTCTTGCGAGGGGGGGGGCTATGGCCTATAGGGCTTGATAAAGAGGGCGGGTGTCAGACACCGCCCTTTGGGGTTTTTGGAGAGACTATGGCACGGCGTAAGAAGATCTACGAAGGCAAGGCCAAGATCCTGTACGAAGGCCCGGAACCCGGCACATTGGTTCAGTATTTCAAGGACGAAGGCACACCTATGCCCTCGGCCCCCTTGACCAAGGCCGCCCAGCCCGAAGGCAAGGGCGTGCTGAACAACCGGCTGTCCGAGTTCTTCATGACGGGTCTCAACTCGATCGGAGTGCCCACCCATTTCATCCGCCGAATCAACATGCGCGAACAATTGGTCCGTGAAGCCGAGATCATCCCGCTCGAAGTGGTCGTGCGCAATTTTGCCGCAGGCGAGTTGTCCAGCCGTTTGGGGATACCCGAAGGCACCCCGCTGCCGCGCCCGATTGTCGAATACTACTACAAGGAAGCCAGGCTGAATTCGCCCATGGTCAGCGAAGAGCACATCTTTGCCTTTGGCTGGGCCAGCCAGCAGGATGTCGATGATATCGTGGCGCTTGCGCTGCGGGTGAACGACTTTCTGTCCGGCGTCATGCTGGGCGTCGGCATCCGTCTGGCCGATTTCCGCCTCGAGGTGGGCCGCATCTGGGAAGGCGACTTTACCCGCCTGATCGTGGTCGATGAAATCAGCCCCGATTCGTGCCGCCTGTGGGACCTGCGCTCAGGCCCCGAGGGGACGCAGGCCGCCGAACCCGGCCCCATGGCCGATGTCTACACTGAACTGGCGCGCCGTCTGGGGGTCTTGCCCTCGAACGTGACCCACGCGCCCAAGCCGACCTTGATCAACTAGGAGTGCCGCGATGAAAGCCCGTGTGACTGTGATGCTGAAATCCGGCGTTCTGGATGTGCAGGGCGAGGCCGTGCGGCACGCCTTGGGGACCTTGGGCTTTGGCGGGGTCAACGGCGTGCGTCAGGGCAAGCTGATCGAGTTGGACCTGGCCGAGACCGACCCCGACGCCGCCGAACTGGCAGTCAAGGGCATGTGCGACAAGCTCTTGGCCAACGCGGTCATCGAAAGCTACCGGATCGAACTGGTCTGACCGCCAAATTTCTTCGAAGAAATTTGCAAATCTTTTCGAAAAGATTTGGGTCTTTGCGATCAAGCTGAGGAGCCTTTGAATGCGCGCTGCCGTCATCCGCGAATACCGTGCCGATCTAAGCCTCGAAACCGTCGCCGATCCGGTGTGCGAACCGGACGGGGTTGTGCTGAAAACCCTCGCCTGTGGCATCTGCCGCAGCGACTGGCACGGCTGGGTGGGCGAACATGCCAAGGTCAAGCTGGGGGACATTCCGGGCCATGAATACTGCGGCGAGGTGGTCGAGGCTGGCCCTCTGGCCCGCTGGCGTGTCGGCGACCGGGTGATTGCACCCTTCATCCTGTCCTGTGGCGAATGCCCCGAATGCCGGTCGGGCCACAGCACGACCTGCCGCACACCCCGTGTGCCGGGCTTTGGCGAACCAGGCGCCTATGCCGAATACGTGTCCGCCCCCCATGCCCATAACCTCGCCCGCCTGCCCGACAGCCTGACGCCTGCCTTGGCCGCAGGTTTGGGCTGCCGCGTGACGACGGCCTTTCATGCGCTGACCGGCCGGGCGGCCTTGCAGGCGGGCGAGTGGCTCGCCGTGCATGGCACCGGCGGCATCGGCCTGTCAGTGCTGCTGATCGGCCGCGCCCTTGGCGCGCGGGTTGTCGTGGTTGATGTGGTGCCCGAACGTCTGACCCATGCCCTGAGCCTCGGGGCCGAGGTGGCGGTTGATGCCCGCGACGGCGACGTGGCCGCGCAGATCATCGCGGCCACGGGCGGCGGTGCCCATGTCTCGGTCGAGGCGCTGGGGATCGAGGCCACCACCAACGGCTCGCTGGAATGCCTGCGCCCGATGGGCCGGCATGTGCAGGTGGGCCTGCCCACCGGCCACACCGCCAAGATGCAGATCAACATGAACGCCGTCTACATGAAGCAACTGGCCCTTTATGGCACCCGCGGCATGCCCAGCTGGCGCTATCCGTCGCTGCTCGACCTGATCGAGCGGGGGGCGGTGGATGTGCGGCCCATCGTGGCGCGTCAGGTGGCGCTGTCGGCGGCCTCGGGCGAACTGCGGGCCTTTGACGGGCCAATGGCGCCGGGCGTGGCCGTGATCACCGACTTTGCCAGCTAGGGGTTTGCGGCCTTACA
>CAMBWO010000120.1 GCA_945871285.1 Pseudorhodobacter antarcticus | reverse complement strand
TCTTTCGCGTCGATCCCGTCATGATGCAGCAGGCCCTGGAGGTGTTCCTGCCTGACCATGCGGCCTCGGCACGCTTTGTCGCCTATGTCCGGCCCCATGCTGCACGTTTCCTGTCGCAGTTTGTGCAGATTTCAAAGACCGGCATGTATTGGGGTGACATGGCCACCTTGTTCGACCGGATGGTCAAGAAGGAAACCCTGCTGTACCACCAGCGATTTTCGGCGTGGCGTCGGGTGTTTGGCGACCGCTTTACGCTGCGGCCCATGGTGCGGGGTGAACTGCACGACAGGGATGTGGTGGCCGACTTTCTCAACGTCGCCTTGCAGGGTGCGCCGTTCACATTGCACCCCTCGGGGTCATTCAACGAATCCCCTTCGCTGGAGGTGTTGACCGGTGTGCGCGAGATGCACCGTGTTTTCAACCGCAACGGTGTGCCGTTGGAGGTGCGTCAGACGGTGGGGCAGTACATGGTGAACAAGCTGAACGCGGCTGTGAAGGGGCAGGGCACCAAGCCGCGGATCAGCAAGGATATCCTGGAGCGCATCCACGCGCATTGCGAGGCAGATGCCGTTGCGATGGATGCGGCGTTTTTTGGCGGGCCAATCCTGCAACAGGCCCTGTCCGACGCCATGCAGGACGGTGTGGATACCGCCATGCCCCTGGCTGCCAACCGCTATTACGCCCCCGAGTCCCTGGCGAAACTGCGCAGGGTGTCAGAGCGTTTGTCAAAGATGTTCGCGGAAGACGGCGAGTTGTGGCGGGCCGAGTTCTTTCGTCAGATCAAACAGCGGCCGGACAGCGACGCCTTGCAGCTGCAGGTGGAGCATCGGGCCGTTCAATTGCACAGAATAGGCGACGCGCTGGAGCGTCTGACCCGGATTCTGACCACCGAGTTTCACACGTTGAGCGCTGACACGGTTGGCACCTTGCCCGCCTCGCCGAGTGCTTGACCCCCAGAGGAGACCGATGCCATGACGAAAATCGTGTTTCACCTTGGCGATCACAAAACTGGATCGACTGCGATCCAGAGCACCTTGGCCACCAAAGCCTATCAGATCACAGGCGCGACGCTGCTTTATCCGCAGGCGCACCGGCTGCAACATGCCGCCTTGGCCCGGACCTTCACCGATGATGAGGCGGCAGGACAGCAAGCGCAGCGTTTTGCCGAAATCCGGGAGGAGATCGAGGCGGCGAAGCCCGATTTTGCGGTGATCTCGGCTGAGCACTTTGAGGAGGTCGATCCTGTGCAGCTGAAGGCAGCGGTCGAAAAACACCTACCCGACCATGCCGCAGGCGCCCGCTACATCGCCTATGTCCGCCCGCATGCCGACCGGATCGCCTCGTCCTTTGCCGAGCGCATCAAAGTGGGATCGTTTTGGGGAACGATGGAGGAGATGCACGTCAGGACGCTGGAGCATGGAGCGTTTTATTATGCCCCGCGCTTTCAGAACTGGCGGGACACCTTTGGGCCGGCGTTCGAGCTGCGGCCGTTGGTGCGTGCCTTGCTGACGCAGCAGGATGTCGTGGCGGACCTGTTCTCTTACGTGCTGGGACATCAGGAGTTCACCCTTGGCCCAACCGGCGATTCAAACGAATCCGTTTCGCTGGAAAATCTGGCGATCCTGGGCCGGTTCCAGAACGCCCTGCGGGATGCCGGGGGCAAAAAGGGCATGTACCGCCTTGCGCTGGGATGGGCGCTGTCTCGGCGCATGAGTGCTTCGGCGTTCCGCAATGGCACCAAGGTGCAGATGCATCGCGACCTGGCCGAGACGGTTTTGCAGGATTACACCGAGGACGCCCAGGCTCTGGACGCCGCTTTTTTCACTGGCACGCCGATGATGGATGCGCTGCGCGCTGCACCTGGTAAGGCCGTGGATGTGGCGCAGTCCGTCGAGTTGGCCGACCACTATTCACCGCGTGAGATTTATCTGATTGACCTGTGGGTTGATCAGATGGCGCAGATCATTCTGAAAGACCCGGGATATATTGCCAGGATCGTGCGCGAAGATCACCGCGCCAAGATTGTCGCGCCGGTCGACGAGGGCAAGCGCCGCGCGGGACCGGGCAAAAGGGGTCCAGGGGGGCGCGGAAGGGCTGCCCGTCAGGACTGATCGCCCGTCAGGCCCGGTCGCCGGTGGCCCCGGCGGCCCGTGCCATCACCTCGGCATGGCTGCGGTCCAGCTTGCGCCGCAGCCCATCGCCCACGGCCAGACCCAGGAGGCGCAGATACAGCCCCTTGTCCGTCCCATAGTGCCGCGCCTTCAGCCGCCATTTGACCAGCATGATCAACAGCGCAGGCCAGAACAACACCGGCCCCGCCGCCTCGCGGTAGGCCAACAAGCCGTTGCGATAGTTGTAGTAGACCTTCCACATCGGCCGATGGATATGGCCGCCGCCCTGCCGAAAGGTCGTGCAATCATGGTCAAACCGCAGCCAGGGCGCAAAGCCGATGGCCCCGCCTGCGCGCGACAGCCTGAGCGTATAGATGACATCGTCGCCATACAAAAACAGCCCGCCATGCGGAAACCCGACCCGCGCCACGGCCGCCCGTGACAAGCACAGGCCAACAAAGGACGCCACATCAATCGGCACCATCCGGGTCTGGTCATAGTCCGCATCGCTGACATGAAACCCGGCCCGACCGCCGCCCAGCAGTGTCCGCACAAAGCTGCCAAGGTTCCAGAACGGATTGCGCGAGGGGCGGTTCATCTCGCAGATCTGGCCATCGGGATAGTAGACCCCCGCCGCAACCGCCTCGTATCCTTGGGTGGCAAAGTCGCCCGCCTCGGCACGGAACCGCGCCAGGGCCCCCGGCTGGGGCCTTGCGTCATCGTCCATCACCACGCACCAGTCAGGGTCGAAGGCCGCCACCGCATGGCGCAGTCCGGCCTCGAACCCGCCGGCCCCCCCCAGATTGCCCACCAGCCGCAGGCGCACCAGACGCGGGTCGCTGACCCCATCCAGAAACGCCGCCGTTTCATCGGTCGAGGCGTTGTCAACCAGCACCAGCCGGTCGATATCCTCGGCCAACAGGCGGGCCACGGTCAGGCGCAACTGCTCGAGCCTGTTGTGGGTGACCACAACCGCCACCAGCGTCGCCGCCTTGCCGTGGTTCATATCGGCTTGACCGCAAAGGCCGGCATTTGGGTGCCGCTGGCCAGATGGGTGCTGAAGCTGCGGGCGGTGTTCAGGGCCTCGCGGATGGTGACGTCCATGTCGAGATAGCGGTAGGTGCCCAGACGCCCGACAAAGGTGACACCCTGCTCGGCCTCGGCCCGGGCGACGTATTGGCGCAGCAGGGCCTGTTCTTCCATCAGGCGGATCGGGTAATAGGGGATGTCGTCGGGACCGCATTCGCGCGAAAACTCGCGGTAGCAGACCGACCCTTCGTGGCTTTCCCAAGGGGCAAAGTACTTGTGTTCGGTGATGCGGGTATAAGGCACCGACACCTCGCCATAATTCATGACGGCGCAGCCCTGATAATCGCCCTGATGGGTGAAGCGTTCAAAGTCAAGCGTGCGGTACCCCAGACGCCCCATGTCAAAATCATACCAGCCATCCAGCGGGCCGGAATAGAACACATGGTCATAAGCGGCGGCCTGATCGCGGGCAAAGCGGGTGTTCAGGTGGACGGTGATGCCGGGATGATCCAGAATGCCTGCCACCATCTCGGTATAGCCGTTCTCCGGCATGCCCTGAAATTTGTGGAAGAAATAGTTGTCATCGTAATTGAACCGCACCGGCAGGCGTTTCAGGATCGACGCCGGCAAAGCGGAGGGGTGGCAGCCCCATTGCTTTTGGGTGTAGCCCTTGAAAAACGCCTCATACAGACCCTGGCCCACGAACCGCAGGGCCTGTTCTTCAAAGGTTTGCGGGTCGGTGATGGTGGTGTCGGCCTGAGCGGTCAGAAAGCTGCGCGCCTCGTCCGGGCCCATCGTGGCATCAAAGAACTGGTTGATCGTGTGCAGGTTGACCGGCAGCGAATAGACCCGGCCCCCGGAGGTTGTTTTCACCTGATTCTTGTAGGGCATGAACCGCTGATAGCGGTTCACATAGTCCCACACCTCGGCGTCATCGGTGTGAAAGATGTGGGGTCCGTAGATATGGACCATGACACCGGTTTCGGCATCGCGTTCGGTGTGGCAGTTGCCGGCAATATGGGGGCGGGCGTCGACAATGGTGACGGAATGGCCCTGTTCGGCCAGATGCCGCCCGATCACGGCACCGGACAACCCGGCCCCCACCAGCACAAACCTGCCCGCCATAATCTGTCCTTTCGACAGCGGCTCGACCTGTCCCCTGGTGCCTTGCACTTAGCAGATCATCGGGGGCAGGAAAACCGCCCAGTTCTGGCGGGCGCGGGCAGAATTGCGGCTTTGCCCGCGTGATCCGTAGCTCTTGTGTTGCCAAGCTTGCAGTAAAGAGCGTCCATCGCTAAACCCAAACGGGACACATCAAGGAGCATTAGCATGAGCGATTCAACCGAAGACGGTGGCAAGGCAATGGGCAAAAAGGGCGCGGGTGAGAGTGGTTCCGGCGTCAATGGTCAGATCGGCCGCATGCTGGTCCGGGCAATCTGGTCACAGGAATGGTCGGCTGCCAACCCGGGTGCGACGCTGGAAGCGCGCAAGGCTGCATGGCAGGAAGCGCGTCCCCTCGCCTTGGAAAAGAACTTCAAATCCTGTCGCCGCGCCATTGCGATTTTGCAGCGGTCCGGCGTGACCATGACGCTGAACAAGGATGCCACCACCGCCAGGGCCGAAAGCGATTCCGACGATGACAGCGACGATTGACAGGGTGGTCGCGCCCAATCGGCGCTGACCTTAATGGCGAGGGTCGTGGCTGAGCAGGTCGCGCACCATCGGGATGACCTTTTCGCCATAAAGCCCGATTGAGGGGACCATGGCCTCGTGCGGCAGGGGGTCTGTCGAGTATTTCAGGTCGAACCGTTGCAACCCCAGGTCGCGCACCGTGGCCGCAATTTTTCGGGCGACGGTTTCGACGGACCCGATGTAGAGCGAGCCATGCTCGATCTCGGCCAGATAGCGGTCCTTGGTGGTGGGCGGCCAGCCGCGTTCGCGGCCGATGCGGCCGAACATGTCGAGGTAATGCGGCCAGACGGCCTCGCGGGCCTCTTGGTCGGTTGCGGCGACAAAGCCCGGAGAGTGGACGCCCACGGGGCGGATGGGGCGGTCCAGTTGGGCGCAGGCGCGGTGATACAGGTCCATGTAGGGCACAAACCGCTTGGGGTCGCCGCCGATGATGGCCAGCATCAGTTGCAGGTCCTGCCGGACAACGCGCACCACGGATTCGGGGCTGCCGCCGACGCCAACCCAGACGACCATGCCATCCGGACCCAGTTGCGGATGAACGGTTTGCCGGTCCAGCCCCGTGCGGGTTTCGCCGGACCAGGTGACAACCTTGTTGCGCACCAGTTGGGCGAACAGGTCCAGCCGTTCCTCGAACAACTGGTCATAGGTGTTCAGGTCAAAGCCGAACAAGGGATAGCTTTCGGTAAAGCTGCCACGCCCGACAATCGCCTCGGCCCGGCCATTCGAGATGGCGTTCAGGGTGGAAAAGCGTTGAAAGGCGCGCACCGGGTCATCGGTTGACAGGACGGTCACGGCAGTGCCCAGGCGGATGCGCTGGGTGCGGCCGGCAATGGCGGCCAGCACCACCTCGGGCGAGGAGATCGCGAAATCGGGGCGGTGATGTTCGCCCAGACCGATGAAATCGACCCCGGCCTGATCGGCCACGACCGCCTCTTCGACCACGTCGCGCAGCACTTCGTCAGCGCGTTTCAGCGTGCCGTCGGGGCGCTGGGTGATGTCGCCGAAGGTATCCAGACCCAGTTGAACTGTCATGTGCCGTCTCCTATGCCGCCCTTCAGATAGGCGGTTTGGCGGGGTGGGAAAAGGTGCGGCCCGGCAGGGTGGCCCTGCGCAAACGCACGTTTCAGGCGCCGACCAGACGCAGGATGGTGTCGATGTTGAAGCGCAGGCGTTCGTCCAGCGCCTCTTTGGTCATCATGTCCTTTTCGAACAGGATCGAGCCGGTGAAACGGTTGGTCAGGTAGTAATAACCAATTGCCGCAATGGTGATGTTCAACTGGATCGGAACGACGCCGGGACAGATCACCCCCGCCTCGACCCCGCGCAAAAGGATGGCGTTGACCATCGCCACGAAGCGGCGGCTGTCAACGCGGGCACCGGCGAGGCCGTGCTTGGCAAACTCGCGCTTGGCTGCCGCCAGAATGCGGGCCTTGGTGGCGCCGGCGTCGCGGGTGCGGGTTTTGGGCGGGTCGGCGGGGTCGGTCAAGGGGGGGCTTTGGGTCGCGGGCGGGGCGGTGGGGACCAGTCTTACACCTATGTCTTGCCCTTGGTCAAAGCTGTTCGGGTTTGGGGTGGCCAAAACCGCTTGACGCGGGGGGGTGCGGAAAAGTAACCAGATGGTGCAAAAATCGCGTTGGAATTGGATTGCGGGATGGCCAGGGGTTTTGACTATGTGATCGTGGGTGGCGGGTCGGCGGGCTGTGTGCTGGCGGCCAGGCTGAGCGAAAACCCCGCGACGCGGGTGTGCCTGATCGAGGCGGGGGGGCGTGACACGCATCCCTTGATCCATGTGCCGGTCGGCTTTGCCAAGATGACCACGGGCCCGATGACTTGGGGCCTGACGACGGTGCCGCAAAAGCATGCCAACAATCGCGAAATCCCCTATGCTCAGGCGCGGGTTCTGGGCGGTGGGTCGTCGATCAACGCCGAGATTTTCACCCGCGGCGTGCCCGCCGATTATGACCGCTGGGTGGAGGAGGGGGCGACGGGGTGGGGGTTCAAGGACATCCAGAAGTATTTCCTGCGCTCGGAAGGCAACACGATTCTGTCGGGTGGCTGGCACGGCACGGATGGCCCCTTGGGGGTGTCCAACGTGCCGGACCCCAACCCCACCTCACTGGCCTTTGTGCAAAGCTGCCAGGAATTTGGCATCCCCTATAACCCCGATTTCAACGGATCGGTGCAGGAAGGCGCGGGGATTTACCAGACCACCACCCGCAACAACCGCCGCTGTTCGGCGGCCGTTGGCTATTTGCGGCCCGCGTTGCAGCGGCCCAACCTGACGCTGATCACCGGCGGGTTGGTGCTGCGGGTGCGGTTCGAGGGGACGCGGGCGGTCGGGGTGGATTATGCCACCGCTGGGGCGACCGAGGTGATCCGGGCGGAGAGCGAGGTCATCATCACCGCGGGCGCCATCGGGACGCCCAAGCTGATGCTGCTGTCCGGGGTTGGCCCGGCGGCGCATCTGCAAAGCCACGGGATCAAGGTGGTGCAGGACCTGCCGGGGGTGGGCCAGAACCTGACCGACCATTTCGGGATCGACATCGTGGCCGAGTTGAAGGGCCACGAGTCGCTGGACCGTTACAACAAGCTGCCCTGGATGATGTGGGCGGGCGTGGAATACGCGCTGTTCAAATCGGGCCCCGTCACGTCGAATGTCGTTGAGGGCGGGGCGTTCTGGTATGCCGACCGCAACGCGCCGACGCCGGATTTGCAGTTTCATTTCCTGTGCGGCGCCGGGGCCGAGGCGGGGGTGCCTTCGGTGCCCAAGGGGTCGTCGGGGGTGACGCTGAACTCTTATACCCTGCGGCCCAAAAGCCGGGGGTCGGTCAGCCTGCGGTCGGCGGACCCGCGGGACACGCCGCTGGTTGACCCGAATTTCCTGGCCGAACCGGATGATTTGCGAATCTCGGTGGAGGGGGTGAAAACCAGCCGCGAGATTTTCAGCCAGCCGTCCTTGGCCAAATACATCCGCGAAATCCGCCACCCGGACCAGTCCATCCGCACGCAGGCTGATTTCGAAGCCTATGCCCGGCAATATGGCCGCACGTCGTATCACCCGGTCAGCAGTTGCCGGATGGGTCAGGATGAGATGGCCGTGGTGGACCCGAACCTGCGGGTGCGGGGTCTGGATGGGCTGCGGATTTGCGACAGTTCCGTCATGCCCAGCCTGATCGGGTCCAACACCAATGCCCCCACGATCATGATCGGCGAAAAGGCCGCCGATCTGATCAGGGGCAATGCCTAGTCCCAATCCGGCGTCCAGGGCACCGCACCCTTGCGCACCACGCGGAACCCGGTGTGGGTCATCGCCTCGATCCGGGCCATGTCGACCGAGGACAGCGTGAAATCCATGATGTCGAAATTGGCGCGCAGGTTGGCGGGGTTGGTGGACATGGTGTTCACCGCGACGCCCTTTTGCAGGATCCAGCGCAGCACGACCTGTGCGGCGGATTTGTCATAGCCCCGGCCGATTTCGGCAAAGATCGGGTGTTTGAACACCTCGCCCCGCGCAACCGAGGAAAACGAGGACAGCGGGATGCCGGTTTCGGTGGCGGCGGCCAGCAACTTGTCCTGGTTGAGCAGGGGGTGAAACTCGACCTGGTTGGTCACAAGCGGCGCATCCACCGCCGCTTTGGCATCGCGCATCATCTGCACGGTAAAATTCGACACCCCGATGTTGCGGGTCAGGCCCCGATCCAGCGCGCCCTGCAGCAGGCGCAGGGGTGGGGCCACGTCGCCGCCGATGGGCGGCCAGTGCAGCAACAACAGGTCAACCTGCGCAAGTTGCAGCGCCTTCAGGCTCGCCTCGACCGAGGGCAGAAAGTGGGCGTCGGTATAGTTGTCGGGATGGACCTTGGTCGTCACGCACAGGTCGGCGCGGGGCAGGCCGGTGGTGGCAAGGGCGGTGCCGGTGTCGGCCTCGTTCCCATACATCTGGGCGGTGTCAAAGGCGCGGTAGCCCACCTCGGCCGCCGCAAGGATGGCGGCCGTCAGCGCCCGACCCTTGAGCGGGAAGGTGCCAAAGGCCCGTTGGAAGGTTTTTTGAAAGCAGATATTCATGGCGCCTCCTGTGCTTGCCGTCGGGGCCGGGGCAAAACCCCCTTGATCGCACCGACGCATCGTGGGTATTATGATAACTGGTTAGTTACTTAGGGCGCAACAGAATATGAAGGCGAACGGGATGTCCAAGATCAGAACTGCGGCGCAGGCGGTCCAGCTGATTGCCGATGGCGCGATGGTGGCGGTCAACTCGTCCTCGGGTCTGGGGTGCCCGGACGCGGTGCTGCACGCCTTGGGTCAGCGGTTTGCGGCCGAGGGGCATCCGCGTGACCTGACCTCGATCCACCCCATCGCGGCCGGGGACATGTTCGGGACGCTGGGGGTGGACCACATCGCACGCCCCGGCATGCTGCGCCGGATCATCGGTGGGTCCTATCCGTCGGGGCCAACCAATGCCGCCCCCCCGCTGATCTGGCAAATGATCGTGGCCGAGCAGGTCGAGGCGTATAACGTCCCCTCTGGCATCGTGTTTGATATGCTGCGCGAAGGGGCGGCCAAGCGGCCCGGCGTGCTGACCAAGGTGGGGATGCAAACCTTTGTGGACCCCGATCTGGAGGGCTGCGCCATGAACGACAGCGCCCGCAAGGTGCCGCTGGTACGGCATGTCGAGTTTGCCGGCGAGGATTGGCTGCATTTCCCGCCGCTGCATCCCGATGTGGCGATCATCCGCGCCACGACGGCGGATGAAAATGGCAACCTGACCTATGAGCATGAGGGCGCGACGCTGGGCGCGATGGAGATGGCCCTGGCCGCCCGCAATTCGGGCGGGCTGGTGATTGCGCAGGTCAAGCGGATCGCCGAGCGGGGCAGTTTGCGGCCCCATGATGTGCGGGTGCCGGGCATTCTGGTGGACATCATCGTCGAGGCGCCCGAGCAGTTGCAGACCACCGCAACCGCCTATGATCCGGCCATTTCGGGTGAGCTGTTTCGCCCGCTGTCGACCTTTGCCACGCCCGAGTTCAACGTCTCCAAGGTCATCGCTCGGCGGGTTTCGCAGGAATTGCAGGCGGGTTGGGCGGTGAACATCGGGTTCGGCATTTCGGCCAATGTGCCGCGTGTTCTGTTGGAGGACGGGCGGCATGGGGCGGTGACCTGGGTCATCGAGCAGGGGGCGGTGGGGGGGATACCGCTGCTGGATTTCAAGTTCGGCTGCGCGTCCAATGCCGAGGCCTTTGTCGCCTCACCCCACCAGTTTTGCTATTTTCAGGCGGGCGGGTTTGACTGTTCGCTGCTGTCGTTCCTGGAGGTGGATGCCGAGGGTTCCGTCAACGTGTCGCGCCTGTCGGCCACGCCGCACCGGACGGCGGGGGCAGGGGGGTTTGTCGACATCACGTCACGGGCGCGGAAGATTGTGTTTTCGGGCAACTTCAACGCCGGGGCCAAGATGGTGCTGTCGGAGGGCCGGTTGGTGATTGAGAAAGAGGGACGGATTGCCAAGTTCGTGCCCAAGGTCGATCAGGTCAGCTTCTCGGGGCTGCGGGCGCGGGCGCAGGGGCAGGACATCACCTATGTGACGGAACGCTGCGTGATCCAGCTGGCCGAGGATGGGTTGGTGATCACCGAGGTGGCGGCGGGGCTGGATATCCGGCGGGACATTCTGGATCAGGCATCCACGCCATTGCGGGTGGCGCCTGATGTCAGGGTGATGGATGCGGCGCTGTTTCAGCCCGGGTTGATGGGGTTGGTGCTGTGACGGACCCCCGGTTGGACCTGGCGCTGGACGGGCCGATCGCGCGGCTGACGATCCGGCGGGCGGAGAAGTTGAACGCGCTGGATGCGGCGATGCTGGAGGGGTTGATTCCGCTGTGCCGGGAGATCGAGCGATCCGACGCGCGGGTGGTGATCCTGACGGGCGAGGGCCGCGCGTTCTGCGCGGGGGGCGACATTGCGGCTTGGCGGGAGAGTGGGGCCGAGGCGTTTGGCCGGCATTGGGTGCGGGACGGGCATGCTGCGTTCGATGCGCTGGCCCGGTTGCGGCAGCCGGTGATTGCGGTGCTGAACGGGCATGCGCTGGGTGGCGGGTTGGAACTGGCGGCCTGTGCGGACCTGAGGATCGCCGAGGCGCATGTCAAGATTGGCCAGCCCGAGACGGGGTTGGGGATTATCGCGGGCTGGTCAGGCACGCAGCGGGCGGTGCGGCGGTTTGGGGCGCAGGTGGTGCGGCGGATGGCGTTGTTTGGCGAGGTGTTCAGCGCGGATCAGGCGTTGTCTTTGGGGTTGGTGGATCAGGTTGTGCCGACAGGTGAGGGTTTGGCAGCCGCCGATCTGGCCGCCCAGCGGGTGCTGACCAAGGGGGCGCGGGCGTCGGAACTGACCAAGATGTTGATCAATGCCGCCGAGGGGGAGGAGCGCGAGAGGGTTCTGGAATCGCTGGCCGGGGCGATTGCGGCGGGGTCGGAGGAACTGGCCGAGGGGCTGGCGGCTTTTACAGAGAAACGCAAACCCCGCTTTGGGGGAAAGGACTGAAGGATGATCCGGCATATTGTGGCGCTGCGGTTCAAACCGGGCACTTTGGCGGCGGAGAAGGCGGTACTTTTTGCGGCGCTGGAGGATTTGGGGCAGCATATCGAGGGAATTTTGGGGTTTCGCAGCTTTGAAAATGTCTCGACCGAACTGGCGGTGGTTCGGGGGTTTTCGGACCTGTTCTGGTTTGATTTCCGGGATCTTGCGGTCAGGGATGCCTATCTGATTCACCCCGCCCATCAGGCTGTGGGGGCCCGTCTGGTGGCGGCGATGGAGGGCGGGGCGGACGGAATTTTTGTGTTCGATGTTGAGGTTTGAGGAGTGTCCACGCGTGGACACTTTGGAAAGTACTGTAATACCAATGGGTTGGAGATTTTCGTTAACCTGATCTTAACCCGGGGGCAGAGCAGTATCTGATCTGTGAACGAGGTTCTGCAAGGGAGGAAAGGTGGACGCGGCAAGGGGTTCGGCCCAAGCGCCCAAGATTGCGCTTGACCGGATATGCATGGGCGAAATAATGTAACCATATGGTTACTAAAGGATGGCAAGGGGGCCCGCGTGAGCAAGGTTGCACTGGTGACGGGATCGTCGCGGGGGATTGGTCTGGCGGCGGCCGAGGCGCTGGCGCGCGAGGGGTTTGCGGTTGCGATCAACGGCCCGGTGGAGGATGCCGAGTTGCGGGCCGCCGTGGCGCGGGTGGCGGCGCTTGGCGGGCAGGTGGTGGCGGCGCCGTTTGATGTGACCGATATTGCAGGCCATGACGCGGCGCTGGCGGCGATTGAGGTGGCGCTGGGGCCGCTGACCACGCTGGTCAACAATGCGGGCGTGGGGGTGTTGCAGCGCGGCGACCTGCTGGACGTGACCGAGGCGAGTTGGGACCGCTGTTTGACGGTGAACACCAAGGCGATGTTCTTTTTGTCCCAGGCCTTTGCGCGGCGGTTGCTGGCGCGGGACCGGGCGGACGGGTTTCATTCGATCATCAACGTCACCTCGGCCAATGCGGTTGCGGTGGCGGTGCAGCGGGCGGAATATTGCGCCTCGAAGGCGGCGGCGGCGATGGTGTCCAAGGCGCTGGCGGTGCGGTTGGGGGGCGAGAATATCGCGGTTTACGATGTGCAGCCGGGGCTGATTGCCACGGAAATGACCGCGCCGGTGATTGACAGCTATGCCAAGCGGGCGGCCGAGGGGTTGACGCTGTTTCCCCGCGTGGGCCAGCCTGAGGAGATGGGGGCGATCATCGCCGCGCTGGCGACGGGGCG
>CAMBWO010000119.1 GCA_945871285.1 Pseudorhodobacter antarcticus | reverse complement strand
AAGGCACCGAAATGGTGATGCCGGGCGACAACCTGAAGTTCAACGTTGAACTGATCGCCCCCATCGCCATGGAAGAAAAACTGCGCTTCGCCATTCGCGAAGGCGGCCGCACCGTCGGCGCAGGGGTCGTCTCCAAGATCCTCGCCTGAAACTTGTAGGATGGGCGATTCGCCCATCTTTGCCACGAGGGCCGTCCTGCGGGGCGGCCCTTTGCGTTACGGTATCCGCGCCGCCACAAGGGCAGTCACCGGGGCCCGCCGCAGGGCCTCGGCCATCGCGACAGCCTTCACCTCATGCCCCATGCCTGCCATCAAGGGGGCCAGCGTCTGACGCAAGTCCGCGCGGGGCGGGGTCCCAAGGGTCCTCGGGCGCGCATGGGTGGCCATAGCCGCCTCCACATCCCCAACCTCGACCTGATGATAGCCAATGGCATAAATCGCATCGGGCAGCATCTTGGGCGGCAGCAGGGTCAGCAATCGCTCCACCTCGCCCTGCCCTGCGGTCAGATAGGCGTCGATGGCATAGAGCAGCGGCGCGTAGTAATCCTCGGGTCCCGCCGCCTGCAAAATGTCGCTGGCCTGGGTGAAATCCCCGGCGACTGTCGTGGCAATCGCCAGAAGTTTGGCGCGCTGATCGGCGTTGGCTGGCCGGTCCATCGGGGCCAGAACCTCCTCGACCTGCTCCAAATGCCCGGCAAAAGCATGGGCCTGCGCGACATAGCGCAAGCCTCCGGCATCCAGCACCGACAGGTCGGCAAGGTCGGCCCAAGACCGGATTTCGGCCCGCGCCGCCGTCAGGGCCTGCTTTTTGGCAAGGCCAAGCAGCGTCAGGGATTTCTCTTTGCCCAGAGTGGCAGGCAAAAGCGACAGATAGATGTTCAGCGTGTTGCTCTGCGGCAGGCGGGCGGCGCGCAGGCGGGCGTATTTCGGCGCGGCATCGGCGGGGGTTGAGGCAATCTTGGCGTCCACGGCCTCCACCATCGCGCCGGACTTGGGCGGAGCCTTTGCACTCGGGTCGATCTGCCGGGCCAGATCAGCCAGGGTCACCTCGACCCAGTGGTCGCATTCGCCCATCCTCTTGCAGAAAGGCCACGGCCATATAGCCAGCGGCAATGCTGGCCGGCTTGAGTGCGGCATCCGCCTGCCGCAGCGCCATTTGGAACACGCAGGCCTGTGTCGGGTCGGGCAGGCAGCTTTGCGCGACGGCGCTGCCGGTCCAAAAGGTCAAGGCAAGGATCAGACGGAACATGGCACGGCCTTTCCTCCACATACGGACCCACCTAACGGCGCGAACCGGGCGAAACCTTGGCCGATCCGGGGTGACTTGTAGGATGGGCGATTCGCCCATCTTCGCCGCCGGGGGTGGCGCTTTGCGCCGGGGGGTGGCAGGTTGGGGGATGGGCAAGGGTCTGACCACAGTTGCGCTGGCCGTCGGGCTGCTGGGCGGCCCCGTGGCGGCGCAGGACCCCAACCCCTATGCCTTGTTCTACGCCGAGGTCGTGCGGGTCATTGACGGTGACACGCTGGATGTGCGGGTCGATCTGTGGCCGGGGGTGCAGGCGGTTTATGCCGTGCGGGTGCGGGGCATAGATACCCCCGAACTGCGCCGCAGCGCCTGCGATGCCGAGCGTCTTTGGGCCGAGGAGGCCCGCGCCCAGGTCGCCAAGCTTTATGACGTCGGCAGCCGGGTCAGGCTTGAGGATGTCGAATATGACGCCTATTCAGGGCGCGTTGTGGCCGATGTGCGGCGGTGGCGGTCTGATCGATGGATTTATCTGGCGGATGAATTGGTCGAGCGCGGATTGGCCGAGGCCTGGATGCCGGGTATGGCGGATATCGACTGGTGTTCTTTGGCCAGTCAGCGGCAACCTTGAAAGGTGCGACCCATGACTGCTTGCGTGCTCTGCGCGACCGACCCCGCCACCCCTGTCGCCCTGTCGCCGGATGACAGCGCCCTGTTTTGTGCCACCTGTGCCGCCGCTTTGGCCGGTGACATCACCCCCGGCCCGCGTTGGCGGTGCCTGGGTGATGCCATCTGGGCGGCGGAACCGGCGACCCAGATGGCAGCCTGGCGGTTGCTGAAGGCCCTGCCGGGCGAGGCCTGGGCGGCGGATCTGCTGGACAGCGCCTATCTGGAGCCCGAGGTTCTGGCCCGTGCCGAGGCCGCTGGCGCGGTCGAGGCGGCCGTGATTCACCGCGACAGCAATGGCGCGGTGCTGGTGGCGGGCGATTCCGTCGTTCTGATCAAGGATCTGCCGGTCAAGGGCTCCAGCATGGTCGCCAAGCGCGGCACGGCGGTGCGCGGCATCCGTCTGGTGCGCGACAACCCCGACCAGATCGAGGGTCGGGTCAACGATCAGCAGATCGTCATCCTGTGCCAGTTCGTCCGCAAATCTGCCTGAAGCGGTCAGGCTGACGGCGGTGTCACCATCCGCACCACCAGGCGGCGGGTGATTGGGGCGACGATCAGCACGACAGGAAAGGCGGTGGCCCAGGACACCGCCCAGTTCCCCGCCCAGATCAGCGCGAATCCCTCGGGCAGGCCCAAGGCGCGGGCGGTGGACAGGCCGGACACGATGAGCGACATCATCCCCGACAGCAGGAAACCAAACAGGATGGGGGCATAGCGGGCGGGAAACATGGCGCTCTCCTTGAGGGTGGCCGAGGCATTGCGCAAAGCAATGACGGTGACAAGCGGAGTTTTCACGCATCGCCCCTTGATTTCCCCGCATCGCTGCCGTAATCCCCGGCTTGGCCTTAGGAGTTTAGCTCAGTTGGTAGAGCATCGGTCTCCAAAACCGAGGGTCGTGGGTTCGAGTCCCCCAACTCCTGCCAATCTTTCCGTCATAGGGCAGATGTTCCTGCCAGAACATCTGCGGCAGTCGGGGTTCACCCCCAGCATCAGGCTGCCTGACGCGGGCCGGTGGCGGGGGCGTCCGGGTGCGAAATGACCCTCCCAGCCTTGGTTGGATTGGCCTGTGCCTTGGCCCGGCACGCCGGGATCAAGACCCCGTCGGAACGGTGTAGGCGATGAAGGCGCTGCGGGTTGCCTGCCAGAGGGCCGTAGTGTCGGAGGTGATCAGGTGGCCTGCGGCCGCAACATCGCCGGCCCGGCACAGCGCCTCGGCCCGGACAAAATGGGCGTGCAGGGCCGCGGCGCCGACCATGCCGGCAGAGCCTGCGACGCTGTGGCACAGCGACATCAGGGCGTCGCGCTGCGGGGGGCTTGCAGCCTCGGCCAGGCGGGGCTCTTGGCTTTCGAAATCGGCCAGAAAGCGGATGATGATGCGGGTCAGGCCCGGGGTGCCCAGCGCCTCCTCCAGATCGCGCAGGCGGCTGCGGTCAAGGATGGCGGGCGGGGTTGGCGCGGCGGCGGCGGGCGGCGGGCCGATCAGGGCGGCGCGCAGGTCATTGACCGAAATGGGCTTGGTCAGGCAGCCATCCATGCCGGCCTCGCGGAACCGGTCCAGATCGGCGGGCAGGGAATGGGCGGTGACGGCCAGGATGCGGCTGCGGGTCGAAAGCCCCTCCATCCGGATCAGCATGGTGGCGGTCAACCCGTCCATCAGGGGCATCGAGATGTCCATCAAGATCACGTCGAACCGCCGGGCGCGGGCAAGTTCCATGCCACGGCCGCCATCTTCGGCCAGGGTGACGCTGTGGCCAAGGCTGGTCAGCATTTCCTCCAGCACGATGCGGTTGGTCGCATTGTCCTCGACCACCAGCACGGTCAGGGGGCCGGAGTCGGGGCTGGCGGTGGCAGGTGTCGGGGCCGGCAGGGCGGTGGCGGCGATGACCGGCAGACGCAGCCAGAAACAACTGCCCTGCCCCGCTTCGCTTTCCACCCCGATCTCGCCGCCCATCGCACGGGCCAGCCTGCGGGAAATCGCCAGCCCCAGTCCGGTGCCGCCGCCGGTGCGGCCATAGGACGGATCGACCATCACGAAATCATCAAACACGCGGTCCTGATCGGCCTCGGCGAGGCCGATGCCGGTGTCGATGACCCGGATTTCGAGGGTGAGGGGGGTTTCCTGGACCATCTCGACCTCGACCACGATCGAGCCTGCTTCGGTGAACTTGATCGCGTTGGACAGGAAGTTCTGCACGATCTGCCCGATGCGAAAGGCGTCGGCATGCAGCAGCGGGATGGGGCCCAGCGGGGCCAGCGTCAGCATGGTGCCTTTTTCGGCGGCAAGCTGGCCCAGGGTCGCGGCGAAATCCTGCAACAGGGCGATCAGATCGAAATCCTCGAGCGTCAGGCGCATCTGGTCCGATTCGAACTTGGCGATGTCCAGCACGTCATTGGCGTGGCGCAACAGTTGTTTGGCCGAGGATTGGGCAAGGGACAGGAACCGCTGCTGCTTGGGGTCGCTGGACAGGCCCGCGGCGATTTCCAGCGCGGCCATCACGCCATTCAGCGGGGTGCGCATCTCGTGGCTCATCACGGCCATGAAGTTGGTCTTGGCCTGTTCGGCGGCCAGCGCCTTGTCGCGGGCGGCGCGCAGGGCGCCATCGGCGGCAACGCGTTGGGAAATGTCGCGCAGGTAGGAGATGAAGATCAGCCCCTCGGGCGTGCTGTGGCTGGCAATCGACATTTCGACCGGAAACTCGGCGCCCCCCTTGCGCATGGCGGTCATCTCGATCCGGCCGGAATTGACGACCCTGAACGTGCCCTCGCGCCGCATCCGGGTCATGCCGTTGTCATGGCCGGCGCGCTGCGCGGGCGGGATGATCAGGGTGGCCAGATCGGCGCCCAGCGCCTCGTCCACGCCATAGCCAAAGGTCAGAACGGCGGCGGCGTTGAAGTCGATGACGCGGCCATCCTGGCCGACGACGATGATCGCATCCAGCGAGGTGCCCACGGTCGCCGCCAGCCGCGACGCCAGGCGGACGGTTTCGACGGCGCGGGCCTCGGACAGCCGGTTCAGCCACAAGATCAGCGCATTCATCAAGATCAGCGCGACAAACAGGACCGCCCCGGCCCAGGCGACCTGCCGCACCAGCCCGGCAAAGGCGGCGCGGCGCTGATCGTTCAGGGCGGCATAGCGATCGACGATCTTGACCGACATGATGCGCAGGTCGTCGCGCAGCACCGTGGCATCCTGCACGATCTGGCCCAGGGCGGCGCGCAGGGTGGCGTCGTCGGCGTCAATCAGCGGGGTGGTGGTGGCCAGAAATTCCGTGAGCCGCAGGTTCATCGGTTCCATCACGTCGCGCAGGGCAGACTGGGCGAACATCTTGCCCAGGATGGCCGATTGGGCGCGGCTGTAAAACAGGTCGTAATACTTGCGCAGCTTGGCCAGCGGCGCGTCGGGTTGCAGGCGCATCAGGTCGGCCTCGGCTGCCACCCTGACGGCGTCCAGTTCCAACTGGGTCACGTTCCAGTGGATGTTGTCGACCGGCTCTTCCTGAAAGCTTCGCAATTCGGCGTTCAGTCGCAGGCCCAGCACCATGAACACCGCCACCAGCACGGCTGCCAGCAGCATCAGCGCCGGTTGCAGGGCGCGGGCCAGCGTGGCAAGGCGCGGGGTCATCAGCACCGGGTCACGGGCCGAATTCGATGCGGTCCAGCTGCCAGATCGACCGGGCATAGGCCTGTTCGGTGCGGTAATCGGCGTTGGAATCATAGGGGAAAACCAGCCAGACCGGCCCCTTGTCGCGCAGCGACATCGGCTGATCGTTCATCAGATAGGCCAGCAGCGGGCCATCGTCGCGCACCTCTGCGATGGGCATCGTGATCTGATAGTCGTTCAGCGCGGTCAGCGTGATGGTGCCGCCCGTGGCGCCGACGGCGGTGATCAGGTCTTTCAGCAAGACGCCCTGAAAGCTGACCGTGCCTTCGGTCCAGGGGGTTGCGGTGGAAAAACCCTGTTGCGGCAGGTCGGCCAGTTGGGTCTGGTCCAGCCGCAAGATGGCCGCGCCATTGGTTGCGGTGATCATGCCGGACAGTGTCAGGATCACATCGCCACCCGGTGCGGCAAAGTCATCGGCCACGGCGGCGGCGGTAGCCAGCGCGATCAGGCAGGCGGCCAGGGCGGGGCGAATGTGGCGGACAGAACGAAGCATGGGCGGTTCCTTTGGGACAGCAGTGATTGTAGCATGGGCGGGGGCGATGCGTGCCGGGTTTTTGGGGGTAGGTGCTACCCCCTTTGTATAGGGCTTTGGACAGGGGTCAGACCACGCCCGCCTCTTTGGCGATCATGGCGGCATGGGTGCGGTTCTTGGCCTCGATCTTGCGATACAGGGTCTTGATGTGCAGTTTCACCGTCACCTCTTGCAGGTCCAGTTCGCGGGCGATTTCCTTGTTGGCCATGCCGCGACACAGGCGTTTGAGGACATCCAGTTCGCGCGGGGTCAGTTGCGCGCCGGCCAGCGAGGTGGACTGGCTGTCGCGGTCGGTCATCATGCTGATCGGGGCGTAAACCTCGCCCGCCGCCATGAAACGCACGGCGGCAACCAGCGCCCGGGTGGACATGGTCTTGGGCAGAAAGCCTGCCGCGCCCTCGGCCAGGGCCTGTTCGGCCGCCGAGCGCGGGGCGGTGCCGGACAGGATGGCGACCGGCTTGCCACCCTGCAACCGTTTCATGATGGCCAGCCCCGACAGGCCGTTCATGCCCGGCATCGTGTAATCCAGCAGGACCAGATCATATCCGCCCTCCGTGCGCACGGCCGCGACGGCGCCGGCAAAGTCGGCGGCAACGGACACGTTAAACCCGTTATCCTGCCGCAGGAAGGCGGCTATGGCATCGCGGACAAGTTCTTGATCATCGGCAAGCAGAATTTTCACGAACACCCTCGATCGGCACTGCAACGGGCGGAATGCTCGTTACAGCCGTAGGAGATTGTTTGAGCCGGGTAAACAGCAACCGGGTTCTTTTGCGTGGCCAAGACGGCGATGCGATGGCGTTCCGGTGTCAGTTTGGCGGCAGGGTCACAGCAGATCGCCCGGAATGCCCAGCATCTGCGCTGTCAGATCGTCGGGGGCGTCGAGTTGGCACAGGATGACCCTGTCCGCCGTGCCCCACTCCAGCCAGACCCGGCTGCCGTGCTGGGTCAGCGTGACGGAGTTGGCCGTAATCCCCTCAACCGCGAGGCGGTCGGTGCCCAGGGTGAAATCCTTGATCTGGTCGGTGCCGCTGCCGGTGGCAAAGATGAACAGGTCGGCCCCATCGCCGCCCAGCAGCAGGTCATTGCCGCCGTCGCCCATCAGCGTGTCGTCCCCCGCGCCCGCCGTCAGACTGTCGGCCCCGGCGCCGCCGTGCAGCTTGTCCGCGCCATCTTCGCCATAAAGCTTGTCGCTGCCCTCGTCGCCCGACAGCGCGTCGTCGCCGCTGCCGCCAAAGATCAGGTCATTGGCCAGACCGCCCGACAGGTCATCCCCCCGGCGCCGCCCCACAGCTGATCCGCCCCGGCCAGGCCCTTGACCGTATTGGCGATGTCATTGCCGACGATCTTGTTGGAGACGGCGTTGCCGATCCCCTCTTGCGCAAAGAACCGCAGCCACAGCTCCTAGAACCCGGTGGCCAGGGTGTGGTTGAGGGTGGTCATCACCTTGTCATGACCGCCAGCGGCGGCTTCGACGATCTGATCCTGGGCGCTGTCGATATAGAACACGTCGTTGCCCGCGCCGCCCACCATGCGGTCATCGCCCGTGCCGCCATCCAGCACGTCATTGCCCTCGCCGCCATCCAGCAGGTCATTGCCGTCGCCTGCGCGCATAAAATCATTGCCCGTGCCGCCATAGATGTCGTCGTCGCCCAGACCGGCGGTGATCTTGTCATTGCCGCCCTGCCCCAGAATCACCTCGGACAGACCATCCTTGCCGTCGATGGTGTTGCCCTGCGCATCGGCATAGCCCACGGCCATCGCATCATCGCCGGCCGTGCCGTCCACCGGGTTGGCCATGACGGTGACATAGGCGGTGTCGGTGGTGCCCGCCGCGTCGGTGATCTGATAGGTGAAGGTGACGGGGAAGGTCTTGGCCGTCGCGACCACGCCCACGGTGCCATCGTCGTTCAGCGTCAGGATTTCGCCGGTGGCCAGGGTGATGCTGTCGCCCGCCTTGACCTGACGACCGTTCAGCGCGGTAACGTGCACCTCTTTGCGACCCGCCATCATGTCATTGGCCAGCAGATCGACAAGGCCCGCGCCCTTGGCCGTGACCAGCACGGTGTCGTCATGGGCGATCAGGGCGGATTGCACCGAATTGGCCACGATCATCAGCGTGCTGTCATAGGCCGCATCCCCGGCGTCGGCGATGCCGATGACCAGCGTGTTGACCGCCCCCGCCTTGACCGTCGCCTTCAGGGTCAAGACCACGGTCGCGCCGTCCATCTCGGTGTTGAACTGGCCTTTGGAATTGTTCAGGAACAGGTTGGGGTTGGCGGTGGTGTTGATGTTGTCAATCGAGATGTCGCCACCCCCCAGCGCCAATTGCGCCTGCACCCCGTTGACCCAGATGCCGACCGCGTCGTTATAGCCCGACTTGACCCATTCCAGATACTCCTCGGACGCAAAGACCAGCTGCATCGTCAGTTCGTCGCCGGTCGAGGTGAACTGGGTCGTCAGGAACGCCCCGTCAAAGGTTTTCACCCCGGCAATCGCGTTCAGCGCAGCGTCGCCGTCGATGCCTTTGGTGTCGGTCGAGCGGTTGCCGGTCTGGTTGTAGGCGCCGGTTGCATTGGTGAAATCGGTGACATGGCCGGTGGACAGGATCACGCCCTCATCCGCGGGCACGACGCCGGGAGAGGTGGTCTGGCCCGCGCTGAAGATGCCACCGGACAGGGCATCGCCGGTATAGGTGGCCTTGATCACGGTGATGCCGTCGCCGAACATGGTATCGGCCATCTTGTCGCCGCCGACGCCGGTCTGGATCGGCAGGTTCTGGGGTTTGCTGGTCATGGGATTGGCTTTCCTGGGGGGGGGCAATAGGCGCCGCGTCCGGACAGGACGGCGTTGAAGGTGCGCAAAAGGATGGCAAGGTCGGTGCGCAGGCTGGCGCTGCGGACATAGGCGATGTCGAGGTCGATCATCCCGTCAAAGCCGATCTCGGCCCGGCCGGACACCTGCCACAGGCCGGTGATGCCGGGCAGGACGGCCAGCCGTTGCAGCGCGCGTGCGGGATAGGCCGCAACCTCGGACGGCAGGGCCGGACGGGGGCCGACCAGCGACATGGTGCCCTGCACCACATTCAGGATCTGTGGCAACTCATCCAGCGACAGGCGGCGCAGCCAGCGGCCCACCGGGGTGATGCGGGGGTCGTTGCGGGCCTTGAAGCAGAGGCCATCCCGGTCGGACTGCGCCAGCAGCGCGGCGCGGCGGGCCTCGGCATCCAGATACATCGAGCGGAACTTCAAGATGGCAAAGGGGGCGCCATCACGGCCGATCCGGGTTTGCACAAAGAACACGGGGCCGGGGCTGGTCAGTTTCACCAGCGCCGCCACCATCGCGAAAATCGGGACAAGCGGGGCCAGCAGGATCAGCGACAGCACCAGGTCGAACGGGCGTTTCCAGGTGGCGGGACGGGGCGGGGCAGGCAGAACGGGGGCAAGGGCGAACGGGCGAGCGGCAGGCATTTGGCTGGGTCCTTGGATCTACGTGAGCGCAACCACCTAGATTTGATTCGAATTTTCCGCTTGTCCGCATCGGGTTAGCCGGCCTGCCCAGCCGGGCGTGAGATACCGTCTGCCTGATCAAGTGGTTTCGCGCGTCGCAGGCGCGATCGGCTTCGATTTCTGGTGTCTACGCCGCTCGCGCCTGCTCGGCGATGGCGACGAAGGGTTTGCGGTTCTTGGCGACGCTGTAGACGGCGTGCAGGAGCTTTCGCATGGCGGCGATGAGGGCAAGCTTCGGCGGCTTTCCAGCGGCGCGCAGGCGTTCGTAGAACGGGCGCAGCCAATCGTTCAGCCGGACGGCCGCAAGCGTGGTCATCCAGAGCGCGCTTCGCAGCCTGGCATTGCCGAACCCGGTTGCGGCCCGGGTCCCCGTGCGCTTGCCCGATTGCCGGAGGGCGGGCACGACGCCGACATAGGCGGCGAAGGCTCCTGCGGACCGGAAGCGGGCTGGGTCGCCGACAATGGCGATGATGCGCGCGGCCGAATTGGGGCCGATTCCGTCGATGCTGGTCAGCAGGCGCCCGACCTCGTGGGCGTCGAGCAGTCCACCGATATCGCTCTCGAGCTCTTTCAGACGGCGACGCCAGAGATCGATATCCTGGCAGATATGGCGTGCCTGCAGGTCATAGACCGGCCCGTGATGCTGTCCGACCGAGCGCTTGGCCGCCTCGACCAGCCGCCCGGCCAGGTCCTCGCCGACCTTGTGACGCCCATCGTAACGCAGCTTGGCCAAGCGGCGGGGCGTGGTCCGGGCGAAGGCTGCGGCGGTCGGGCACTCCGCGAGCAGCGTGGTCGCGAGCATCGTGTGCATACCCTTGACGTATCGTGTGAATTCCGGAAACCCGAGGTCGACGAGACGGTGCAGCTGCAGCACGCGATCCTCGAAATCCTGCTGCAGCCGGTCGCGGTGACGGACCAGCTCGCGCAACGCCTCGGAGGCAGCGTCGGGGATGTAACTCGGGGCCGGGCGCTTCTCGAAGGCGAACCGCGCAAGGGCTGCGGCATCGATGGCGTCGGTCTTGGTGCGCTCCAGTTGGGCCTGCTGGAACCGGCGCGCCACAATCGGGTTCAGGAGCACCAGGTCATGGCCCGCAGCGACAAGCGTGGCGTAGAGATTTTTCCAGTAGTGGCCGGTCGCCTCCATCACCACGAGCGCCGGTGGCGGCCCCAGCGCCTCAAGCAGCATGCGGTAGCCGCCTGCATCCTCGTCAATTCCGATCGGACGGCCCAGTGGCTGTCCCGTCTCGTCCAGCCGCGCCAGCACGTGGCGTTCGGAGGCGATATCAATCCCAGCAAACATCCTTCCCTCCCTTGTTCAGACCGGGGAGCCTCGAAACCGACGTTCACGCTCAGCCTTGTACAAGCGGGGACAGGCAAAGCGCGCCAGCCCCAGGATACCGTTCGAGCCCGGAACGCCGGTCGAGGGCGCCAACCTCACGCACGAGGACATTGCCTCGAAACTAAAACGGCGACCCTCTCCCGGCTATCGAAACCCCACCATAGCAAAGGTGACGCCCGATGAGTGGAGGAGTTACAAAACTATCCTTTTGGGTGGCGATGTATCTTTTGGATTTCAGGCGCGTGATCCCGGCGGCCCAATGGCAAAAGACCACCCGCGCGTCTTGGCGGGGGTGGTCCTTCTTTGCCGTCTGGCAGGGGTTACAGGCCGGGGTCGTCGGGGCGGGCACGGGTAAAGGTCAGCACCCCGCCCTGACGCGGCAGGCTGTCCAGTTTGGCGATGTGCTGGGCCACGGCGGTCTTGCGGTCTTGCGGGCGCACCTCGGCCACGGTCAGATCCGAGGCCGAGAGCAGCAGTTCGGCGGCGATGCTGTCGGACAGGGCGCCGCACAGCACGATCACCACCTCGTAGCGCGTTTTCGCCATGGCCAGCGCCGCCCCCACCGTGCCGATGCCGATGTCGGCATCGGCCATGCCGTCGGGGTCGCCCGCAGGCAGGATGTCCAGATAGCCCGAGGCGAAATAGCGGATCGGCGGGCTGGATTTGCCGGCCAGCGCATCGCGCCAGCCGGGGGCGGCCTGTTGGCCCAGACGGGTCGTCAGGCTGCTGTCGCGGGTGTCGGCGTCGATCAGCAGGGTGCGGCTGCGCGCCTCGGCAAAGCTGAGCGCCAGAGCCAGCGCCAACTCGTCCGGCGCGCCGGTGTCCAATCGGGTCAGCGTGATGATGCGGGCGGGGTCGCCCGTGGGGGGCACGCGCAGCGGGTGCAGTTGCAGCGCGTTGCGCAGACGGTCGGCGTCCGATTTGCGGCGCGGTCCGGCAGGGGCGATGGTCTTGACCGGGGCCAGGTGGGAATGACGGCGCAGCGCATCGGAATACTGCACCCCGCCCCCCAGCAGCCCCATCAGCAGATTGCCCAGCAGCGCCAGCATCACCCCGGCCCCCAGACCCGCCACCGCCCGCAGCTTGGTGGTATCCGAGGCGGGTTTGGTGGGCACCATGGGTGGCGACATCAGCACGGAATAGCCCGGCAGCGCCTTGCCCGCCTCGACCAGGATGATTTCGATGCCCTGACGGGTATCCTCCAGCAGACCGGCCACGCCTTCGGCCTCGGTCGTCAGGGTGATCAGCTGGATCTTGCGGTTGTTCAGATCGCGCGCCTCGGCCCGTGCGGCGTCAAGCTGGGCGGTGACTTTGGCCAGCACGGCCTGAATCTCGGCCAGGCTTTGTTCGGCATTGGCGGCCGAGGCATCGGTGAGCGCGCCGGTCTGGCCCAGCACCTTGATCTGTTCGCGCCGGTCGGTCATCGCCCGGTCGATCACCTCCAGCTCTTGCCGCTTGTCGCGCACCAGCGCCGAGGTTTCGGGATAGCGGCTGCGCAGGGTGGACAATTCCGCCTCGCGCTTGGCCCGTTCAAAGTTCAGGTCGGCCAGCGCGCGGTCCAGCAGGGTTGACCGCAGGATATCCGCGTTCGCCATGTCGGCCGAGGATTCGCCGCTTTCGGTCTTCATCGCGGCCAGGGTGCCCTCGACCTCATCCCGGCGGGCGGCGATTTCGGCGATCTTGGCG
>CAMBWO010000118.1 GCA_945871285.1 Pseudorhodobacter antarcticus | reverse complement strand
AACCTAATCCTGACCCCAGTTTTCGAGATCAACGACTGCGATGCAGTAATCGAAAGGGCGGATCAGGACATGGCTGGGACCTGGAAAGACTTTGCGCTGCAAGAGGATTCGGTGAATGCCGAGGATGGAAAGGTGCATGATTTCCTGATTGAAAACAAAGACTTCTCGGTTCGTATCAACGCCGGCAACCTGCGGCGCATCGACACGATGCTGCTGGAGCTGCTGCTGAGTGCGGCCATTGAATGGAGCAAATTTGGTCTTGGGTTCCGGATGACCGGGGTCTCGCAGGATAATGAGGACGTGCTTGTGCGGCTTGGCATCACGCCCGACCTTTTGGAACGGAGTGTGGCACAATGACGATCAAGGTACTGGCTATCGACGATTCCCGCACCATTCGCAGTCTGGTGCAAAAGGTGATGGAGGATGCCGGTTTCGAATGCACACTGGCCGATGACGGGGTGCAGGGGGTCACGCGGTTCAAGGAAAACCCACCCGATGTGGTGATCACCGACATCAACATGCCCAATATGGATGGCTATGGCGTGATTTCGGCAATCCGGGGCGGGTCGCTGCATCGCAATGTGCCGATTCTGGTGCTGACGACCGAAAGCGCGCCGCATCTGAAGGCAAAGGCGCGGGACGCCGGTGCCACGGGCTGGATCGTGAAGCCGTTCGACGATGTGGCGATCGTGTCGGTCGTGCGGCGTGTCACCGGGGCGAGGGCGTGAGATGAGCGCACAATCCTCCATTCGCGACATGTTTTTCGAGGAGAGTGAAGAGCTGCTTGAGGCGCTGGCCGAGGGGTTGGCGCAGATGAATGCGGGCAACCATGACGATGAGACCGTGAACGCGGTGTTTCGTGCGGTGCATTCGATAAAGGGTGGGGCGGGGGCGTTCAAGCTGACGGCGCTGGTGGCCTTTGCCCATCGGTTCGAAACCGTGCTGGACGAGATGCGCGGCCACCGGATTGCGATTGATTCGTCGAATTTGCAGGTGTTGCAACGCTCTGCCGACCATCTGGCGGACCTGGTGGAAGATGCGCGGACCGAAAGCGATGCGAGTTCGGTCCAGACGGAGGGGTTTCTGGTGGCGCTGGACGCCTGTCTGGGCGCCTCGCCCGGTGCGGTGGTGTCCGAACCGGATGAACCGTTTTCCTTTGCCGCGTTGTCGCTGGACCTGTCCGACATCGCGATGCCGGCAGAGGCAGCCGGGCAGCATTTCCGCATCGAATTCCGGCCCCATGCCGGGCTTTATGCCAATGGCCATGACCCGGCCCTGCTGATCGCGACGCTGGCCGATCTGGGCGATGTCGAGGTTGAACTGGACCTGTCGCGCCTGCCGGACCTGCCCGACTATGACCCGGCAAAGCCCAGCCTCAGTTGGCGCATCCGCCTGAAGAGCGAGGTCGAAGAGACCGTCGTGCAGGATGTGTTCGAATTCGTCGAGGGTCTGTGCGACCTGGACATCAAGCGCGAGGTCGTCGAGGCGGTTTCCGAGCCTGCGCCGCAGCCTCCCATGCCGGCGGATGAGGTGGTCGTTGCGGTCGAGCGGACTGACCTGGCGAGGCCAGCACCCGTGACACCCAAGGAAGAGGGCGACGGGGCAGGCCTCACGGAGAGTAGAGGCCCCAAACCCACCTTGCGGGTTGATCTGGACCGGGTTGACCGGCTGATCAACGCGGTGGGCGAATTGATCATCAACCAGTCGATGATTGCCCAGCGCGTGCAGGAATTGCGGCTGGCCACGGATGCCGATGTCGTCACCCATGTCGAGGATTACCGGCTGCTGGCGCGTGATATTCAGGAAGCGGTCATGGCGATTCGCGCCCAGCCGGTGAAGCCGCTGTTCCAGCGCATGTCGCGCATCGTGCGTGAGGCGGCTGATTCGACAGGAAAATCGGCGCGTCTGGTCACCCACGGCGAAGGCACCGAGGTCGACAAGACGGTTGTCGAGCGTCTGGCCGATCCGCTGACCCACATGATTCGCAACGCGGTCGATCACGGTCTGGAATCGCTGGAAGGCCGGATCGCGGCGGGCAAGGACCCTTGCGGCACGATCCATCTGTCGGCGGCCCACCGGTCGGGCGCGGTGATCATCACGATCCGCGATGATGGGGCGGGGCTCAACCGTCGCAAGATATTGGAGATTGCCAAGAAGAAGAATCTGGTGTCGCAGGATGCCGAATTGAACGATGCCGAGACGGATGCGCTGCTGTTCCTGCCCGGATTCTCGACGGCTTCGACGATTTCGAACCTGTCTGGGCGCGGGGTCGGGCTGGATGTGGTGCGCAATGCGGTGGCGGCGCTGGGGGGGCCGGTCTCGATCGCCTCGAACCCGGGGCAAGGGACCGAGTTTACCATTTCACTGCCTCTGACGCTGGCCGTGCTGGACGGCATGGTGGTGTCGGTCGCGGGGCAGGTGATGGTGATCCCGATCACAGCCATTCTGGAGACCATCCGTCCGGGGGTGAATGACCTTCATATCGTGGGCACCAACGAACAGCTGCTGTCGATAAGGGGCAAGTTCATTCCGGTGGTCGATGTGGCCAAGGGGCTAGGCTTTACCCGACCGGCCAACCACCCCGAACCCAAGACGCTGCTGCTGGTCGAGACGGAAAAGCAGGGGCAATGCGCGCTGATCGTCGACCGGGTCTTTGACCAGCGTCAGGTCGTGATCAAGGGGCTGGATACCAACTATGGCGCGGTGCCCGGCGTGTCGGCGGCCACGGTTCTGGGCGACGGGCAGATTGCCCTGATCCTGGACCCCGATGCCATTGCCAACAATCGCGTCCTGCCGTTGGCCGAAGCCCGCACGGCCGCCAAATTGAACGAGGAGAGAAAACTTGCAGTCGCTTGACACCAACGCGTCCGAAGTCGAATTCGTCACCTTCTTTACCGGGGGGCAAAGTTTCTCGATCGACATCCGGCAGGTGCGGGAAATCCGGCGCTGGTCCGCCGTGACGCCCTTGCCCCATGCCCCGGCCGAGGTGCTGGGGGTGATGAACCTGCGCGGTTCGGTGATCCCGATCTTTGACCTGGCGGTGCGCTTTGGTCTGACGAAGACGCCCGATCATGTGCGCAACGTCGTGGTGATCGCGGCGCATGAAAGCCAGACCGTGGGGTTGCTGGTGGAGTCGGTGTCCGAGATCCTGTCGGTGGCGCGAGACCGCATCCAGGAAACGCCGGACCTGCGCAGCGACAATTCGCGGCAAAGCATCATCGGGGTGATCCCGGTGGATGACGGCATGACCCGGATCATCGACCTGGGCGCCGTGATCCAGACCGACCGCAGGACGCTGCAATGACGCAGACCGCGCGCGTCGAAGGGCGGGCCCCGCCCGCCATTGCGGCCTATGCGTTTTCGGATGCCGATTTTCAGGTGATTGCCCGGCGTGCGCAGGCGGATTTCGGGCTGCATCTGACCGCAGCCAAGAAGGATCTGGTCTATTCGCGGCTGACCAAGCGGTTGCGGCAGTTGGGTCTGGCCGATTTCACCAGCTATTGCCGTCTGATCGAAACCCCGGATGGGGAGGACGAGCGGATGCAGATGCTTTCCGCCCTGACGACAAATGTGACGCATTTCTTTCGCGAGGAGCATCACTTTCGCATCCTGCGTGAGCAGGTCCTGCCGCCGCTGATTGCGGCGGCGCGCAATGGTGGGCGGGTGCGGCTGTGGTCGGCGGGGTGTTCGGCGGGGCAGGAACCCTATTCGCTGGCCTTTACCGTGTTGCTGATGTGCCCCGAGGCTGCGCGTTTTGACATCCGGATTCTGGCGACAGACGTTGATCCGGTGATCATCGGGCGGGCCAAGGCGGGGGTATACGACGATGAGGAGTTGAAATCGCTGCCCGATGGCGTTCGGTCGCAGCATGTGGTCCGCACAGGAGATGGCAAGTTTTCGATTGGCGAGAAGGCGCGGGCGCTGGTCAGTTTCGCTGAGTTGAACCTGATGCAGGACTGGCCGATCAAGGGCCCTTTCGACGTGATCTTTTGCCGCAACGTCGCGATCTATTTCGACAAGGAGACGCAGGCGCGGCTGTGGGGGCGTTTTGCCGACCTGCTGCCCGTCGGGGGCTATCTGTGCATCGGCCATTCCGAACGGGTGGCGGGTCCGGCGAGTGCCCGTCTCGAGAATACCGGTGTGACCACCTATCGCAAGTCCGCGGCGTCTAACGCCGACAGAACAAGCCGGCCAGAAAAAGGAATTTCGCGATGAGCCTGAAGGATTCGATCCGCATCATGGTTGTGGATGACATGTCGATCAGCCGCGCCCTGATCACCCAGTCCCTGGAAGAGATCGGCGTGCAACATATCGGGATCGAGAGTGATCCCACGGCGGCGCTGGGCAAGCTTGCCGCCTCGCCAGTGCATCTGGTGATTTCAGACATGAACATGCCGGGGATGAGCGGTTTGGACCTGCTGGATGCGCTGCGCCACAACAAGGCGACGCAGCGCATCGGGTTCATTCTGATCACCGGCACGCCCAGCCCTGACATTTTGAAGCGCGGGCAAGAGCTGGGGGTGAACAACCTGGTGAAAAAGCCCTTTACCACGGTCACGCTGCGCAGCGCGATCGAGCGGGTGGTGGGGAAACTGTGATGACAGCGGCCTTCGCAGCCCCCTTGTCGGCGGGTCCCTTGCTGCAACGGATCGCCGAGGAACTGGTGCAGTGCCAGGCCATCCTGTCGCGCATTGAACATTCGGTGCATCTGTCGCTGGAGGGGCCGGTGGTTCCGCAGGCCCCCCTGTCGTGGCAAAAGAACCTGCAAGACATTGATCTGTTAGAGCAAAACCTGGCTGATCTGGCGCTTTGCCTGTCGGCGGTTGCTGATCAGCCTGCCGTGAGGGCCATTCACAACTTGAACGAGGGCCAGGTTCTCGGCCCCTTGCGGCTGGAGGATTTGCGTCATCGGCTGCAGGGCAAACTCGCTTGTCCCGAACGGGCGGATCCGATCGAGATTTTCTGAAAATGCGCAGGGTCGGGCACCTGCACGGGCGGCAGCCATTAAGCAAAGTTTCACTCCCCCCGATCTAGACTGCCTGCAACAGCTGCGACCCGATCTGGTCGCTCCATGCGAAAAAGGTGTGCGATATGAACGTTCTGAACATGCTTCCGGTCAAGGTCAAACTGCCAATGGTCATCGTCGGGCTTTGTCTGGCCGTGGGCATCTCATTGGAAGTGGTTCAAGATCTGGAGTTTCGCGCCACCAGCGCGGCGTCGATCAGTGCCGATTTCGAGGCGATTGCCGAGGTGCGCGCCAAGGCCCTGGCGGCGGTGTTGAGCCAGACCAAGGTCGATCTGGACCTGATGGCCGAATCGCCCGATGTCAGCAATGCGCTGGGCGCGCTCGGGTCGGCCTATCGGATGCTGGAAGACCCGACCAGCGTGTTGCAGGGCGCCTATATCGACAACAATCCCAATCAGGCCGGCAGCCGGCAGAATCTGGACATGGGCGAGGGTGAGGAAATCTATCACAAGCAACATGCCGATTTCCATCCGATGTTCCGCAAATACCAGCAATTGCGCGGGCTGTATGATTTGTTCCTGTTCGATAGCGAATTCAACAATATCTATACGGTCTTCAAGGAAACCGACTTTGCGGCCACCTTCAGCAGCGGTGACCTTGCGACCAGCGGTCTGGGTCGGGCCTTGCAGAGGGCTGCAACTTCGGATGCGCAGTCCGTCGTGTTCAGCGATTTCAGCCCCTATTCGCCCAGCCACGGCGCTTATGCGGCCTTTATCGTCAAGAAGATCACGACCCGCGCCGGACTGACCATGGGCTATATCGCGTTTCAATTGAACACCGATGAGCTGGCCGCCGTTGTTGATGATAGGTCCGGGCTGGGCACGTCGGGCCGATCCTATCTTGTGGGTCTTGGGGCCGAAGATGGCAGCGGGCATGACTTCATTCTGGCCACCGACATTGAAAACCGCGTGTCGGAGGATATCGCCGGCAGCATCGGCATCCTGAACCCGGCCAAGATATCGCCGCAGATCGCCGCCATCACCTCTGGTGACGGTGGCAGTTTCACCGATGTGCCACTGGCCAATGGGGAGACTGGATTCGCCTTTGCCAAGGTCATTGATCAGGGCGGGTCCAAATGGGGTGTGGTCGTTGAACGAAACGCGGACGATGTCTATGCGGGCCCGAACGCATTGGTGCTGCGGGTCCTGATCTTTGGCACGCTGTTGACAGCTGTTGCTGCGGGCCTTGGCATCCTGTTTGCCCGGTCGATCACGAAACCACTGGAACGGATCAGCGCCGCGGTCGATGCGATTGCGAATGACAACCTGGAGGTTCAGTTGGTGGACATGGAGCGGCAGGACGAGTTCGGGTTGATCGCGCGGTCGATGAATGGGCTGCTGGACAAGCTGACTGTTGCCAAGCTTGCCGAAAGCGAGCGTGGCCGTCTGCAGGTGGAACTGCGCGAGGTCGTGGAGTCCTTGAGCGGCGGGTTGAAGGACTTGGCCGGTGGCGACCTGACCCGACCGCTGTCTGAGACATTTCCGGCCGACTATGAGACGCTGCGGCTGGATTTCAACGCGTCGCTGGAAACCTTGTCGCAGACGATTGGGCAGGTTGTCGATGCCTCGGAAAGCATCCGCGCCCGGTCGACCGAGATCAGCACCGCGTCGGAAGATCTGTCGCGCCGCACGGAAAACCAGGCTGCCGCGCTGGAAGAGACGGCGGCGGCGCTGGATGAGCTGACCGCCTCGGTCAAGTCGGCCGCCGATGGGGCGCGCGAGGTGGAAGGCATTGTGCGTCAGGCCCGCCAGTCGGCTGACGAAAGCGGCGTGGTCGTGCAGGGTGCGGTGGCGGCCATGGCAGAGATTGAGAAATCCTCCGAGCAGATTTCGCAGATCATTGGCGCGATCGACGATATCGCCTTCCAGACCAATCTGCTGGCGCTGAATGCCGGGGTCGAGGCAGCGCGGGCTGGCGATGCGGGCAAAGGATTTGCCGTGGTGGCATCGGAAGTGCGGGCGCTGGCGCAGCGGTCGTCGGGTGCGGCGAAAGAGATCAAGACGCTGATTGCAACCTCGGCCCAGCATGTCGGCCGTGGGGTCGATCAGGTGGGCAAGGCTGGCGCCACGCTGCAAAACATCGTGGGATCGGTTGCAAACATTTCGACCCTGGTGTCGACGATTGCCACGGGGGCGGCGGAACAGTCGACCGGTCTGGCCGAAATCAACATCGGGGTGACGCAGCTTGATCAGGTCACCCAACAAAACGCCGCCATGGTCGAGGAATCGACGGCGGCGAGCCATGCGTTGAACCAAGATGCGGCGGGCTTGGCCGATATCGTGGCGCGGTTCCGTCTGTCAACGGACAGGACAAGACCCATCCCGATGGTCGCCCTGTCGCAATTCGTGCCGACCGACTTTGAAGGGACCGAGAGCCGGTTGGCCGGACCCGAAACAGTTGTGCCGATGGTGATGCCCAGGGCGCAGGGTGGTGGCAACAAGGCGGTGTGGCAGGACTTTTGACCCGCCGCGTTCCGATTTCCCATTTTCCCGGTTTGAAGCGAGGCCCAGATGTCCCCCCTTTCCGTTCTTGTGCTGAGCTCCTCACCCGTGCACCGCGCACGGATCGGCCAGCTGATCGCCGGTTTGCCGGACCTTGTGGTCGTCGCCCTGACCAGCAACGTTTCGGAGGCGTTCATGGCCGCCGAGTCGCGGGAGCCGCAGTTGGTGATCGTGTCGGACGAGTTTCGTGATCTGAATGAATTCAGTGCGATGAAATCATTGTTCTATGTGCTGAATGCGCGTTGGATCTTTGTGGCTACGGGCGGTCCGCGACCGGTTGTGCAGGTTCCCGGCGCGGGCGGCCGGCTGATGGCGGAGCCCGTGATTGATCTGGCGATGCAGCCGCAGCAGATGCTGGCCGCCATTCGCCAGGCGATGGCGATCCATCGCAATCTGACACAGAAATCGCCGCCTGCCCGGCGGATGGAACCGCGGACGGCCTTTGACCGGATGGTCGTGATCGGGTCGTCGACGGGTGGGGTCGATGCCCTGTTGACGGTGCTGTCGGATTTTCCCGAAGATTGCCCGCCGACGGCGATCGTGCAGCACACTGGCAAGGGGTTTTCGGACAGTCTGATCCGGTTGCTGGAGCGGCGTTGCAAGCCGCAGGTGGTGGCCGGTCAGGACGGGTTGCAGCTGACGCAGGGCATGATCTGCATCGCGGCGGGCACGTCGGGCCACCTGATGGTGACGCCGGGTCAGAGCTTGCGGTGCCAGATCCGCGCCGGTGCGCCGGTGTCGGGCCATGTGCCGTCGGTCGACATGCTGTTCCAATCCGTCGTGTCGATTGCGCCGCGTGTGGTGGGGGTGATCTTGACCGGCATGGGGCAGGACGGCGCGGCCGGGCTATTGGAGTTGCGCCGCGGCGGAGCCTTTACCATTGGCCAGGACGAGGCGAGTTCGGTCGTCTATGGCATGCCGCGCGCCGCCTGGGAGATGGGGGCCGTGCAGATGCGGCTGCCCATCCACCGCATCGGCACCGAGATATTGAAGGCCAGCGTCGCGCAATCCGCGCAACCCCACAATGCCAGTTCGCTGGTGGCAAGGTGACCCTCATGGCAAATGCCGTTTACCATCCGACCGCCGTCGTTCAGGGCGAATTCCGCACGTCCGAGGACCCCGATGAGCTGTTGGGCACCGTGCTGGGGTCCTGCGTGGCCGTTTGTCTGCATGATCCGGTGCGCAAGATCGGTGGCATGAACCATTTTCTGCTGCCCTTTGGCCAGGAGGAGGGGACGAACCGCCCGGTGCGGTATGGCCTGTTTGCGATGGAAATGCTGATTAACGCCCTGCTGAAAGAGGGTGCCAAGAAATCCCGGTTGGAGGCCAAGCTGTTTGGCGGGGCCAAGATTTCGGCCGACCTGCGGGACATCGGGCAGGCGAATGCGGTGTTCGCGCGGGAGTATCTGGCGACCGAGGGGATCCAGTGTCTGGGCGAGAGCCTAGGCGGAAACAACGCGAGGCGCGTGGTGTTCCGACCCTCGACCGGGCAGGCGCGGATGCTGATCGTTCCCCTGACGAATGTGGCCCCGGCTGACCTGCAACCGCCCCCGCCCAAGGTCCCGCGCGACAGCGGCATCGAACTGTTCTGACGGTCAGGGTCTGGCCCCAACGCGTCATCGGGAATTGACCCCCATCCTGCGCCATTCGTGCTATGCAGTCGCGAGGCGGTGGGCGTTGGATGCGGGACCATGGGGAGAGCGCGATGTATCACGACCAACAATTGACCATCGGCAGCATGTTGCATGCCGGGCTTACAGCGGCGCCGGAGCAGCGGATCGTCCATAGCGATGTGGTGGACATGAGTTATGCCCAGTTCGGCGCGCGCGTGCACCGGCTGGCATCGGCGCTGGCGGCATTGGGCCTTGGGCAGGGCGCGGTGGTGGCGGTGATGGACTATGACAGTCACCGCTATCTGGAGTGCTTTTTTGCCGTGCCGATGCTGGGGGCCACGTTGCATACGATCAACGTGCGGCTGTCGCCGGAACAGGTGTTGTTCACGATCACCCATGCAGAAGATGACGCCATTTTGGTGCATGAGGATTTTCTGCCGCTGGTGATGCCCCTGCTGCCCCGGATCACCCGGCCGGTGCGGCTGATCGTGCTGACTGACCGGGGTGCGACCGTGCCCGAGGGTTTTACCGGGGAATATGAGGGGTTGCTGGCGGCGGGCGATGCCGGCCACAGCTTTCCCGACCTGGCCGAAACCACCCGCGCCACGTTGTTTTACACCACCGGCACCACGGGGGACCCAAAGGGGGTCAGCTATTCGCATCGGCAATTGGTCTTGCACAGCCTGGCGGTGATCGCCTGTTTCGCGCCGGTGCCGGGGCGGGGCGGGTTCAAGCGCGACGATGTCTATATGCCGCTGACGCCCTTGTTTCATGTGCATGGCTGGGGCTTTCCGCTGATTGCGACGATGCTGGGGGTGCGGCAGGTCTATCCGGGGCGCTATGACCCGGTGCGGATTTTGGCTCTGATTGCGAAACATGGCGTGACCTTTTCGCATTGCGTGCCGACCATTCTGGCGATGGTGTTGCAGGCGCCGGGGTCCGAGGCGGTGGACCTGTCGAGGTGGAAGGTGATCATCGGCGGATCTGCCCTGCCCGAGGGGTTGGCGCGGGCGGCGATGGCGCGGGGAATCGACATTCACGCAGGATATGGCATGTCGGAAACCTGCCCGGTGATGACGATTGCCGATATGGACGCCACCCAAGGTGCGACCGGTGACACGACCGCTACCCGGATTGCGACCGGCAAACCCATTCCGCTGATGCAGGTGCGCGTCGTGGCGCCTGACATGACTGATGTGCCGCATGACGGGGTGACCACGGGCGAAGTGGTCGGCCGGGCGCCTTGGCTGACCGATGGTTATGTGCGTGACGAGGCCGGGACGGCGGCGCTGTGGGCTGGTGGGTGGCTGCACACCGGGGATGTGGGCACGATGGCGCCGGACGGCACGCTGCGCCTGACCGACCGGTTGAAGGATGTGATCAAGTCAGGTGGCGAGTGGATTTCGTCGCTGGCGTTGGAAAGCGTCGTTTCGGCTGTGCCGGGCGTTGCCGAGGCGGCGGCGGTGGGGATGCCCGATGCGCGCTGGGGGGAACGGCCGGTGATTCTGGTCGTCGCCAAACCGGGGGCCGAGGTCGAGGCGGCGGCCCATGCGGCAGTGGCGGCAGCCATTGCGGCGGGCCGCCTGACGAAATGGGCAGCACCGGAGCGCGTCTTGACCGTGACGGCGATCCCCAAGACCAGCGTCGGCAAGATTGACAAAAAGGCGATCCGCGCGGCGCTGGCCGCGGGGCATTTCGCCTGAGCCGGGTGGTATCGGCGGCTGGTCGGGCCTAAGGTCGAGGGGCACAGTCAGGAAGGAAAGACCATGTTTCGCGCAGTTTTGCTGGAAAAGAACGCGGAGGGCCAAGCCGTAGTCACGGTGAAGGATGTGGAGGACAGCGCCTTGCCCGCTGGCGATGTGACGGTTCGCATCGCCTATTCCTCGCTGAACTACAAGGACGGGTTGTGTCTGGCGCCCTCGGGGTCGGGTCTGGTGCGGACCTATCCGCATGTGGCGGGGATCGACTTTGCCGGAACGGTCGAGGCCAGCGACGATCCGCGCTATGCCCCCGGCGACGCGGTTGTGCTGACCGGTTGGCGGGTGGGCGAGGCCCAATGGGGCGGCTATGCGCAAAAGGCGCGGGTCAAGGCGGATTGGCTGGTGCCCTTGCCCGCAGGTTTGACGCCACGGCAGGCGATGGCCGTGGGGACGGCGGGCCTGACCGCGATGCTGGCCGTGCTGGCGTTGGAGGATCACGGGCTGACCCCGGCGCAGGGCGAGGTTTTGGTGACGGGGGCGGCGGGCGGTGTTGGCTCGGTGGCGGTCGCGCTGCTGGCGAAGCTAGGATACAGCGTGGCGGCCGTGACCGGGCGGCCCGAGACGGAGGTTTATTTGCGCGACCTTGGGGCGAGCCGGATCATCCCGCGCGCCGATCTGGCCGAGACGGTCAAGCGCCCGCTGGAGGCGGAAACCTGGGCCGGGTGCATTGACGCCGTGGGGGGCGCGATGCTGGCGCGGGTGTTGGGGCAGATGAAATACGGCGGGTCGGTGGCCGCTGTGGGCCTGGCGGGCGGGTCGGGGTTACCGGCCACGGTGATCCCGTTCCTGTTGCGGGGGGTGAACCTGCTGGGAATCGATTCGGTGATGAAGCCCTATGGTGGACGGCTGCGGGCCTGGGGGCGGATCGCGACCGATCTGGACCTGACCAAGTTGGAGGCCATGATCGTGCCGGCCGGTCTGGCCGACCTTCCCGACCTTGGGGCAGCGATCCTGCGCGGCGAGGTCAAGGGCCGCGTCGTGGTGGACGTGAACGCCTAAAGCGTCACGGGGGCCTTGGTGGTCATCGACAGGATCGCCGCCTCGGCCACGGCCGAGGCGCGCAGGCCGTCCACGGCATCGGGGGTGACGGTGCCACCGTTGGCGACGGTTTCGACAAAGGCCAGAATCTCGGTCCGGTAGGCCTGGGCATAGCGTTGGTGATAGTTGTGCAGCGGCTTTTCGCTGCGGATGCCTTGGGCGGTTGACAGGATGACCAACGATTCCGGGACGTTGCCGACGGATGCCGTGCCCTCTGTGCCCAGAACCTCGATCCGCTGGTCATAGCCGTAGGCGGCGCGCAGGGAGTTCAGGATGGTCACATGGGTGCCCTTGGCCATCCTTATGGCGGTGGTGGTGGTGTCGATCTGGCCGACCGTCAGATAGGCGGGGTTGATCAGGGCGTCGGCCATCACATAGACCTCGGCCACCTCATCTTCGAGCAGCCAGCGGACAAGGTCGAAGTCGTGCACGGCGGTTTCCTTGAGCAGGCCGCTGGAATGGAGGAACCCCTCGACCGGCGGCGCCTCGGCATCGCGCGAGATGATCAGGACCTGTTCCACCGCGCCAATGCGGCCTGCGGTGATGGCCTGTTTCAGGGCCACGAACTGCGCATCAAAGCGGCGGTTGAAGCCCAGTTGCACGAACCCTTCGCGCCCTTGCAGGGCCGCCATGCAGGCCTGGATGCGGGCCATGTCATGGTCGATGGGCTTTTCGCAAAACACATAGGCGCGGGTCTGGGCGGCGCGCAGCAGGTAATCGGCATGGGTGCGCGGCGGGCTGGCGATGACATAGGCGTCAATCGTGGGGTCGG
>CAMBWO010000117.1 GCA_945871285.1 Pseudorhodobacter antarcticus | reverse complement strand
GCGGATGCGGATGATCTGGTCGGGCTGACCAATGCGACGGTGGGGTTGAACATCGTGGCGCAGTCGCTGGACCTGAAGCCGGGTGATGAGATTTTGACGACGGATCATGAATATGCGGCGCTGGAAAAGACCTGGGCCTATGTCTGCCGCCGGTCGGGGGCTGTGGTGAAGGTGGTGAAGATACCTTTGCCGCTGACGGAGGAGGCGCAGTTTACGGACGCCTTGCTGGCGGGGATGACGGACCGGACGCGGGTGTTGTTCCTGAGCCATATCACCTCGGCCACGGCGCTGGTGTTTCCGATCGAGCGGGCGGTGGCCGAGGCGCGGCGGCGGGGCATCTGGACGGTGATCGACGGGGCGCATACGCCGGGGCAAATCCCCTTGAACCTGACCGCGCTGGATGCCGATTTCTATGCCGGGAACTGCCACAAGTGGATGATGGCGCCGAAAGGCAGCGCGTTTTTGCATGTGCGGCGGGAATTGCAGGGAATGATGAACCCGCTGGTTATCAGCCACGGCTGGACGCTGGAGGGGCGGGAGGGGCCGTTTGGTGGCACGCCCTTTGTCGACATGCTGGAAGTGCAGGGGACGCGGGACCCCTCGGCCTGGCTCACGGTGCCCAGTGCGATTGACTTTGCCCGGCAGCATGACTGGGCCAAGGTTGCGGCCGAGTGCACGCAGTTGGTGCAGGGCACGGCGGCGCGGGTGCGGGCGTTGACGGGGTTGCCGGGGTTTTCCAGCCCGGAGTTTTGCGCGCCGCAGATGGTGGCGATGTCGGTCACAGCCTGCGATCCGCTGGTGTTGCAGCGCACGTTGATGGCGGAATACGGCATCGAGATCCCCTGTTTCAAATGGCAGGATCACCACATCGTCCGGGTATCGGCGCAGGGGTATAACAGTCAGGCGCAGATGGACCGGCTGGTTGCGGCCTTGACAGGGCTGTTGCCACGGTTAAGTGCGGCAGCCTGACCGGAGGTTACGCATGAAGCGCGGCGCGCTGCACTATCTGGAGCCGATCGAGATGCCATCCCGTGGGGTGGCGGTGCTGGATGCCATGGCCGAAATGATCGAGCGCGCGGGGCTGGAGGTCGGCGACCGTCTGCCGCCCGAGGTGGCGATCGCCTCGGCGCTGGGTGTGGGGCGGTCGACGATCCGTGAGGCGCTGAACCGCTGGGAGGGGTTGGGGCTGATCCGGCGCAGGCGGGGGGATGGGACGTATCTGACGGCCAAGGTCCGCACCTCCAAGGGGCCGCTGTCGACGATGGTGCAGTTGGAGGGTGAGGCGATCTTGCGGCTGCTGGATGTGCGGCGGGTGATCGAGACGGGGACGGTGCGGCGGGCGGCGGTGGCCGCGAGCCTGACGCAGCGGTCCGAGATTTCGCGGTTGTGCGATGACCTGCTGGCGGTGGTGGCTGCGGGGCAACCCTACCGTGCGGCCGACATGGCGTTTCATGCGGCGATTTGCCATGCCACCGGCAACCCGATGTTCGGCCAGTTGTTGCAGCAGATGGACGAGGCGCTGGAGCGGTCGGCGGAGTCGCCGTTTTCGGTGCCGGGGTTTGGGCTGGCGTCCTTTCCGCCGCACCGTGATTTGAGCGATGCGATCGTGGCGGGCGATGCCGATGGTGCCGAGGCGGCGCTGCGCCGGATCATCGACCTGGTCGAGGACGAGATCCGGGCGATCATTGCGGGCGGCGCTAGGTCAGGGCCCGTTTGAAGGCGGCCAGTTCGGCGGGAGACATCTTCACGACATGCTTGTCCTCGGGGTAGGCGTTTGATCCGACATCGGCGATGAATTCGCGGAAGGCGGCGATGCGTTCGGCCTGAAGGCGGTCATATTCGGCGGCGAAGTTGCGGTAGACCTTGGAATGGCGGGGCATGTGTCCACGGTTGGCGCCAAGGATATCCTCGGCGAAGAGGTATTGCGCATCGCAGCCCGGACCTGCACCCATGGACCAGAGGAGGATGCCGACGCGGCGGCTGATTTCGGTGGCAACCTCAACCGGGACCACCTCGATCTCGACGGCAAAGGCGCCTGCGGCTTCGTAGGCGCGGATTTCATCAAGCAGGGCGAGGGCGGTTTGGGCTGTCTTGGCGACGGCTTTCATCCCGCCGGTCCAGGTGGCGCGGCTGGGCACAAGGCCGACATGGCCGACGACGGGGATGTGTTCGCGGGCGACGTGTTCGACGGTGGCGAGCGAGCCGGAGCAGTAGACGGCATCGGCGCCGGCGTTCATCACCTTGCAGGCCCAGCGGAGGTAGTCGTCACGGGTGCCCGCCTCGAGATGCGTGACGCCGGTCATGGAAAACAAGGTGGGCGCGACCTCGCGGTAGCGGGGGTGGGTGACAAGGTCGGCGGGGACCGAGACGATGTCGATGCCGGCTTGTTCGGCGGCGGCGGCCTCGTCCAGGGTCATCACGCGCAGCATGGTCAATTGGCCCTTGCCCTTGCGGGCGCGCAGGTCGGCGATGGTGGGTTTGGTGCGGGTCATGGGGTGCCTTTCAGGCGCGGGCGATGTTCAGGTTGTGAAACTCGTCCCGGTAGGGGCGGGCGGTGGGGGGCAGTTCCTTGCGATAGGCGTATTCGGGGTCGATCTTCTGCTGGCGCAAGGAGGCCAGGATTTCGCGGTAGCCGTCCAGCATCGAAGTGTTGGGCGGTGGCAGGTCGTCCTTGATCAGCGCGTGCAGGCGGGGCAGGGCGTGATAGGGGACCATGGGGAACATGTGGTGTTCGACGTGGTAGTTCATGTTCCAGTAAAGATAGCGGCTGATCGGGTTCATATAGACGGTGCGCGCGTTCAGCCGGTGGTCCAGCACGTTGTCGGCCAGGCCCGCATGTTGCAGATGACCGCACAGGACCATGTGCCACGAGCCATAGATGCGCGGCAGGCCGATCAGCATGAGGGGCAGCCAGCTTTGCATCGCCAAAGCTGTGACGAGGGTGGCGGCGTAGATGGCCATGTGGATGCGGGCGGCCAGGACGGTTTTGCCCCATTCGCTGGCCGGGATGTAGTCTTTTTCATCCGAGGACAGGTTGCCGGCGGCATTGCGGATCAGGATCTTGAACGACCGGTAGGTGCCCAGCACGTCAAAGAAGGCGAGGACGGCGCGCACCGTGGCGGGCGGGCGCATCCAGGCGATTTCGGCGTCGCGGCCGACGATATAGGTGTCGGTATGGTGGCGGGCGTGGCTCCACCGCCAGGTCACGGGGTTGCGGATGACCATGAAGCTGGCGATCTGATAGATCACGTCGTTCATCCAGGGGGTGCGAAAGGCCGTGCCGTGGCCGCATTCGTGCCAGCGGCTGTCGCAGGATGAGCCGTAGATGACGCCGTAGACGAAGAAGAACGGCACGCAGGCCCAAGTGCCCCAGAAGTATATGCCGCCCCAGGCGCCGCCGATCAGCAGGGCGAACCACAGGATGGTGTCGCGGATGGCAGGGCCGTCGGTGCGTTTCATAAGGTCTTTCATCACGGCGCGGGGCACCTCGGAATGATACCATTCGGCCGAGGCCAGGCCGATTTCGATGGCGCGGCGGCTGTCGGGTCCGGTCAGGCTGTAGTCGCGTTGTCCGACGGGGATGGCGGTTGCGGTCATGGTGTCACCTTTGGATTGGGGGCTTCGGCGGCCCAGGTCAGGGTGAGGGATGCGTTCAAGTTAGCATCTTGGGCCAAGGCGGCAAGGCCGGGTTGGCCGCGCAGGTTATGGGCATCGACCGGGTGCGTGACCGGTTCGAAGCAGAAGAAATCGGCGGTGGCGGAGGGGGAGTAGAGGAGGGCAGTGGTCAGGCCGGTGGCGGTGAGGTTGAGGGAGGTGGCGGCGGGGCCTTGGGTGATGCGGGCGTGGCTATCCCAGCCGGAGAAACCCTGGTTGATCCAGGCGTCGGGCAGGGGGGCGGGGTCAGCCCAAGGGTTGGGGTGCAGGGGCAGGGGGGCCTGAGTTGCGGGCAGGTGCTGGGCGGTTTCGGGCCAGCAGCCGGTGGCATGGAATTGCAGGCGGGTCGCGGCGTCGCGGGGGAACCAGGGGTGCAGGCCAAGGCCGTAGGGCAGGGTCTGGGTGGCGCGGTTGGTCAGGGACAGGGTGATGGTCAGGGCGTTGGGGGCCAGGGCGTAGCGGGCCTGCGCGTCGTAAAGGAAGGGGCCGATGGAGCCGCGGGTCAGGGTCAGGTCGGCGGTGGCTTGGGTGGAGTGGTGGGTCCAGATGCGCTGAAAGGCGTCGCCGTGGATGGGGAAGGGCTCGCCCGGCAGGTTGGGGGCGATGGGGTGGTGCTGGCCCTTAAACGTGAAACCGCCGTGGGAGATGCGGTTGGAGAACGGGAGAAGCAGGTTGCAGGCCAGGGCAAAGGGGCCGTCATCGGGGTTGCCGGACCAGGGGCGCAGGATGGGGCGGTCGCCCTGCCACAGGCCCGCCAGACCGCCGCCCATGTCGGGCAGGATTTGCGCCTTGGCAGTGCCGGCGGTCAGCGTGATCATTCACCAGCCCCCATCAATGCCGATGTTCTGGCCCGAGATCATCCGCGCCGCATCCGAGGCGAGAAAGGCTGCGAGGTTGGCGACATCCTGCGGCTGGATGCGGGATTTCAGGCTTTGCCGGTCAAGGATGAAGGCGTTGTATTCGGCCAGACGGTCGGCAAAGACCCGGTTTTCGGCCTGTGACACGACGGCCCCCGGGGCGATGGCGTTGACCGTGATGCCATGGGGCCCGAGTTCGCGGGCAAGGGATTTTGTCAGGCCCAAAAGCGCCCCCTTGGAGGCGGTGTAGGGGGTATAGCCCGTCCATTGGCCGTTCAGCGTGACGGAGGTCAGGTTGAGGATGCGGCCCCAGCGTTGGGCCTGCATTGCCGGGACGCAGGCGCGGGTCAGGGCGAAACAGGCGGTCGAATTGACGCGGAGCTGCTGTTCATACTCTTCCAGGCTGAAGTCGGCGAAGGGTTTGTTCAGGATAAGCGCGGCGTTGTTGATCAGGATGTCAAAGGGGCCGGCGGCGGTGACCAGGGTCTGGGTGGCGGGCAGGTCGTTCAAGTCGGCAGGCAGCCAGAGGTGGGCGGCGGGCGGGTCCAGATCGGGGTGGTCCAGGACCGTCACCCGCGCCCCGCACGCGGCCAGCGTGGTTGCGATGGCCGCGCCGATGGTGCCAAGACCGCCAGTGACAAGGGCGTGTTTGCCCGAAAGGTCGATCAACGTCATGGCATCACAGCTTTTCCGAGACCTCTTCGATCGAGGTTTCCGAGACGGGTTTGTCCAGCACGATCTGCCCCAGGGCCATGGCGACGATCCGGTCGCAGCAGGCAAAGACGTGATGCATGTTGTGGCTGATGAAGATCGAGGTGACGCCCTGCGCCTTGAGCCCCTTGACGAAGCCGATCACCTTGGCGGTTTCCTTGACCGACAGGTGGTTGGTGGGTTCATCCAGGATCATCACCTTGGATTTGAAATGCATGGCGCGGGCGATGGCGACGCCTTGGCGCTGGCCGCCGGACAATTCGCCCACCAGCGCGTCGGGGCTGCGCAGGTGCAGATCGACATCGGCGATGGCCTTGACCGAATCCTCGCGCATCTTTTTCTCATCCAGGATGCCGAACCCGCCGATGGACCATTTCAGCGGTTCGCGCCCGATGAAGACGTTGCGCGAAATCGACATCAGGGGAACCATCGAGTTGTATTGGTAGATGGTTTCGATCCCCAGACCCATGGCATCCTTGGGGTTGCGGATGTCGGTTTGCTGGCCTTCGACCAGAACCTCGCCATCATCCTGGCGGTGCAGGCCGGACAGGATGTTGATCAGGGTGGATTTGCCGGCACCGTTGTCGCCGACCAGACCCAGTGCCTGACCGCGTTCGACCTTAAGGCTGACGCCTTTCAGCGCGTGAACGCCGGAATACCATTTGTGCAGGTTGCGGGTTTCGATGATGGGGGTGGTCATTTGTCGGTCTCCACCTTCATGGCGCGGCCACGGCGGCGCAGCCAGGCATTGCCGACCACGGCAAAGATGGTCAGGGCGCCGATGGCGAATTTGAACCAGTTGGCATCAACCTGAGACATCACCATGCCGTTGTCGATGACGCGGATGAGCGTGGCGCCGATCAGGCCGCCGATGATGGACCCGACGCCGCCCGCCAGGGCGGTGCCGCCAATGACGGCGGCGGCGACGGCTTGCAACTCCATCCCCTCGCCGATCGAGGGCAAGAAGGAGTTGAGGCGCAGGGATTGGATCATGCCAGCAAACCCCGCAAGGACCGAGCAGATCATGAAACAGGCGATCTTGACCTTGCCGGTGGGGATGCCCATCGCGGCGGCGGCGGGCATGAAGCCGCCGGTGGCGCGGACCCAGTTGCCGAAATTGGTCTTTGAGAGCAGCAGGCTGATCAGCACGGCAATGCCGATGAACCACAAGACCGAGGCGCGGATCAGGCCGCCGTCATCGACAAAGCCTGCAAAGATCCAGCTTGGCACCTCGCCGGGGCGGATGCGGGGCGGAAAGCCGCCCGAGACGACCACGGTCAACGAGCGGGCCATGAACATCATGCCCAGCGTGGTGATGAACGACGGGATGTCAAAGCGGATGGTGATCCAGCCGTTCAGGAATCCGATGAAGGCGCAGACCAGCAGGCCCGCACCGACGGCCAGCCAGAAGGGCCAGCCGCCCACCACCAGCACGGCCATGGTCATCGGCATCAGGGCAAAGACCGAGCCGACCGAGAGGTCAAACTCACCGCAGATCATGAGCAGGGTGACGCCCAAGGCGACCAGGGCGGTTTCGGGCAGAAGGCCAAGGATGCCGCGGATGTTGTTGACCGACAGGAACACATAGTCCGACCGGATCTGGAACACGATCACCAGCACCAGCAGCAAAAGTGCGCCAGCCAGTTCGGGTTTTTGAAGAGAGAGTTTGAAAAGGCGGCGCATGGGGCGTGGTCCCTGTTGAAAGGCGGGGCCGGTGCGGGGGATGCCCGCACCGGCCGGGGTCAATGGATCAGCGCAGGCCCTTTTCGGACATTTCGCGGATTGCGGGGACGTCCTTGGGGTAGACCAGCGCCTCGCCGGTGTTCACGTCCACGGGCGACAGGCCGACGGTCTTGTTCATGTAGACCATCATGACGGGCAGGAAGCCCTGCATGTAGGGCTGTTGATCGACCTGAACCTGGATATAGCCGGCCTCCATCTCGTCCAGCACCACGGGCACAAGGTCGAAGCCGCCGAGCAGAACCTTGCCCGGCTCGATCCCACGGTCGCGCAGCACGCTGGCCACGCCGGCGTGCCAGAAGCCGGTGTCGAAATAGGCGTTGGTGTTGGGATTGGCGCTGAGATAAGCGCCGACGCGGTCGGCCACGACGGCCAGATCAAGACCGGAGTCGATTTTCTCATAGGTGATGGCGCGGTCGGGGTTGGCGGCGATCATCTCGTCCAGATAGTTCGTTACACCCAGGGCGCGGGTTTCGGACCAGTTCTGGCCGGGGCCGGACACGCCGACCAGCACATGGATCGGGCCTTCGGCGGGCATGTTGGCCCATTGGGCGCGGGCAAGGCCACGGCCTGCGGGTTCAAACCCCTGACCGACGAAAGCCTGACGGGCGTTGCCCGCCGCCCCTTCCAGGTCGTCCACGTTGGACGATATCACGATCACACCGGCATCGCGGGCGCGCTGGATTACCTCGTCAAAGGCGGTGTTGTCGATGATCGAGGTGATCAGGGCGTCGGGGTTGCGGGCCAGAGCCGCCTCCATGTTGGCGACCTGTTCGGGGATCGAACCATCGGTTTGCAGATAGATCATCTGGCAGGTGGCGGCGATCTTGGTGCAGGCGTCTTCATAGCCCTTTTGCACGGCCTGCCAGAAGGTGTTCGACGCGCCCGAGTGGACGGTGAACACGATGTCCAGCGGGTCCTGGGCATAGGCCCCGGTTGCGGCGGTGGACAGCAAGGCCGCGACGGCCAATCCTTTGAGTTTCTTCATCATTTGCTCCTCCCATGAGCGTGGTTCGGTCTGGTCAGACCGTTGTTGCGTTCGAAATCTTTCGTGTCGTGACAAAGGCCCGGTCAAGGTCGGGGTTCAGTTCCATGCCCAGACCGGGGCCGGGCGGCACCGTGATCATGCCGTTGGTGACGGTTGGCAGGGCGGTGACGAGATCGCGGTACCAGGTGCGGTAAAAGGCGCGGACACTTTCCTGAACCAGGGCGTTGGGGGCGTTCAGCGACAGATGGGTGCTGGCGCACAGGACCACGGGGCCGGTGCAGTCATGCGGGGCGATGGGCAGGTGCCAGGCCTCGGCCATCGAGGCGATCTTGCGCGCCTCGGACAGGCCGCCGCACCAGGACAGGTCCAGCATCACCACGCCCGCCACCCCGGTTTCCAAGAGGTCGCGAAAGGCCCAGCGGGTGGCCAAGGTCTCGGACGCGCAGATCGGCGCGGGCGAGGCCTCGGCATAGCGTTTCAGGCTGGACAGGCTGTCCATCTTGATCGGGTCTTCGTGCCAGAAGGTTTGATAGGGGGTCAGGGCGCGGGCGATCTGCATGGCGGGCAGCAGTTGCCACATCGAATGAAACTCGACGAGGATGTCCATGCGGTCGCCGACGGCGGCGCGGATTTTCTCGAACGGTTCCAGGGCTTGGCGCAGGTCGGGGCCCGAGATATACTGGCCCCGGGAGGCCTCGGCGGCGCGGTCAAAGGGCCAGATCTTCATGGCGGTGATGCCCTCGTCCAGCAGGGAATGGGCGAGGTCGTCGGCGTGGTGCAAAAAACCGTTCAGATCGTCATACTGGTTGCTGTCGCCGAGGCCGTAGTTGGCGGTGACCTGGCCCGTGGTCTTCTTGACGTAGTCGGTGCCGGCGCAGGTGTTGTAGGTGCGGATTTCGCGCCGGGTGAAGCCACCCAGCAGTTGGGCGATGGGTTGGTTCATCGCCTTGCCGAAGATGTCCCACAGGGCAATGTCAAAGGCCGAATTGCCGCGCATTTCGGCCCCGGTCGAGCGAAAGCCGAGGTAGCCCACCAGATCCGCCGCCAAAAGGTCGATTTGCAGGGGATCGCGACCGATCACGCGGGGGGCGATGTATTCGTGGACATGCGCCTCGACCGTGGCGGCGCCGAAAAAGGTTTCGCCAAGGCCGACAAGGCCCTCGTCCGTGTGAACCTGCACCCAGAGAAGGTTGGGGCGGTCGGCCAGGCGGATCGTTTCAAGCGCGGTGATCTTCATGACAGGCCCGCCGTCAGCAGGGCGCGCACGCTTTCGTCAAAGTGCAAGGACATCAAGGCGGCGGCCTGTTGCGGGTCGCTGGCGGCGACGGCGCGGGCGATGTCGAGATGGGTGCCGACCATCAGGTCGCGGGCGGCCTGGGTGGGGCGGCTTTTCCAGCCGATCGGCCAGGTTTGCCGGGTGATGCCCTGAAACGAGCCGATCAGCAGGGAATAGACCGGGTTGCGCGAAGCGCGGGCCAGGGCGGTGTGAAAGGCCAGATCATGTTCCATCAACGCGGCGGGATCGTTGACGGCGTCCTGCATCCGGGCGGCGAGGGCCAGAATCTGGGTCGCTTCGTCATCGGTGCGGCGGATCGCAGCAAGGGTGACGATGCGGGTTTCGATGGTGCGGCGGACGTCATAGATTTGCTGGATGTTGATCTGGTCGGTGTGGACGCCGTGTTCGATCATCAGCGACATGGCCCCATGGTCGATTTGCGCCACCGTCGCCCGCTTGCCGGTGGCCAGTTCGATGATGCGCATGGCGGCGAGCGAGCGGAACGCCTCGCGCACGACGGTGCGGGAGACGTTGAGTTCTTTGGACAGGAGCGCCTCGGACGGCAGGCGGTCGCCGGGCATCAGGTCTTTTTCGCGGATATGACGGGAAATGGCCCCGATGGTATCGCCGACGAGCCCCGTGCTGTTGACCTGTTCCACGCGAGTCATCCCCCAAACCTGTAGGACAGGTTTCTATGTTTCGGCATTTAGGATGCCGGTATCCTGCCTGTCAACAAGTTTGTGATCGGCCGTCACGCCCCGAAATCCTGACCTGGGTTAGTGCGGTGGGGCGTCAGGCGGGCCAGTTAGGGCAAGCTATGCCGGATCTGCCCTGAGGGGCGGGCGAGGTGTGCTTTTGTTTGACACAACATGAAAGATTGGAAAGCCCATGGCACAAGACCAGAAACTTGGCGAATTCAAACCGGACTATGACGCCCTGATGGCGCAGATCGAGGCGATGCGCGCCGATATGACCAAGCTGGCATCGCAAATGGCCGAGACGGTGAGCTCGCATGGCTCGGCGGTGGCGCAGACGGTGTCGGACGGGCTGAACGATGTTGGCAACTATGCCGTGCGCAAGGGTCAGGCTGTGGATGCGCGGATCGAACATGCGGTTGCGGCGAACCCCTATGTCGCGCTGGGCCTTGCGGCCGGGTTGGGGCTGTTGCTTGGCGCCCTGGCGCGCAAGTGACACTGCTGAACCTGATACTGGGTCCAGCCCGCGAAACGGGTCGCGGGCTGGCGCTGGATGTGGCGGCGGGGGCGGTGGTTGTTGGACTGGCGGTCACGGGCGGCGGGTTCTTGATTGCGGCCGTGTTCTGGATGCTGGCGCGTTCGGTCGGGCATCCGGCGGCGGCAGCGATAGTCGGGTTGGGGTTGATTGCGCTGGCGGCCGCGATTGCACAAGTGCGCCAAGCCCAGCGCCGGCGTCGGCAAGAGGTGATGCGCGCGGTGGCGGCGGTGCAGGCGACGGCGCGTGACCCGCTGCCGTCGCTGGTGTTTGACCTGGCCTATCTGGCCGGGCGGCAGTTTCTGCACAGGCGCCGCTAGGGTTTGCCCGCCTCGAGCGTTTCGGTCGAGGCGAAGAACATCGCCTGGCTGACCGCCGAGCGGATCTGTTCATCGGTGTAGGGCTTGCCGATCAGGAAGGTGGGTTCGGGCCGTCTGCCGGTCAACAAAAGGTCGGGGAAGGCCGTGATGAAGATCACGGGCAAGGAGCCCAATGCCGCCAGCAGGTCATGGACGGCGTCGATCCCCGAGGTGTTTTCGGCCAGCATGATGTCGGCCAGAATGAGGTCGGGACGTTCCTTTTTGCCCAGCGCCACGGCGGCGGAATGGGTGCGGGCGATACCGGTGACGCGGTGACCCATGGCCAGCACGATGCTTTCGATATCCATTGCGATCAAGGCCTCATCCTCGATGATCATCACGGCACCGCGCACGGTATCCTCCATGTCGGTCAGGGCTTGCTGGATCAGTTGCTGTGCGGCGTCCGGGGTGGTTTGAAGGACCTGGGCAACCTCGTCGATGCTGAACCCTTCGATCGTGGACAAGAGCAGGGCTTCGCGGCTGCCCTTGGTCAAGCTGCGCAAGTGAAGCTGGGCGCGGTGTTCCAGAGGGTCGCTGGCGTCCTCGGCCATCGGGGCACCGGCGCGGGACCAGATTTGATGAAAGGCCCGGAACAGGGCTGCCCGCGGGCTGATTTCCGTGTCATATATGTGACGGTCCGCAAGGATCGCCTCAAGAGTAGCGGCGGCATAGCAATCGCCCGCGCCTTGGCTGCCTGTCAGGGCCCGCGCGTACCGCCGCAAAAAGGGCAGTTCCATACCGACGGATCGCGACAGGTCGCCCGACCCCATCGCAGACGTCGTTCTGATCGCCATTCGATGTCCTTTTTGTTTGCAAACCTACGGAACCAAACGCCGGATCGCGCGTTTGGTTCCACTATCCAGAAAATATTTCTCAGGAACCATGAGCGCAAGATGGCCCCCAAAGACAAGCCGACGTCGAAGATCCCGCCCGGTGTGGTGCGGCAGATCGACGAAAACCTGAAACGGATATACGCGCCAAAATTGACAGAGGAATTGCCAGAACGATTGCAGGACCTGTTGCGGCAGTTGCGAGAACGGGACGGAACATGATGAAAATTCCCGATCCCAGAGACGAAATGATTGCCCATTTGCCGGCCTTGCGGGCGTTTGCGCTGAGTCTGGTGCGCAATGGCCCTGCTGCGGATGATCTGGTGCAGGAGGCCATCCTGAAGGCCTGGTCGAGCTTTGACAAGTTCACGCCGGGCACCAATTTGCGGGCGTGGCTGTTCACCATTCTGCGCAACGGGTTTTATTCCGACCTGCGCAAGCATCGGCGCGAGGTTCAAGACAGCGAGGGCCAGTTCGCCGCCCGGCTGTCGCAAAAGCCCGAGCATGACGGCACCCTGGCCATGTGGGATTTTCAGCGCGGGTTCGAGCGGCTGATCGACGAGCAGCGCGAGGCGCTGGTTCTGGTGGGCGCGTTGGGGTTTTCCTATGAGGAAGCGGCGGCCACGATTGGTTGCGCGGTGGGCACGGTGAAAAGCCGGGTCAACCGTGGGCGAAAACGTTTGGCCGAATTGCTGCAACTGGAGGATGGAGCCAGCATCATCCCGGCCGATCCGGTGCAGACGGCGGTGACGAGCCAGCAGACCTCGCTGAACGGCTGAAGCGCGGTTTGGGGCCGGAGATCAAGGAGCGTGGTCGGGGGCATATACCCGGCCGCGCACCGTGACGGTCGGGCGCGATCCGGGGGCGGCCCCCGTTCAACCTGAGTCAGATTGAACGGGGCCCGGCTGGCCGTTTGCTTTTGCCAGGGCAGTGGTCAGGCGGCGAAACGGGGGGCCTGGACGCCTTGATACAGCGGGCCGTCATGGTCCAGATAGTCATGGTCGAAATCGGCAAGCTGGACGAGGCCGTCGAAATCGTTGATGTCCACCCGCCCGTTGCGGAAGGTGCAAAGCCCCTCTTC
>CAMBWO010000116.1 GCA_945871285.1 Pseudorhodobacter antarcticus | reverse complement strand
GGCCGATGATCCCCGCAGCATGCTTCGGCAAGGTTCTGCAGCGTTTCCATCATAGCCTGCATCTCGCTGATTTTCCGCTCCAGCCCGCTGATCTGTTCCAGTGCCAGACGTTTCACATCGCTACTCTGGCGGGATCGGTCTCGCCAGAGCGCCAGCAGTTCCTCGATTTTCTCCACCGGAAAGCCAAGGTCGCGAGAGCGCCGGATGAAGCGCAGCATCTGCACTTCGGTGTCAGAATAGACGCGGTAGCCCGAACCAGTGCGCCCGGCCGCAGGGATCAGTCCTGTGGACTCGTAGTAGCGGATCATCTTGGCAGATACGCCCGAGGCTTTTGCGGCTTCACCAATGTTCATGATCTGGCTCCTTCAGGCTTGATTAGGGGCAAAGCGGCGCAGACGCAGCGCGTTGCCAAGAACGAAGACCGACGACAGCGCCATCGCGCCGGCGGCAAAGATCGGCGACAGAAGAATTCCGTAAACCGGCCAAAGCGCCCCGGCGGCGACCGGGATCAGGGCGGCATTGTAAGCAAAGGCCCAGAACAGGTTCTGCCGGATGTTACGCATCGTGGCCTTCGACAGCGCGATGGCGTCGGGCACTGCCGTAAGACGCCCCGACATCAACACCACATCGGCAGCCTCGATGGCGATATCGGTGCCTGTGCCAACGGCAAGTCCCACGTCCGCCTCAGCCAGAGCCGGAGCATCGTTGATCCCGTCGCCGACATAGGCCAATGTGCCAAGGGCCTTCAGCCGCTTGACGGCGGCGACCTTTCCGTCGGGCAGGACCTCGGCCACGACCTCGTCGATGCCCAGCTGTCCTGCGATAGCCTGCGCCGTGCGGGCATTGTCGCCCGTGATCATCGCAACCTTCAGGCCAAGCGCATGCAGGGCCTTGATCGCCTGGGGTGTCGTTGCCTTGACCGGATCGGCAACGGCAAGGATCGCTGCCAACTTGCCATCTATCGCGGCATAGAGCGGAGACTTGCCCTCATCCGCCAACCGGACCGCGATATCGGCAAAGACCGCCACATCCAGACCCAGCATTTCCATGTAGCGGTCGGCACCGATATCGACCCGTGTTTCGCCAGCGCGGGCCGTGACGCCATAGCCGGTGACCGAGGCAAAACCGGTCACCTCGGGCAGGGCAAGGCCCGCCTCCGCAGCCGCAGCCGCGATGGCGCGGGCAATCGGGTGTTCTGATTTGCCCTCCACCGCCGCGACGGCGGCCAGCACCAGGTCGCGGTCAAAGCCGGGGGCAAGGTGAAGATCCGTCAGGCTGGGTTTGCCAATCGTCAGCGTACCGGTCTTGTCAAAGGCCACCACCTTGACGTCCTGCAAGGCCTGCAACGCCTCACCCTTGCGGAACAGGATGCCCAGTTCCGCGCCGCGTCCGGTTCCGACCATGATCGATGTCGGCGTGGCCAGCCCCATGGCACAGGGGCAGGCGATGATCAGAACCGCCACGGCGTTGACCAGGCCAAAGGTCAGGGCAGGTTCCGGGCCAAAGACCATCCAGACCACAAAGGTCAGCGCGGCCAGGCCCATGACGGCGGGCACGAACCACATGGTCACGCGGTCCACCAACGCCTGGATCGGCAGCTTTCCTCCCTGTGCCGCCTCGACCATTCGGATAATCTGGGCCAGCATCGTCGCCTCGCCCACCGCGACGGCGCGGAAGGTAAAGGCACCGGTCTGGTTGATCGTGCCGCCCGTCACCGGGCTGCCAATCGTCTTTTCCACCGGCAACGGCTCGCCCGAGATCATGCTTTCGTCGATCCAACTGGCCCCTTCGGTCACTTCACCGTCGACCGGCACCCTTTCACCGGGGCGCACCGCGACCAGATCGGACGGGCGAACCTCGGCAATCGGCACCTCGACAACAGCCCCGTTTGTAAAGACTCGCGCCGTTTTGGCCTGCAAGCCGACCAGACGCTTGATCGCCTCAGAGGTTCGCCCCTTGGCCCTCGCCTCCAGCATGCGGCCAAGCAGGATCAGCGTCACGATGACGGCTGCCGCCTCGTAATAGACGTTCACCGTGCCCGGTGGCAGCAAATTGGGAAGGAAGGTTGCGATCAGCGAATAGCCATAGGCGGCTGAGGTGCCGACGGCGACAAGGCTGTTCATGTCCGGGGCGAGCCGCGCCAGCGCGGGCAGCCCCTTGGCAAAAAAACGCAAACCCGGGCCAAAGAGAACCGCCGTCGTCAGGGCGAACTGCAGATACCAGCTGTTCTGCATGCCGATCGTGTTCATCACCGCCATATGCACCCAGGTGAACAGGTGCGATCCCATCTCCAGCACAAACACCGGCAGGCTCAGCGCGGCCGCGATCCGCAGATCCCGTCTCAGGGTGCTTTCCTCGGCTGCCTTGCGCAAGGTGACCTCCTCCGACAGATGGGCGGCGGACACGGCCACACGCGCATCATATCCCGCATCTTCGATGGCACGGATCAGGGCGGCCGGATCGGCCTGTCCAATCACATGTGCCTGCTCGGTTGCCAGATTGACCGAGGCATAGGTTACCCCGGACACGGTTTTCAGCGCACGTTCCACCCGGGCGACGCAAGAGGCGCAAGTCATACCCACGATCTGCAGATGGACAGGAAGAGAGGTGACGTCATAGCCCGCATCCTCGACAGCCTTGACGAGCAACGCACGGTCAACGGCTGCGCCGGTCACCTCTGCCCTTTCGGTGGCAAGGTTGACCGACGCCGATTGAACGCGGGGCACCGCTTTCAGAGCGCGCTCGACACGGCCGACGCAAGAGGCGCAGGTCATGCCCTCGACGTCGAGAACGAATTTCTCTGCCTCAGCAATTGGCAATGTAGTCGCCTGCATGTTCACAGCGGAACTCCTTCGGCATATGTTTCCGCTATTCGAGATAGGGCTTCCCATGATGGTAAGGTCAAGGGCTGTTTTTTGTTTTTTCACTCACGGGTTTGTGCTCTTGACCTTACAACGATGGGAAGCCCCATATGCTGTTGCATGAGACGGAACCCTGAAGGAGGTACTCATGCAGTTCCATATTGAGAACATGACCTGTGGCGGCTGCGCACGCAGCGTGACCAAGGCAATCCAGTCGGTTGATCCGACCGCCGAAGTCAATGCCGATCCCGGTGCACGCAAAGTCGATGTCAAATCCTCTGCTCCGCGCGACCAACTGGTCAACGCCTTGACCGAAGTTGGCTATGCACCTGCCTGATCGCGCTAGCTGGGCCATGTAGATAGAGTTTAGAAAGTAAAAGGAAGAAAACGATATGAAGAAGATTGCAACCGCTGCTGTGTTGGCCGCCGTGCTGGCCGCAGGAAGCTATGTCTATGCCCAGACCGACAATATGGCAGGGATGGACCATTCAGGCATGAACATGGGAACCGATAGCATGACCATGATGAGCCACGCTGCCATGATCCCGCCGGAACTGGCCGACAACGCAGCCGTCAAAGGCTATGCCGCCGCGATGGACGCCATGATGACCAACATGGCCCCCTATACCGGCGATGCCGACGTCGATTTCGTCAAAGGCATGATCCCGCACCATCAGGCCGCCATTGACATGGCGAAAGTGCAGCTTGAATTTGGTACGGATCCCGAGATGCGCAAGCTGGCCGAAGAAGTCATCGCGGCCCAGGAAGCCGAGATTGCCGACATGAACGCCTGGCTTGCCGCGAAAGGCATGTGATCAGGCTTGCGTTGCGGGCATCGTGGCCAATGGTTACCTTGCCCGCAGCAGTCTTGCCCGTCACCCCATGCCGTGTAGTCCATGGAAGCCACCGGTCAGGATGACAGGCACCACGATCAGGCCTGCGGGCGCGAGGATCAGCGCCCGTTGCCATGCCCGCCTGAACTGCCAAAACAAGAATAGAGCGAGCAGAACAACCAACCCGACCTCGAAGACCGCGAAAACGTCGCCGTAGAAGCGCTGGTCCCAATAGCTGACCGGGCTGCGGAAGACCCAGTCGGACAGAGGCCAGAACTGGCGGCGGGCATCGTCGTGATGGGTTGCGAAATCCGCTACGGCGTGAAGCAAGCCGGAGCCCGCGAAGGCGCGCAGCAAGACTTGGCCGCTCCAAAGGGTAGCGAGGAAAAGCGGGGCCCAGATCAGGAAGCCGTGATCCACCGCGAAAATCGCTTGCCACGAGTCCGAAAAGTATAACCGTCCAAAGACATCATGCTCCGGCAAACCGAGCACGCGGGTGGACCACAGGACCAGAGCGAACATCGGCAAGTCCGGGACAAAGCCCCCGACCATCGCCGCAACAAGTGTTGCCGGTGCCAGAGGCCGCGCAAAAAAAGCCGCTCCGATCAGCATGTGCGACGGCGTGTTCATGGCGTCAGCATACAGACGTCTGTCTGGATTTCTCGTCTTCCGCGATGCGACGGAGGAGTGCGTAGGGAATTGCGCCGTTGAGGACGGTTCGCCCGATCACGAGCCCCGGCGTACCGATAAACCCGAAAATATCTGCGAGAGCCCGGGTCCGATCAAGCTCTGCCTGGACTTCCGGCGAGGCCATGTCGCGGGTAAGCTGATCGACGTCGAGTCCGATGTCGGTGGCTACGCGCAAGACGGATGCCGGTTCTGCAACCAGTGGTGTCCGCATAAAGCGGCGACGAAGCTCCTGCTGCTTGCCTTGCCGTGCGGCCGCAACCGACGCGCGTGCGGCGAGTTCGGACGCAGGCCCGAAAATCGGAAGTTCGTGCTGGATGAGGCGGAAGGATGCGGGGTCCTCGGCCAAAAGCGTGTCCAGATCCCGCTCAAGTGCCCGACAGTAAGGGCAGCGGAATTCACTGAAGTATGCGATTGGAACGATTTCCGTCGGCAATGCAGGGCCGAATAGAGCAGGGCAAAGGTCGGCCCGCAAAGCGTCTGCACGCGCACCTCTCTGATCAGCATCGGCGGGCGGTGCGTCGAGCCCTACGAAAGCGGCCGTTGCTCCAGAAGTCTGACCCTGTTCCTTAAGCCGGCGAAATGGCGGCAAGTCTGGCAAGTCGACATAACGTGGGCCGCGCCCGGGAAGACGGTCCCACGGCAGCGCACGCAAGCCGTAGATCAGGGCGACGGTCCCGCCAAGAATGAGAAGGCCACGGCGTGACCTTGTCACAATACGGTAACCGGCGTGCCGACGGGCACTTGATCATAGAGCTGCTTTACATGATCGTTCAGCATGCGGATGCAGCCGTTCGATACGGATTGCCCTATGGAGGCCGGATCTGTCGTGCCGTGGATGCGGAAATAGGTGTCGCGGCCGTCTTTGTAGAGATAAAGCGCCCTGGCCCCGAGAGGATTGCCGGGCCCGCCCGGCACGCCGTCCGCGAATTGCGCATAGCGGTCGGGGTCACGCCGTATCATGTCATTCGTCGGCCGCCACGAGGGCCACTCGGCCTTGCGCTCGATGATCGCCGTTCCCTTGAACTCGAGACCAGCCTTGCCAACACCGACGCCGTAGCGGATCGCGCGTTCGCTGTCGAAGACGTGGTAGAGGTAGTAAAGACGTGGGAATACAAGGATCTGACCCGGAGCGTGCTGCTCGCGGACGCGCACCTCTCGCGGCTGAAATTCTTCGGCCAGAACGAAAGGTTCTTCGGTGTGGGCTAGCAGGATAGACGGTGTGGCAAAAGCGGCAGCCGCGGCACCGCCTAAAAAGGAACGTCGGGAAATCATGATGTCTCCTGGGATGAAGCGATTGGACTTGGGTTCGTTCAGGAGACGTATCGCGGAGGCGGCGGTTGTGGAGAAGAGATGCGGCTGCTTGCCCGGACTGGCCCGATTTCGAACTGCGATGAGGCAAAAGCGATATTCAATATCGGAGTCGCGACCTGACCGGCCAATAGGACCTGGCAGGCCACATGACCAGAACCGCCGCCGCAGTGGGATTCCTGGACCATTGGTATGGCATGCATTTCGAGAAAGGGGCTTTCATGAAGTGCATGATCTGAGCGCGCCTCCCCAAAAAGAGACGCGAGCACAACAGCGCTGCAAAGAATGGCGAGTAACTTTCGCATCACCATACATAGAGTCACATGTGCTCTGAAGTGATGTTCAAATCGCAGTGACCTCTGCTATTTTCGCGCGGCGCGGCGAAATCGCCACGTTATCACCGGTTTGTGACCATTTGATCTGACAAACCAGTTTGACCTTCCCACGTTGGAAGGCTGCATCACGATAAAAAACCGAGGAGCAGCCCATGCGATTCAATCGACGTTACTTTGCTGTCGGAGCACTGGCCGCGCCCTTTTTGGTGGGCCGTGCCGCCTTTGCCTCCGAAGACACCGAAGGCCCGGTTCGCAATAACATCTCGTCGTTTCGGGTTCACGAGTGGCAAGACCATTTTGATGCGTTGGGTCTTGGAATCATCATATCTGACACGACCGCGAAGGTTCTCCAGCACTGGACCGGTGACGGTCAGATGTTCCTGTATCCGAGTTCTGTCCCGCTATCCGAGGATCTGACTCGCAGGGGCTATACCGAAGTCGTCGAAAAGCGCGTCAACCCAAGCTGGACACCGACGCCATCGATGCGGGAGCGCAATCCCGAGTGGCCGGCATTTGTGCCGGGCGGCGACCCCAGCAACCCGCTTGGAACGCGTGCCCTCTATTTGTCTTGGCAATATTACCGCATCCACGGCACCCACGATACGCGGAAAATCGGGCGCCGTTCCTCAAACGGTTGCATCGGCCTCTACAACGAGCATATTGAAGAAGTCTTCGACCGAGTTCCGGTCGGGACGCAAGTCAAGTTGATCTAACCTTATGTTGAAGACTTCCACCAAACGGACCGCATTGAACTTCCTGCTTCCGGGCGGGATGGTGCGACTTCTATGGGCATGGTCTTTCATGATCGTGCTGCTCTGCGGTTTGACTATTGGCCAATCTGCATCGGCGTTCGCCCCGGTTGATCATCACTCCCCGACCTCGGTAGAGATGTCAGACGGCAGTGCCGGATCGACGAACATATCGCTGTCTTGCCATCCGGCGCTGGCATGTACTGCATTCGTGTTGCCAATCGGCGCAGTGACTGCGTTCATCCCCAGCCATGCAGTGATGTCGCGACCGCGTTTGGCCCAGACCCAGCTTCGCTTCGGGGGCCCCTCTGTCAGTCTGCCCCCTCCACGCCTGCTGATCTGAAGGTCAGCCTGGGCAAGAGCCATGGTTCGATGGTGCCGTTTCAGGTCCAGTCGAGTGCTCTGTCGTTTTAATCCTGACCCAAAACATGTGCGCAGTTCGCGAACCGCCTGAAGTGCGGTGCGCGGTGGTCAATCAAAAACAACAAACCGAGAGCAGTCAGGCAGATGGCAAAACAATGGACAGGCGCTATGGCGCTTGCCGCTTCCGCAGTCGCGGCAGTGGCGATGGCACACAACGGGGCGAGCGGCGTCGTCCTTGAGAGGATGAACGGCATGACGGCGATGCGGGATACCGTGGCGGAACTGGCGCCAATGATGCAGGGCGCTGTGCCCTACGATGCCTTCATCGTCTCGGAAGGCGCCGCCGTGATCGCGAGCCACGCCGGCGAAACCATGCTGTCGCTCTTCCCCGAAGGCAGCCTTGAAGGCGTAACCTATGCCAAGCCGGAGATCTGGTCCAACTGGCAGGATTTTGCAGCTCTGGCAGAGGAGATGAGGGTTTACGCAGATGCCCTGTCCAAGGCTGCGCCGAACGGGCTTGAACCGGCTTCCGCACTGCCGGCAGACATGGCGGGGATGGATCATACCGGAATGGCCATGCCTCCTGCCGAAGAGACCAATCTCGGTTTTTCGGTGGCAGAACTGATGGGCTATGGCGAAAAGACCGCAGACAGCCCGGTTTCGCCAGGACTGGCAGACCCGGCCTCCCTTGCGCTGACCCTGTCTAGCCTTGCAGCCGATGATTTGTTCAATCGGATTAGCGGAACCTGTTCCTCGTGCCATTCGCAGTTCCGCGCAGGAAAGAACTGACCATGCGGGGCCTGATCCGGCTTTTTGCCATTTTGCCGACCGTGGTGGGTAGCCTTGGTGCCGGGGTGCTGGCGCTCTGGCCCATCGGAGATGCGGAGCCCGCCGCATTTCCGATCGGCGACCCTGAACGTGGGGCGTATCTGGCCCGTTCAGGCGGTTGCGTGTCGTGCCACACTAACGCGGCGGCGAAGGGCCCCGCACTTGCAGGCGGTGCACCGCTCGATACGCCGTTCGGAACTTTCGTGCCGCCGAACATCACGCCGCATCCTGTGGCGGGAATCGGGCGGTGGACCATTCAGGATTTCGCGCGTGCCGTGCGTCAGGGCGTTTCCCCAGAAGGGGACCCCTATTATCCGGTCTTCACTTATTCCTTCTACGCCGGGTTTACAGACCAGGACATCGCCGACTTGTGGGAGGCTTTTCGGACTGTCCCACCCGTCGCCGAAGCAGCTCCTGTCCATGATGTGGGCTTCCCCTTCAGTTTCCGGTCCGGGCTGAAGCTGTGGCGGGCCAACTATCTTGATGCGCCGGTGACGGACGCGCTGATGGGCACATCGTCGCCGTGGAACCGCGGACGTGTTCTGGTTGAAGGGGCGGCGCATTGCGCGGCCTGTCACACGGGACGAAACCTTGCCGGTGGCCTGAAAGACAGCGCGCGTTTTGCGGGAAACGACGATCTGCCTGGCGGCAGCAAGGCGCCGTCGATCCTCGTGGCCGACCTCCTAGGGCGGGGCTTTACGGTGGGCAACCTCAGCTATGCCCTCAAATCCGGGCTCCTTCCGAACGGAGATGCCTTTGGCGGCAGCATGGCTGAGGTCGTAGCGCAGGGCACTTCTTATTTTACGGACGCCGACCGCGAAGCGATTGCAACCTACCTTCTTGATCCCGATGGCACTGGATTAGTGCCCGCGCCCGGACCGCTGCCCACAGACACACCCATGGCGGGGATGGATCATTCAAACATGGACATGAGCAATGAAAACTAGAGTTCTGGCCATCCTCGTTGCTCTCGGCGTCCTCGGATTTGTGGGTGCATTCATCTGGGCAGCGATGCGGCCCCCGGCGTCAGTGCCGATATCATCCGGCGGAGTCGTACCGACTGCATCGGTTTCTGAAATGCTGTCGGACGGACGAATCGACGTGCAAGTCTACGCCACGGGGAACCGAGATGTCCGTATGGACATCCAGTTCATGCCAGACGCCGATGCCGTAGAGATGGTCGGCATGCGACCGGACGTCAACTTTGCCATGGTCGAGATGCACATGGACGGTCTCACACCGCCCCTTGAATTGGTCGAGGCAGGTGTTTGGCGCGTCAACCTCAAGCTGCCAATGGCTGGCCTATGGATCGTCAACGTCGGTTTCGGTGAGGAATTTGCGGAGATTCAGTTCGATGCTCCCTGAAATTATCGCGTCTGAGAAATTGCGCGCAGATGCCCTCCAAAGGCTCATTCGCGGAACTCTTGCCGGGCTGGCCGTGTTCGCCACCTTGGGTACAGTCACCGCTGTCTGGATCAATCCCTTCTTTGTGCGCATGACCCCGGTTGGACCCTGGGAGCTTGGGGCGACGACCTTAACTGCGATATTGGCTGGCGTGATCATCGGCCTCTGGGTTCCGCAGTGCCGTTTGCGAACGTCCGGGGCGGGTGGCGTTGCAAGCTTTCTCGGCATCGCTTGCCCGACCTGCAACAAAGTACTGATGCTGATCTTCGGTGGCCCAGCCCTGTTGGCCTGGTTCGATCCGGTTCGGCCCTATCTGGCGGTGGCAGGCGTGATCATCATGTCATTCGCCGCGATGCGGGCGTTGCGGGCATACCGTGATTTCAGAATGTCGGCGGGCGGAACAGTAAACGCCAGTTCAACGTCGTTTGGGAGCAACAAATGAGGGTCGCCGAAATATCAGGCCACGCTGCAAGGCCGCGTCGTCTGGCACAACGGACGCTGGTTCGCCATGCGGCTGTGGCATTTTTGGCCACCGGACTGGTTCTTGGCTTTACCGCCGTACACTTCGATTTCAGCCCGATGCACCGCTGGAACCGAGCATTCGGGGATGCCTCCATGGTACTTGTCGCTCTGTCCGTCGGGTTAGGGCCATTGGCTCGGTTCCTCCGGAGTATCGTGCGTGTTCTTCCTTTCCGGCGTGAGCTTGGCATCTACGCATGCCTTCTTGCGATCGTTCATGCCGCTGTGATCTTGATTGGTTGGGTCCAATGGGACCTGATGCGGCTTTTTGGCTTCGAATGGCATCCTGAACTTCTGACCTATGTGATGCTTCAGCATGGCTTCGGACTTGCCAATGCCATTGGGGTTGCCGCCCTTCTGCTTACGATCCTGTTGGGTGTGACTTCGAGCGACTTCGCCATGCGTCGCCTTGGTGTTTCGGGCTGGAAATTTCTTCAAATGGGCGTCCTGCCGCTCTGGTGGCTGACCGTCGCGCATGTAGCCTACTTTCTGTTCATGCATTTCCTCAGTTTTCACCGCGCGACCCCGCCGCCGAATACGCTCCAGCCTTGGTTCCTGGGGCTGGTCGCCGCAGTTTTTGCTCTGAGAGGGGCCGCTTATGTGCTGACCGTTCGCGCGAAGGGGAAATCTCGGCCGGAAGAAATGGGAGGAGACCGTGCGACGATCTCAACGTGACCTTGCCCAGATATCCCAGAAGACCACACGAAGGGCGCTTCTGATGGGGGGCGTCATGACAACGTTTGTCGGCGTGCTGGGCCTGCGGATGTGGCAACTGGGTGTACGTGACGCAGATCAATATTATCTGTTGGCTGAAGAAAACCGTATCAGCTTGCGGCTTGTGCCGCCCAACCGAGGTCGCATCTATGACCGCGCAGGAAAGATAGTGGCCGACAACGAGCAGGCTTTTCGTATCACGTTGGTGCGCGAGGAGGTCAAAGATCTTGAAGACGTGCTTGCGAAACTGCGACGTCTTCTGCGTCTTGATGACGAAGCCATCGTTAAGATCAAAGGCCAGATCGAGCGGACAAGCGGCTTTGCTCCAATCACCGTGAAAGACCGGGTCACGTGGGAAGAACTGTCAATCGTGGCTGTGAACGCGCCAGCACTTCCGGGGATCCATCCGGAAATGGTTTTGTCGCGCGTCTATCCGTTTGGTCCCGATTTTGCTCACCAGGTTGGCTATGTAGGCCCAGTGAGCGAGAACGATCTGAAGGAAGAAGAGGTCGCGGCTGAACCCTTACTCCGTCTGCCAGACTTTGAGGTCGGCAAGATCGGGATTGAGCGCAGACATGAACGAGCGCTGCGCGGCTTGCCGGGGACGCAGCGTGTCGAGGTCAATGTGTCTGGGCGCACCATGCGGGAACTGGCGCTTGATCCGCCGACAGCCGGGCCGGACATGCAAATCACGCTCGACCATCATCTGCAGAATTTTATGCGCGTGCGTCTCGAAGGTCAGAGCGCGGCGGCCATCGTCATGGACGTGACGAATGGCGATGTGCTTGGTTGCACATCAGCACCGTCGTTTGATCCGAACCTGTTCGTGCGTGGCATCTCGAACCTGGACTATGGCGCGCTGCGCGACAACGAGTTTCGCCCGCTGTCCGACAAGACAGTGCAGGGGGCCTATCCACCGGGATCAACGGTCAAGATGTCGAATGCGTTGGCCGCACTTGAGAGCGGTGTCATGGACCCTGCAGAAACGGTCGCCTGCAATGGCTATGTCGAGATTTCAGGCCGCCGGTTCCATTGCTGGAAACGTGGCGGGCATGGGCGGGTGGATATGGTCGGCGCTTTGCGTGAGTCCTGCGATGTCTACTTCTATGAGGTTGCGCAACGCATCGGGATTGACGGCATTTTTGCCATGAACGATCGGCTCGGGCTTGGCCAGAAGTATGATCTGCCGCTGTCCGGCATGGCGCGCGGCAACAACCCCTCGCGCGATTGGAAGCAGAAGAAGTACGGCCAAGACTGGCTGATTGGCGACACGATCAACGCCTCAATCGGGCAGGGCTTTACTCTGGCCTCGCCGATTCAGCTCGCAACCATGGTGGCGCGGCTTGCTTCCGGCACGGCCGTGCTGCCTCGGATGGTGCGGCCGATCAGCGGGACGTCGACGGAAAACTCTGCTCCAGCGTCTCTTGGACTTTCAGCTGAGGCGCTGTCCATCGTTCGGCAGGGTATGTTCGAGGTGTCTAACCACGAACGTGGCACTGCCTACGCGTCAAGAATTGCCGACCCGACAAAAGTGATGGCAGGAAAGACCGGCTCAAGCCAGGTTTTCTCAATCTCGGCGGCGGAACGCGCGGCGGGTGTCCGATCACAGGATGAACTGCCGTGGAACCGTCGTGACCACGCGCTGTTTGTCGCCTTTGCCCCGTTCGACGCACCCCGCTATGCAGTCACAGTGGTAGTCGAGCATGGTGGCGGAGGTTCCACGGCTGCCGCGCCGATAGCACGCGATATCATGCTGTTTGCGCAACACGGCGGATTGCCACCGACGGACGCTTATCCCGCGTCGCAAAGGACCCGCGTCAGCGATCAGCTGGCACTCTTGTCCGATCGCATCCTTCCGCCCGATGGTGCGACATCAATTGTGAGCCGGACATGACCTTGCGGGAGAAGAACAGATGGGCGTTCCGCCTTCAAAGGTCGTTGCTCATCGGCGGCCTCTTGGCGACCGTGGCCACTCCATCCTTCGCCTTCTTTCACAGTGAGCCGGATATCGAGTTGGGCCGGAAGACGTATCAGGAAACCTGTGCATCCTGCCACGGCGCAAATCTGGAAGGGCAGCCGAACTGGGGAGTGTCCTGAACTCTGTGTATCTGAGCTGGCCCATGCGGGTTTCAGATATGGTCACGCATTGAAGCGATCCTCGAACATGATAGCGAATTGATTACGGGCGGCAAACCATTCTCGAACATTTCTGCCGCCTTTCTCAAAGTTGCGG
>CAMBWO010000115.1 GCA_945871285.1 Pseudorhodobacter antarcticus | reverse complement strand
TGTCCGGGCGCAGGGGTCGCCTCTGGTGCAACCTCAACCACCATCGTTCCCGCCGGCCCGTCAATATAGACGAACGACGTGTTGCCCAGCTGTTCCACCACCCGCGTCGTGCCCTGCACCACGCCCGCCCCCGCCGCGACGATGCGCATGTGCTCGGGCCGGATGCCGACCTCGACCACAGCCCCCTTCGTGCCCGCTGGCAGACGCCCACCCCCGGCCAGAACCAGATCGCCGCCATCCACCGTCACCGGCAGGAAATTCATCGCCGGGCTGCCAATGAACCCCGCGACAAAGCGGTTCGCAGGGGCATTGTACAGGTCCAGCGGACTGCCGACCTGCTGCACCACCCCCTTGTCCAGCACGACGATCTGGTCCGCCAGCGTCATCGCCTCGACCTGATCATGCGTCACATAAACCATCGTGGTTTTCAAATCCTGGTGCAGCTTGGCCAGTTCCAGCCGCATCTGCACGCGCAAAAGGGCGTCCAGGTTCGACAGCGGCTCGTCAAACAGGAACACCTTGGGGTCGCGCACCAGCGCCCGGCCAATCGCCACCCGCTGCCGCTGCCCGCCCGACAACTCGGCCGGACGCCGCTCCATCAGCGGCTCCAGTTGCAGCATCTTGGCCACGACATCGGCCTTTTCGGCCTGCACCGCCTTGGATACCCCGGCCAGCGACAGCGAAAAGGCGATGTTCTGCCGCACGGTCAGATGCGGATACAGCGCATAGTTTTGAAACACCATCGCCACCCCGCGCTTGGACGGCTGCTCATGCGTCACATCCGTGCTGTCGATGCGGATGTTGCCTGCGGTCACGGTTTCCAGCCCGGCAATCATGCGCAGCAGCGTGGATTTGCCACAGCCCGACGGCCCCAGCAGCGCGCAGAACGCGCCATCCTGAACCTTCAGGTCCAGCCCGCGCATCACCTCGACCGCGCCGTATGTCTTGGCGATGGATGTCAGTTCCAACGATGCCATGGTTTACCCCTTGATTCCGGCTGAAAGTGTGATGGCTTGTGTGACGCGGCGCTGGAACAGCAGATAGGCGAGTGCCACCGGAAAGCCGGCAAGAACCGCGCCCGACAGCAACCGGGCATAGGCCACCCCAAAAGCGTCCTGCACCGCCGTGATGCCGACCGTGACGGTCATCATGGTTTCATCCTGCGCGGCCAGGAACGGCCACAGGAACGCATTCCATGCGCCGATGAAGGTGATGATTGCCAGTGCCGTCGTGACACCCCAGTTCATCGGCAAAAAGATGCGGAACAACAGCTGAAACTCCGTCGCGCCGTCCATCACCGCCGCCTCGCGGAATTCGCGGGGCAGGCCGTCAAAGAACTGTTTGTAGACGATCACCGTGACAGGGTGCAGCAGCATCGGCAGGATGATGCCCATATAGCTGTTCAGCAGGCCCAGCCCGGCGATGATGATGAAATGGTTCACGATCAGCGCCGACACCGGCACCATGAAACTGGCCAGGATCGTCCACCACAGAAACTTGCGCCCCGGAAAGGTCAGTTGCGAAATGGCATAGCCGGTGCAGGCCGCAACACCCACCGTGATGATCGTGATCGTGACCGAAGTGATGGTCGAATTCAGATACCACCGCAGCAGATTCGAGTTTTCGATGGTAAAGATATAGGCCGACAGTGTCGGGTTCTTTGGAAACAGCGCGAAATCCGTGACCGTTTCCTGATCAAACCGCAGGCTGGTGATGATCGCCCAATAGATCGGGAAAAACCACAGCAGGGCGCACAGCACTGTCAGGGTGGTCAGCAGGATCGCCGCGATGTCCAACCGGCGGCGCGGGGGGCTCAAAACGCTCATCTCTGGCCCCTTATGCGCAGGATCTGGAATTGCAGGATCGAAAACACCAGCACGACCACAAACAGCGCCACCGCCAGCGTCGCCGCATAGCCGCCCGAGTTCTTCTGGAAGGCCTGTTCATAGATGTATTGCACCATCACCATGGTCGCCTGCGTCCGCCCACCCACAGCAAACAGATAGACCTGATCAAAGATCTTCATTTGCAGGATCAACTGGATCGTCAGGCACAGCACGGTAATCGGCCACAGCAAGGGCAGGGTGATGCGGGTCAGCATCTGTCGGCGGGTCGCGCCGTCCAGGGCTGCGGCCTCGTATAATTCTTGCGGGATGTTGCGCAGGCCAGCCAGGAACAGCAGGATGGAAAACCCGTTGGTCCACCAGATCGTGATGATCGCAGCCCCCGGCATGAACCACGGGATCGTGCGCCAGATGTTCACAGGTTCCCCCACGAAAAACGAGATCGGGCCCTGCAACATGCCGAACTGCTTGTTCGTCAGCCAGTCCCAGATCACATAAACCACCGAGATCGGCAGCACATAGGGCAGAAAGAACAGCGCCAGAACAACGCTTTGCATCCAGCCATTCAGCCGCCGCACCATCAGGGCGATCCCCAGCGCGACCAGCGTTCCGGGCACCACGGTCAGGGCCACGAAATAGGCGGTGTTGAGGACGGCCTTGAAGAACGTCGGGTCCTTGAACATCCGGACATAATTCTTGAACCCGACCCATTCGCCCGGCCCGATCAGCGGGGCCTTGGTAAAGCTCATCTGCACCATCTGGATTGTCGGGTAAATGAACAGCCAGCCGTAAATCAGGATGAACGGGGCCACCAGAATATAGGCCACCAGAATTTCGTTTCGCCGGTTTCTCAGCATGCCCGCCCCATTTCAGTCAAAGGTCCGACGGGCCCGGATGGGGCCCGCCGGTTGGTTGCAGGGTGCTTATTCCAGCGCGTCCAGCTCGGCCTTCATGTCGGCCACGGCGGATGCGGGATCCGTCTCGCCGTTGATGGCCGCGGTAAAGGCATTGCCAGCCGCGTCAAACAGCGGCGAGGCGACACCGGCATTGACCGACTTGGGGTCGAACACGGCATTCGCGGTCAGCTTGGCATAGGTCGCCTGGGGCTGCATCGCCTTGTATTCCGCGGTTTCCGTCACGGCGACGTTGGCCGGGATGTGGCCTGCCGTGGCCCAGAACAGCGAATTTTCTTCCATGAACTTGACCACTTCCAGAACAGCGGCGTGCTTTTCCGGCGTGGCAGGCTTACCCGCATTGTTCGGGATCGCAAAGGCGTGGCTGTCCGAATAGGTGCAAGGATGGTTGAACAGCGCCGGGATCTCGATCGCACCCCAGTTGAACAGCTTGTTTTGCGCCTGCAGGTCGGCCATCGTCGGCACTTCCCACACACCGTTGATCATGAACGGCGACTTGCCGCTGGTGAACAGGGCCACCGTCGCCGGATAATCGGTCGAGCCGGGATTATAGCCCTTTTCCACCCAGTTCGCGATCACGCCCACGGCATTGGCCAGCTTTTCCTGGCTGTCGCCGGGGAACCAGTCGCCATCGGTGCCGATGGCGCCGTCTTGCTGGCACAGCAGCGAATAGATCGTGCGGAACGCGAACCCGCCATCCGCCGTCACCTGGGCAATCGCCCATTCGTTGCCGTCATCCTTCAGCTTTTGCAGGGCGGCGTTGAAATTGTCCAACCCGTCCAGACCAGCCGGCAGACCGTCAGCCCCGATCAGGCCCGACTTCTCCAGCAGGTCCTTGTTGTAATACAGCACGATCGGGTGCGTATCGAACGGCACGGCGTATTGCTTGCCGTCCACATTCACCGCGTCCCAGGTCGCCGGGGCAAAGCTGCCCGAGGTCAGACCCATCGCCGTCATGTCGTCGGCGGTCAGTTCGGTCAGCGTGCCCTGGCTCACGGCCAAGGGGATACGGCTGGCGTGATAGGTCATCAGGTCCGGGCCTTCGCCAACGGCGGCCGAGGTTTGCACCTTGGAATAGAACGGCGTGCCCCAATCCAGCGTGGTTGCCTGAATCTCGATGGTGTCTGCATGGGCGGCGTTGAAGTCTTCGATCAGTTTCTTCATCCGCACGCCGTCGCCGCCACCCAGGAAATCCCACCAGACGACGGTTTCCTTGGCATGCGCACCAGTCGCAGCCATAACAGCGGCCAAACTGACCGCCTTCAAAGTATTACGCATTGCATCCTCCCGTTTCTTTTGAAGCCAAAGCTTCCACGCCAAGATTGTTCCGGGCTCCTGCGGGCGCGCGCAGGGGATCGGGCCGGTCGTCCGGCATAGCGCGACCCCGACTGGTTCCTCCTCAGGACCGGTCGAGGTCGTTGTTCCGCAATGGGCTCAGTTTAAGGAGCGCGCTATCTTTCTGTCAACACGTTTCTCGATATGTATCCAGCATCTTGATACGTCATGCGCCGTCCAAGCGCCCCGCCGCCAGCCGCACCAGCCGGTCAAACAGCCCGTCCGCCACCGGGTCCACCCCCGGCGCGTTGCCGGTCAGCCGGAAAGTGCTGGCCACAACCGCGCCCCGGCCCACCGCCCGCTCGGCAATTAGCGCCGCCGGTTTGTGCACCCATCCTACCACGATTCCGGCATGAACAGGCCCGCCAAATTCCCATCCCGAAAATCCGCCCAGCACATGGCGCGGCACGACATCGGAAAACGACAGGTCGATCAGCGGCCCGCCCGGCAGATCGGCAAAGACGCCGTCGCGCCGGATCCAGCTGAACCCGGCAATCCAGTCGCCCCGCCACATCGTGCCATGACGGGCGATCAGCGTGATGTTGGGCAGCGGAAACTGCGCGCCCACCGGAACGCCGGGTGTGTCATCGACCACCTTGATGAACGGCTGCTCACGCCCCCGCTCCTCAACCCGCAGATTTCCTTGGGTTTCCTGCGTGCCATCGGCCAGAACCAGATAGCGCGCCCCTGCCTGCATCGCCCGCACATCCGCCTCGTCCAGCGCATGGGCCAGCGTCACCTCCGCCCGGTCCGCCGTCACGACCTCATAGCCCAGCGCCCGCGCCCGGTCGGCCAGACCGGCATCCCTGGTGGCAACGCGGGGCAGGGCGGTCGTCCCGCGTGGCGCATACAGCGCCACATCCACCTGATTGCGCGCCACCTCACGGCCCGCGCAGGTCAGCGTCAACACCAGGGTCAGCATCCGATTCGCCGCCGCTTGCGGCAGGGTCAGCGTCAACAGGCCCAGATCGGTCGCCGTCAATGCTGCGGCCCCCGCAAAGGCCATCTCGCCCGCGCTGTCCCCATCCGACCAGCGCAGCACGCCCGCCTCCAGCGCCTGTCCGCCACTCGCCACCGCCAGCCCCATCGTCCAATCCTGCCCCGCCGTTCCGGCATAGCGGGCGACCTTGGGCACGATCACCACATCGGCATTCACCTGCGACAGACGGTCATGGAACACCCGCGGGTTGCGGTTCATATCCAGAAGTCCGTTAGACTCCCAATGCACATCGGTCAATTCGGTGATGACATAGCCCTGAATCTGCGGCCAGGCCCGCATCACCTCGATCTCATATTTCAGGTTGGCGAACTGATACCACTGCGCCTGCGTGACCATGTTCTCCAGGGTGCCAAACACCCGCGCCAGACCCAGCGCTGCAAATCGCCCCTCGATCCCATGCGGATAGGCGGCACCATCGCCCCACAGCTGCCCGGTTTCCATCCACCACGGCTCAGCCCCGTCCAGACGCACTTGTGCCGGTTGCGGCAGACCCCAGACCCCGAATTCCGACACGATCTTGGGCTCGTCCCCACGCCTTATGCCATCGCCAAACGGCGACCAGGTCCAATCCGCCCCTTGGGCAAACTCGGCGGTCAGCGCATCCCACTCCTCGCGCCGCTCGGGCACCGATCGGTAATAGTGAAAGTCGTCCAGATCGCCCTTCACATGAAAATTGCCCTGACAGGGCGAGTTGTCGCAAACCAACCGCGACGGATCGCGCTGCCGCAACCAATCGACCATGCCCGCCAGCCAGTCGCGATGCGCCGGATCATCACACAGCCGCGTGCCCCAATCCTCGTTGATCAGCGTCCACATCACGATCGACGGGTGGTTGCCGTCGCGGGTGATCATCCCCTCCATCGTCTGCTTCAACCGCTCGGCTGCCGCCGGTGACAGCGCCCCCGCATTGGGCAGGTCATACCACAGCAACATCCCCATCCGGTCCGCCACCTCCAGATAGCGCGGGTCTGGCACCTTGATGTGATAGCGCAGCATGTTCAGGCCCAGCGCCTTGGCCTTGGCGAACTGATCCTCCAGATAGGCGGTCGAGGGCGGGGTGCAGATGCCCTCCGGATAGTAATCCTGATCCAGCGCCGCCCGCATGAAGAACGGCTGACCATTCAGAAACAACTGCCCCTTGGACGCGGTAAAGCTGCGGAAGCCAAAGCTGTGTTCAGTGACATCTCCCCCCAGATCGACCCGCAGCCGATACAGCGCCGGATCCTGCGGCGACCACAGACGCGGGGCGCTGACCACCAACGCGGCACCTTCGGCCACCACGCGACCCTCAGGGTCCAGAACCGAAATCTGCCGCGCCCCGCTGCCGGTTTCGCTGATCGTGACCGCAACCGCCCCCGTCACCGGATCGGCATCAATCGCGCACTGCGTCAAATGCCGCGCCGCCCGCGTTTCCAGCCGGACCGACTGCCACAGGCCCCCCGTGGGGCCATACCAGCTCATCTTGCCATGCGGGATGTCGGCAAAGTTGTCGGGATGGGCATCGTCCGGTCCCGGCAAATGACACGCCACCTCAACCCGCACCGTCTGGCCCTGCAAATCGGCAGGCACCGCCACCTCGAAGGGCAGCCAGCCATTGTCACTGCCCCCCACCTCGCGCCCCGCAATCGTCACGGTCGCGAAATAGGACACCGCGCCAAAGCAGATAAACGACGCCCCCTCCGCCGGCACCTCCACCTCGCGGGCATAGGTCGTCCGGCCGTAAGCCTGCCGCAGATCAGCGAAATTCGCCTGCCACGGATTTGGCACCGCCGCCTGCCGTGCCACCCCGTCCGACTGGTGCGTGAACTCCCACACCCCATCCAGCGAGACCGTCGTGCGTCCTGCGATTGCCGTGCCCATGGCATCCTCCGCTAATTCATCAGTTATATTATTATCATCCGCCCCCACCGCCCACTTGGCAAGACGATTCGGTGCGGCTATGCCAACCCCATGACGAAACGCCCAACCATGGTCGATGTCGCCCTTGCCGCCGGTGTCTCGCAGGCGACGGTGTCGCTTGTGCTGTCGGGCGGCACCACGGCCCGTATCTCAGCCGACACCCGCGACCGGGTGCAGGCGGTGGCCGCCGACCTCGGCTATACCCGCCGCGGCCTCGCCCGCGGCACCGGCATCGGCGTCGTCGCCCTTCTCCTCGACGAAGTCCTGACCACCCCCTTCGCCACCCCCTTCCTCGACGCCGCCAAGGACGAGGCGGCGGCCTTGGGCTGGCTCGTCGCCAGTTTCGTCACCGGCGGCGATGTCGCGCAAGAGGCCGCCATCCTGCAAACCCTGGCCCCCCTGGACCTCAAGGGCGTGATCTATACCCGCCTGATCACCCGCACCGTCCACCCGCCCGAAGCCCTGTTCGCCCTGCCCACCGTCCTGCTCAATTGCCACGAACCCAGCCGCCGCCTGCCCTCAGTCACCCCCGGCGATGTCGCAGGCATGCAATCGGCCACCGCGGCGCTGATCCGTGCCGGCCACCGCCGCATCGCCCACCTTCCCGGCGAGGATTGGACCGAGGCCACCCGCGACCGCCTGCGCGGCTATAAACAGGCCCTGGCCGCCCATGACATCCCCTTTGACCCCGCCCTCGTTTCCGCCGCAGCCTGGACCGTCGGCTCGGGCCGCGCCGCCATGACCAGCCTGCTGGACCACCGCCCCACCGCCGTCACCTGCTTCAACGACCGCGTCGCCATTGGCGCCTGCGAGGCGATCCGCGCCCACGGCCTGACCATTCCCGGCGACATTTCGGTCATCGGCTATGACAACGAGGATCTCGTCGCCCACCTCACGCCCCCCCTCTCGACCGTGCAACTCCCGCATGAGGAGATGGCCCGCCTCGCCGTCACCCTGCTGGCCGAGGGCGGTGCCCCCTTGCCCTATCAGCGCCTCAAGGTCGACTGCCCGCTGGTCCTGCGCGCCTCGGTCGCCGCAAACGGGGTTTGACTGTATCTGAAACGCTGATATAGACGCGATCAGAACCCGTGCATTTGAAAGACCGCCGATGAGCCGCAATTTCCTGATCGTGGATCCCGAAGACGGGATCGAGGTGCTAAAGGCCTTTGCCTCACCCGCCCGCGTCAAGGTGCTGAAACTCTTGCACACCCAGGGCCCGCTGAACGTCAACGAAATCGCCGAGGCTCTGGGCCTGCCGCAAAGCTCGGTCTCCGCCAACATCCAGCAGTTGGAGGAGGCCGGCCTGATCCGCACCGAGGTGCACCGCGCCCGCAAGGGCAATCAGAAAATCTGCCACTCCCTCTTTGACGAGGTGCTGGTGATGTTCAAATCCCAGCCCGAAGACGCCAGCCGCAACATGATCGAGGTGGCAATGCCCCTTGGCCTTTATACCTCGTGCGAGGTGTCGGCCCCATGCGGCTTGTGCTCGACCCAGGGCGTGATCGGCCTGCTGGATGTGCCCGACACCTTCCTTGACCCCGGCCGCATGGGTGCGGGGCTGATCTGGTTCACCCGTGGCTATGTCGAATACCAATTTCCCAACAATTCCAAACTGATGAACGGCGAACTTGCCTCGATCGAGTTTGCGATGGAACTCTCGTCCGAGGTGCCCGGCACCGCCGCCGACTGGCCCTCCGACATCACCGTGTCGGTCAACCGCATCGACGTGGGCACCTGGACCAGCCCCGGCGATTTTGGCGACAAACGCGGCGTCTACACCCCCGATTGGTGGAAGCTGAAAGGCAGCCAGTATGGCAAGCTGAAATCCTGGCGCATCACCCGCGAGGGCACCTTTGTCGACGGGATGAAGATCAGCCCGATATCCCTGACCGACCTCGATCTGGACAAGCACCGCTCGATCCGCCTGCGCATCGGCGTGGCCGACGACGCCCGCCATCCGGGCGGCATCAACATCTTTGGCCGGGGCTTTGGCAACTATGATCAGGACATCGTCATGCGGCTGACAACCACCGGCTGACACCCCCGACCGAACAATCCGCTTGACGGACCCCCTGCTCTTTCCGATATACATCGACAAATCGGATACTCACGTCGTTCCGGCGTAGCATCCATTCGACGGGAGGGAAGCGATGAAGGCGAATGTAACGGCGCATCGGGATTACACGATCGCGAAAATTGACGAACGGGTCTACTCGGCCTTTCTGGAACATCTGGGCCGGGCGATTTATTCCGGCATCTATGAACCGGGTCACCCCACCGCCGACAAGAACGGCATGCGGGGCGACGTCGCGCAACTGGTGCGCGACCTTAAAATCCCCTATGTCCGCTACCCCGGTGGCAACTTTGTCTCGGCCTACAACTGGGAAGATGGCGTGGGCCCCAAGGATCAGCGCCCGACGCGGCTCGACCTTGCCTGGCACACCGCCGACGCCAACCAGGTCGGCATCCATGAATTCCAGGACTGGTGCGATCTGGTCGGCACCAAGCCGATGCTGGCCATCAACCTCGGCTCGCGCGGTCTGGACGAGGCGCGCAATTTTGTCGAATACACCAACGGCCCGACCGGCAGCTATTGGGGCGACCTGCGCAAGAAAAACGGTCGCGCCGAACCCTTCGATTGCCGCGTCTGGTGCCTTGGCAACGAAATGGACGGCCCCTGGCAGGTCGGCCACAAGACCGCCGACGAATACGGCCGCCTGGCCAACGAAACCGCCAAGACCCTGCGCGCCTTTGACAAATCGCTGGAACTCATCGTCTGCGGCTCGTCCCATTCCGACATGAAGACCTATCCCGAATGGGAACGGATCGTGCTGGAACACACCTACGACTCGGTCGATCACATCAGCCTGCACATGTATTTTGCCAACCGCACCGGGCACACGCAAAACTACCTGTCGCTGAACCACAAGCTGGACCGCTACATCAGCACCGTGGAATCGACGATCAACCTGGTCAAGGCGAACAAGCGGTCCCAGCGTGACGTGACCATCAGCTTTGACGAATGGAACGTCTGGTATCACTCGAACGAACAAGACCGCGCCATCCTGGCCGGAAACGAAGGCTGGCCCCACGCGCCGCGCCTGCTGGAAGACATCTACAACTTCGAAGACGTCCTTCAGGTCGGCCTGATCCTGAACACCTTCATCCGGAAATCGAATGTGGTCAAAATGGCCTGCATCGCGCAGCTGGTGAACGTGATCGCGCCGATCATGACCGAACCGGGCGGCGCCGCGTGGCGTCAGACGATCTATTACCCCTACTACTTCGCCTCTGTGTTCGGTCGCGGCACCGCACTGAACCTGTCGGTGAAAAGCCCCGGCTACGACGCCGAACATGACGACAACGTGCCCTATATCGACATCTCGGGCGTCCATGATGAAGAGGGCGGCACCGCCACCTTCTTTGCCGTCAACCGCCACCCGACCGATGCCCTGACGATGGAACTGTCGTTGCAGGGTTTTGGCGACCGGGCCACCGTGATCGACCATCAGGTGATGACCCACACCAACCTGCGCGCCACCAACACCCTGACCGCGCCCGACACCGTCGTGCCGCGCAAGGGCAGCGGCACCGTGGTCTCGGACGGCACCCTGACCGCCAGCCTGCCGCCGCATTCCTGGCAGATGATCCGCGTCAAGCTGTCCTGATCCAACCCGGATGCGCCCCCGTCTTCCAGCGGGGGCGCATCCGGCCAAACCTTTCCACCTGGTTAACGGAAAACCCTAAATAACTGATATCATTACATTTTCAAAAGTGTCCATACGCGGACACTGTGGGCAGCCTCACAAATCCGCCTTGCCCCATCCGCCACCCCCCGGCGTCTCCATCACGAAAACCGATCCCGCAGGCAGGTCAATCTCGGCATTTCCCGCCAGATCATGCCGTGTCCCATCCGGCATCTCCGCCCAGTTCCGCCCCACCGCCCCAGGCTCCCCCCCCTTGACCCCAAACGGCGGGATGATCCGATGCGAAGCCAGCGTCGTCACCGTCAACGCCTCCAGAAACCGCATCCGCCTGACCGCCCCATTCCCGCCGCGCCACTGACCCGCGCCACCCGACCCGGCCCTGATCCCGAACTGTTCCAGCCGGACAGGAAAGCGTTTCTCCAATATCTCGGGGTCCGTCATCCTCGTGTTGGTCATGTGGCTTTGCACCGCATCGCACCCCTGAAACCCCGGCCCGGCCCCCGTGCCCCCGGCAATCGTCTCATAATTCTGGAACCGCTCATTCCCCCAGACAAAGTTGTTCATCGTGCCCTGACTGCCCGCAATCACCCCCAGCGCCCCATACAGCGCATTGCACGCCGCCTGACTGACCTCGGTATTGCCCGCAATCACCGCCGCCTCCGGTCCCGGGTTCAACATCGACCCCTCCGGCACGATCAGCGTCAAGGGTTTCAGACAGCCCTCGTTCAACGGAATGTCGCTGCCGACCAGCGTGCGAAACACATACAGCACCACCGCCCGACACACGGCGAGTGGCGCGTTGTAATTGCCAAGGTGCTGCGGGCTGGTGCCCGTAAAGTCCACCGTGGCCCGGCGGGCATCGCGGTCCACGCTGACCTTGACGCAAATCCGCTGCCCCTCGTCCATCGGATACACAAATTCGCCATCGCTCAGCCGCTCAATCACCCGCCGCACCGATTCCTCGGCATTGTCCTGCACATGGCCCATGTAGGCCGCCACCACATCGGCCCCGTAGGCCGCGCACACCTTCAACAACTCACGCTTGCCCGTCTCATTCGCCGCGACCTGCGCCTTCAGGTCGGCCATGTTCTGATCCGGGTTGCGGCAGGGGTAGGGGCCCGACCCCAGAACCGCCCGCGCCTCGGCCTCCAGCAACCGCCCGGCGCGGACAAGTTGGACATTGTCGATCACCACACCCTCTTCGATCAGCGTGGTGCTATCCGGCGGGGCGCTGCCGGGCGTGCGCCCGCCGATGTCGGCATGGTGCCCGCGTGACCCGAGCCAGAACGCTGGCTTGCCCTCCACGAACACCGGCGTCACCACTGTCACATCGGGCAGATGCGTGCCCCCCCGTGCGGGCGCGTTCAGCATATAGGCGTCGCCGTCCTGCGCATCAGGGTTCAAAGCCATCACAATCTTGATCGCCGCCGACATCGACCCCAGATGCACCGGAACATGCGGCGCATTGGCCACCAGATCGCCCTGCGCATCAAAGATCGCGCAGGAAAAATCGAACCGCTCCTTGATGTTGACCGACCACGAGGTCAGCGCCAGCGTCGCCCCCATCTGGTCGGCCACCGACATGAACAGGTTCGACATCACCTCCAACACCACCGGATCGGCCTGCGTCCCCGCCGCCGCCGCCCGCACCACGGCGCCCCGCCGTTCCAGAATCAGGTTCGCCGCCGCGTCAATCCTTGCCTGCCAGCCCGGCTCGACCATGTTGGTGCCCGTCGCCTCAGTGATGATCGCAGGGCCATCGCAGCACCAGCCGTGGGGCAGGGTGGCGCGGTCCCACAGCGGCACCGCCCCCAAACCCGCCACCTTGACCGTGGCGACCTGCACAGGCCTGCCCTTGGGCGGCTCCATCGCGGGCAACGCGCCCGACGTCCCGATCGCCTCGCAACTCAACATCTCAAACCACAACGCCCGCTCGGGCGAGATGAAGCCGAACCGCGCCTGATGCGCCGCCTCAAAGGCCGCCTGCATCTCCTCGGCGTTGCCAAAGGGCACCGGCAGCGGCTGGTGCGACCCGTCATAGCGCAGATGAGCCAGGGCCTCGCCCCGCACCTCGCCCACACCTTGGGCCGCAACCTCGGCCCGCGCCTCTACGTCGATGGCGGCAAGGGCGGCCACGGCCCCTGCAACCTCGGACAACGGCGCATCAAACTGCACCTCGCGCAAGGCCCTGATTTCGGCCAGCCCCATGCCAAAGGCCGACAGAACCCCGGCAAAGGGATGGATGAACACCTGCCCCATCCCCAGCGCATCGGCCACCAGGCAC
>CAMBWO010000114.1 GCA_945871285.1 Pseudorhodobacter antarcticus | reverse complement strand
TCGGTGCCGGTGGGGTTGGACAAGAAGGGGTTGCCCTTGGGTCTGCAACTGATCGGGCGGCCGTGGGAAGAGGGCGATCTGCTCAACCACGCATATGTGTTGGAACGGGCAGCGGGCTTTGTGGCAAAGCCTGCGAAATGGTGGTAGGCGCGGTCACTGGCAAAATGGGTTGGGGCGAATGATGCGGGTGGTTATGGGGTTGATGCTGATCGGCGGGCTGACGGCATGCCAGCCAAGGGTGCCGGAGTCCGGGCCGGGGTTCAGCGATTACAACAGCTATCTGCGCAGCCGTTCGGCCAATCCGACCTTCAGCGTGCCGGCCGATCCGGTGGCCCCGGCCCCGCCTGCGGCGTTTTCGTCCGACATTGCCGCCTTGGCGATTGACCGGGCCGAAGGGGGAACGGGGGCGTCCCCCGTGGCCCCGCCGCTGGACCCCATGGCGTTGGGCGATGACCGCGCGCGCGGCAATGCCCCGGCGGGCATTGAGGAAACCACGGCGGAAATGGGTTTTGTCACCGACGGCGTGTCGGACGAGCAGGACTTTGCCGCCGTGACCACCCGCGAAAGCATCGAGAGCGACAAGGCGCGGATCGAGGCGAACCGGGCGCAGTATGTCGTGATCCAGCCGGGTGCCCTGCCGCAGCGGCCGGGGGATGTCGGGCCTAACCTCGCGGAATACGCGATTGCGACGAACAACCCGGTGGGGGTGTCGCTGTATGACCGGCCGTCGATCTACCTTGTGAACGTCAAGGCGGCGTGCAGCAAGTTCACCTCGCCTGACCTCGCACAAGAGGCGTTTCTGGCGGGGGGCGGGCCGCAAAGCGACCGCAAGGGGCTGGACCCTGACGGCGACGGCTTTGCCTGCGACTGGGACCCGCGTCCGTTCCGGGCGGCGCTGCAATAGTGACCGCCCCCTCGCCCAACCATGGCGAGCGGCGGGGCGGGCTGCGGCCGACACTGATTGTCCTGCATTACACCGGCATGGCCAGTTGCGCCGAGGCGCGGGCGCGGCTGTGTGACCCTGTGGCCGAGGTTTCGGCGCATTGGCTGATCTCCGAGATGGGCGAGGCTGAGGCGCTGGTGCCCGAGGCGCTGCGGGCTTGGCATGCCGGGGCGGGGGAGTGGTTTGGGCAGGGCGATGTCAACTCACGCTCGATCGGGGTGGAACTGGCCAATCCGGGCGACCGACCCTTTCCCGAGGCGCAGATGGCGGCGCTGGAGGGGCTGTTGCACGGCATCATGGCGCGCTGGGACATTGCGGCGCGGGGCGTGATTGCCCATTCCGACATGGCCCCCAGCCGCAAGGGCGACCCAGGGCGGCGGTTTGACTGGCGCAGGCTGGCGTTGCAGGGTCTGGCCGTTTGGCCCGAACCGGGCACGGCAGGTGATTTCTGGGCCGACCTGCGCGCCTTTGGCTATCCTGACGGGCCGCAGGCGGACCTGCTGGCGGCGTTTCGGCAGCGGTTCCGGCCCTGGGGCTTCGGGCCGCTGGGCGTGGCGGATTGCCGGGTTGCGGCGGGCCTGCGGGCCCTGGCGTGAGACACCGGGTTGCCGTCGGGGTCCTCGTGCTGCTGGCCGCGCTGTTTTGCTGGATGATGTATCAGGTGGCCCTGGACGCGCCCGCGGGGGTGGACCGCCGCCGGGCGCTGGGGATTGCCCGCATGGCGCTGGGGCTGGCGGTGGTCTGGATCGGGATCGGTGGCGGGCTGATGGTGCTGGGGCGCGAGGCGGTCCGGGCGCGGGTGTTGGCGCTGGGCTGGAACTGGCGGGTCACCTTCGTGCTGTCTTGCATCCTGCTGGCCTGCCTGGAGGAGGCGGTCACGGTCACGCTGACCAATCTGGCCCCGCTGTTCGGGTCGCGGGTGGGCGAGGCCTATATCACCGCCTCGGCCAACTATCTGGATGTGATCTTGCTGCATTCGGTGGTGGTGTTCATCCCCTATTTCCTGGTTCTGGCGTGGATTTTGGGGCGCTGGGATTTCAGCCCCTTTGCGGTGTTCCTGAGCTTTGGCATTGTGGGCACGGCGGGCGAGGCGATTTTTGCCGGCAACCTGGGGATCGTGCTGGGCTTTGCGATGTGGATTTTCGTCTATGGGTTGATGGTGTGGCTGCCGGTTTGCTGCCTGCCTGCGGGGCGGGGGGCAAGACCGGTGGGGTGGGGGGGGCATCTGGTGTTGCCCTTTGCGATTTTCGGGCTGGCGATGCCGATGATCGTGCCGATGGTCTATGTGATTTCGGTGGTGCTGGGCCATCCGGCCATCGACTTTGCGCCGCAGGGCGGGTGAGGAAGATGGGCAGGTTTGCATTTTCAAGAAAATGCAAACTTGCCCGCGCTTTGCGAGGGCAAAGCGCAGGCCTGCCCATCCGACAAGGGGCCGCATGGTTGACAGGTGTCCTGTGGCCTGATCATCGTGGTGAAATCCAGTGAAGGGAACGGAACATGGGGGCAGCCCTGGTGATTGCCGCAGGTCGGCTTGGCGGCGATTTTGACACCTGGATCGACCATGTCGGGCGTCCGAATGCCTTTGGCTATGGGTCGCATAACCCCAGGCTGGTGACGATGGTTGAGGGCAGGGGCGACAGCGGCCAGACGGTCGAGATGGTGCGCACCGCCGACGGCCTGACCCAGGAGGTGAAGCTGCGGGATGCCGACGGGCGGTTGCTGGTGGATTTCACGTTTTTGACCCTGGCGTTCAACCTGTTGATCCCGAAATCCTCGGCCGATCAGGTGCTGGATTACATGATGGACAAGGTTCAGACCGGGAGCTTTGGCGGTTTGAACACGGGATATCAGTTTGTCGGCAATAGTGGCGATGACAGTTTCACGGGTGGCCTGAATGCCGATACGCTGACCGGTGCGGCGGGGCAGGACAGGCTTTCTGGCGGGGCCGGAGCGGACAGTCTGGCGGGGGGGCGGGGGGATGACACGCTGAACGGCGGCAATGGGGCGGACCGGTTGCGCGGGGACGACGGGGCGGATGTGTTCCTCTTTGGAACGGCCCTGGCGGCCGACGGCGACCGGATCGCGGATTTCGACATGGCGCAGTTTGACCGCATCGACCTGCGGCTGGTGGATGCCATTCGGGGCACGGCTGCCACCGACGGCTTTGCCTTTATCGGCACCGCTGGATTTGGCGGTCATGCGGGCGAACTGCGGGTGCAGGCCGGGGCAAGGGCGACCCGTGTGCAGGGCGATACCGACGGCGACGGCACGGCGGATTTCACGATCGTGCTGACCGGCCCGATGGATTTGGACACCACCGCGTTTTTGTTGGTCTGAGCGGCGTTGACGGCGCGGACGATGGGGCCTATCAGGCGCCTTGCGCGGATGGCTGGGTGATCGCGGGGGGCAACCCTCGAGGAAAGTCCGGACTCCATGAAGCAAGGGTGCCGGATAATGCCCGGCGGGGGCAACCCCAGGGAAAGCGCCACAGAGAAGAGACTGCCATGGTGCCAAGGGTTTACCCGAAGCGGATCCATGGTGATGGTGAAACGGTGGGGTAAGAGCCCACCACGGACCGGGCAACCGGGACGGTATGGCAAGCCCCACCCGGAGCAATGCCGAATAGGGACCTTGCGTGGAAAGGTCTGAGCCTGGCTCAGAGACCTCCACAGGGACGCTTCAGCCCAAAGGTCCGGGTTGGCAGCTTGACCGCCCTGGTAACAGGTGCGGCAGAGGAATGATCATCCAGGGGGGGCAACCCCGGGACAGAATCCGGCTTATAGGCCATCCGCGCAATCTAAAGCGAATATCTTTCAATCAGGTTCACCTGATTGAAAGATATTCGCAATATTCCCAGCGGTTTGCCTGTCTTGGATCGCGTTCAATCTGAATCAGATTGAACGCGATCCGCTCTATCCACCACAAGCTCGCGAAAATGCGGCGGAATGCGGTTGACTCTGACGCCTGCATGGCTAAAAGGCGGGCTTCAAGGATTTCACGGGGGCGCGGTGCGGCCCCGCTGCAGGAGAGACGACCATGGCCAAACCGGCGACGATCAAGATCCGTCTGAACTCGACGGCTGGCACCGGGCACTTTTATGTGACCAAAAAGAACGCCCGCACGATGACCGAGAAGATGACGGTCAACAAGTATGACCCCGTCAAGCGCGTGCACGTCGAATACAAGGAAGGCAAGATCAAGTAAGATCTGCCTTTCGGACTGGTTCCAAAAACCGCGCCCCACCGGCGCGGTTTTTTTGCATTTGGGCGGGGTGGCTGGCTTGAAACTGGGGCCGGGGCGGGTGAGGGTTGGGACAGCCGGATTTTGGGGAGGATTCGCATGGGCGCGCATGATTTGCAGGACTATCTGTTTGATTTGAATGGCTATTTGATACTTGAGGATGTGATTGCGCCCGACCATCTGGCGGCGCTGAACGCGGCCTTTGACGGCTTTCCCGATCTGGGGTTCAAAGAGTGGTGGGGCGATGTGCAGCGGCTGGACAACACTGCCCGCGCGGGGATGGAGTTGCAGAACATCGTCCATGCCGGCAAGCCCTTCGAGGATCTGATCGACCATCCCGCCTGGATCGACCGGATGCGGCGCTATTGCGGCGAGGATCAGACCTGGATTCCGGGGCTGTTCATCGACGAATGCTTTGCCTCGGTCCGCCGGTCGGGTGGGTTCTTTCCGATGCATTCGGGCGGGCATGAGCGGGCGATCCGCAACCAGTATGGTTATGCCGATGGGCGGTGGCAGTGCGGGCAGGTCAACATCCTGGTGGCGCTGACCGATATCAACCCCGGCGACGGCGGCACGCGGGTGATTCCGGGCAGCCACAAGGGCAACTTTGGCCATCCGGTGTTCAACATCCCCTATGCCGAGCGGTGCAAGCTGGAAGATGAGGTGGTCGAAGGCTCGATCGAGGTGACGCTGAAGGCGGGGTCGGCGCTGTTGTTTTCGGACGCCATTTCGCACGGGGCTACGCGGCGCACCACGCCGGGCGAGCGGCGGGTGGTGATTTACCGCTATGGGCCGGGCTGGGGCAACACGCGCTATGGCTATCGCTACGCTGACGCGCTGCTGGACCGGGTTACGCCGGCGCAGCGGGCCATCCTGCAACCGGTGATCCCACGGGTGCCTGGGGCCGCCCTGGGCCTGCAGCGCAGCTGATGGCACAGAGCCTGACCCTGCGGCTGGCGCGGCAAGATGACCTGGGGGCGGTCGATGCCCTGCTGGCGCGCAGCTATCCCCGCCTGCTGCGCCCTGACTACCCGCCGTCGATCATGGTGACGCTGGTGCCCTTGATTGCACGGGCGCGGCCGGAGCTGCTGGCCTCGGGGCGGTATTTCGTGGTCGAGGATCTGGACGGGCGCGTGGTGGGGGCGGGCGGGTATAGCCTGTCGGGGCAGGCGCTGCGCCAGGTCCGCCATGTGGCAACTGACCCCGCGGCGACGCGGCAGGGCATCGGGCGGCGGTTGATGGCGGCGGTGTTTGAGGCGGCGCGGGCCGAGGGGGTGCAGCATCTGGACTGCCTGTCCACCCGCACCGCTGTTCCGTTTTACGCGTCGGTGGGGTTCACGGTGTTGGGGCCGGTCGAAGTGCCGATCATCCCGGCGCTGAGCTTTCCGGCCGTGCGGATGGTCTGCAAGATTTCAGGGCGCAAATGAAAAGGGCCGGGGTTTCCCCCGGCCCTTTGGTCACACTGTCAGGCTGTTATTCGCGGTTGCCCAGGAATTGCAGCAGGAACATGAACATGTTGATGAAGTCGAGATACAGGCGCAGCGCGCCCATGATCGCCGACTTGCCCAACCAGTCCTGATCGGCGTGACGGGCATGCTCGACATACTCGTTCTTGATCGACTGGGTGTCATAGGCGGTCAGGCCTGCGAAGATCAGCACGCCGATCACCGAAATCGCGAACCCAAGGGCCGAGGAGGCCAGGAAGATGTTCACGATCGAGGCGACGATGATACCGATCAGACCCATCATCAGGAACGTGCCCATGCCCGACAGGTCACGCTTGGTGACATAGCCATACAAGGACAGCCCGGCAAAGGCGATCGAGGTGACAAGGAAGGTCGTCGCAATCGATTCACTGGTGTAGACCGCGAAGATGAACGCGATCGACAGGCCCATCACCGAGGCGTAAACGTAAAAGAACAGCTGGGCCGCCGCCACCGACAGCCGGTTGAGCATCGCGCTGAACACGAAGACGAGGACAAGCGGCGCAAACATCACAACCCACTTGAGCGGGGTCATGAAGATGGCCTGCACCATCGCGTCATTCGTGCCAACGGCCCAAGCCACACCACCGGTCAGCAGCATGCCTACGGACATCAGCCCGTAGACCTTGTTCATATGGGCGCGCAGCCCTTCGTCGATCGCGGCCGCACCGGCGGCCGTGCCGAAGCTGCGGGTCGTCTGATAGTCAGCCATTAATAACCTCCGAATTTCTGGCGTCTTGCGGATTGTCCGCAGGTAGATGCGCTTCATATTGGGACAGTTGGCGCAGAGTTCAAGTATTTCCGACGGATTCCTTTAACGATTGTCGGCGCGCCAATGGGCCGGGGCGGGCCAGGCCCGCAGCGCATCGGCCCGGGTCAAACCGATGTCGTCCAGCAGGTGATCGTCCAGCCGCATCAGGGCGGCGCGTTCGCGGCGCAGGGCCAGGCGGCGGGAAAGGGCGGATTTGAGTTTCATGCGGGGTGCCTTTATGATGATGTGTGATCTGTGCTGTGGCAGCCATTCGGCCTGTTGATGTTTCTAGCGGCTTTTGGCATGTAACGAAAATGAATGATTTTGACGGGTGGCATCAGGAGAAATGATATGATCCGCAATCTTGACCTGACGTCGCTGCGCTCTTTCGTGACGATTGCCGATGTGGGGGGCGTCACGCGGGCGGCGGCGGCGCTGAACCTGACGCAATCTGCGGTGTCCATGCAGATCAAGCGGCTGGAGGATGTCCTGGGCGCGCAGGTGCTGGACCGGTCGGCGCGGACGGTGGGGCTGACCCCGGCGGGGGAGCAGTTGCTGAGCTATGCCCGGCGGATGCTGGCCCTGAATGACGAGGTTTACGGCCTGCTGACCGAACCGCAGTTTCAGGGCGAGGTGGTGCTGGGCGTGCCGCATGACATTGTCTATCCGGCGATCCCGCAGGTGATGCAGCGCTTTGCCCGCGAGTTTCCCAAGGTCAAGGTGCGGCTGTTGTCGTCGTTCGCCCGCATCTTGCGCGAGCAGTTCGCGCGGGGCGACTGCGATGTGATCGTGACGACCGAGGATGAGGTCGGGCCGGGTGGCGAGACATTGACCGAATTGCCGCTGGTCTGGATCGGCGCGCCGGGGGGGCAGGCGTGGCGGCAGCGGCCCCTGCCGCTGGCCTATGAACAACGCTGCATCTTTCGCCAGTCGGTGCAGGCGCGGCTGGATGCGGCGGGGGTGCCGTGGGTTCTGGCGGTGGACAGCGACAACACGCGCACCGTCGAGGCCAGCGTCAGCGCCGACCTGGCGGTGCATACCGTGCTGGAGGGCGCCGAGCCGCGCCATGTGGTGCGGATCGCCCATGGTGGCGCGCTGCCCGAGCTGGGACGGGTCAAGGTCAACCTGTATGTGGGCAACCGGGGCCAGGCGACTGACCGAATGGCCAGTCTGATCCGCCAGGCCTATGCCACCAGCCCAGCCCGCGCCCTTGCTACGCCAGATTGCGCCCCGGATCGCAACTTGGTGGCGAGTTGACAGGGTGGCGTGCCCGCTTTGATTAACTTATAGTCAGGATGTCGGAAATGTTGCGCCAAAATCCGCCGATTTTTGGCGCTTCATCGCAAAATGCAACGAATCCGCAAAAATTGATTGCAAAATGCAATGCAAAATGGGATACCCGTGTAGGGAGAGTGGGCGGCCGCGCAAACCTCTGCACGGCGATTCAGACAGGTTGGCGTTGAATTTTTGCTCATGCGTATAATTCGCCCTGTCCAAATGGATAGGTCAAAGGTCTTATTTGCGGTTGGGGGGCGGTTTGGCACGGTTCTTGCTTATACAAGAACAGGTGGTAGTGTTTGAAAGTGGAGACTGAAATGAAGCACCCGGTAGATGCACATGTCGGAAAACGGATTCGTCATCGTCGGTGGATGGTGGGAATGACCCAACAACAGCTGGCGGACAAGGTGGGAATCAAGTTTCAGCAGATCCAGAAATACGAAACCGGGATGAACCGGGTTTCGGCCTCGCGGTTGTGGGATATCGCCGAGACGCTCGGCGTGACCATCAGCTTTTTCTTCGAAGGTCTGAACAATGGCGTGGTGGCAGCCGGGGGCGGCGACATCATGGCCGACAAGGAGGCGATGGAACTGGTCCGGTCCTATTACGCGATCCCCGAGGCGCAGCGGCGTCGGCTGTTCGATCTGGCCCGCGTGCTGAGCGAAGCGGCTTGACCGCCCCGGCCTGACCCTTTAGCGCCAGTTCAGGGCATCAGGGGGCAGGCATGGCGGGACTTGAAGCAGAGCTTATCGCGACAGCGGCAGAGTTGGCGGATGCGGCCAGGGTGGCAACCTTGGCCCATTTCCGTTCGCAGGGGCTGACGGCGGACACCAAGGAAACCGACCGTTTCGATCCGGTGACGGTGGCCGACCGGTTGTCGGAACAACAGATGCGGGCGATTTTGGCCCGCCGCCGCCCCGATGACGCCATTCTGGGCGAGGAGTTCGGTCCAAAGGCGGGCACCACGGGGCTGACCTGGGTGCTGGACCCGATCGACGGCACGCGCGGCTATCTGTCGGGCACGCCGACCTGGGGGGTGCTGATTTCGGTCCGCGATGCCAAGGGGCCGATCTATGGCCTGATCGACCAGCCCTATATCGGGGAGCGGTTCGAGGGTGGTCTGGGCCGGGCCGAGGTGAACGGCCCGATGGGGCGGCACCTGCTGGCGACCCGCCCGCCGCGCCCGCTGTCTGACGCGATTGTCTTTACCACCTTTCCCGAGGTCGGCACGCCCGAGGACGGCGCCGCCTTTCGCCGGGTGGCTGCCCGTGCCAAACTGGTGCGCTATGGCATGGATTGCTATGCCTATGCCCTGATTGCGGCGGGTCAGATCGACCTGGTGATCGAGGCGGGATTGCAGGCCTATGACGTGCAGGCCCCGATTGCCGTGATCGAGGCGGCGGGGGGCATCGTCACCGATTGGCAGGGCCAGCCCTGTCCGCAGGGGGGCCGGGTTCTGGCGGCGGCCAACAGGGCCATCCATGCCGAGGCACTGGCCCTGTTGAACGCCTGACCGTCACAGGATGAAGTCACCCGCCGCGATCCCGGTCAAATCCGAGGTCAGCAGGGTCATCTCGGCCCCGTCACTGCCGGCGGTGTTCATCTGCACCTGGAAATCCGCGCCAAAGCTGACGGCGCGGACCTGCCCCGCGGCGGTGAACGCGGCGCTGCCGATGAAGGTGAAGGCCTGGTTGCCCAGCGCGCCGGCCAGAGCGTCGATCCGGGACAGGTCGATGCGGTCCAGCCCCAGTTCGAAATCGGTGATCGTGTCCATGGCGGCATTGGCGCTGTCGGCCAGCGTGAGAAAGCGGAACACGTCCGCCCCGGCGCCGCCCTCCAGCATATCCGCCTCGGTCCCGCCGACCAGCGTGTCGGCCCCGTCCCCGCCATAAAGCGTGTCCGTCCCGATATCGCCCTGAACCAGATCGTTGCCCGCATCGCCCGAGACCTGATCCGCCCCGGAGTTGCCGCTGAGCGTGTCCTTGCCCAGCCCACCCGCGATCCAGTCATTCTGGCTGCCGCCCAGGGCGCTGTCATTGCCGTCGCCGCCCAGCAGCGTGTCCTTGCCCGCATCCCCCAGCAAGACATCCGCCGCCAGCCCGCCATCGATGCGGTCATCGCCGTCGCCGCCGCTGATCTGGTCCTTGTCGCCGCCACCTGCCAGCGAATCGTTCTGGGTGCCGCCGCTGATCGTGTCGTCGCCGTGGCCGCCCTCCAGCATGTCGTCGCCCGCATCGCCGGTCAGCAGGTCATTGCCGTTGCCGCCATGGGCTACATCGCCCGCGAGCCCGCCCTCGATGCTGTCCTGACCTGACCCGCCATTGGCGTGGCTGTGGGAAAACCGGGTGTCGCCCATCACCTGACCATCCGACATCAGGATCAGGTCATTGCCCGCCCCGCCCTCTATCTGGTCGCCGAAATCGGACAGGCCGACCAGGGTGTCATCGCCGACCCCACCGCCCAGAAAGGAGTAAAACCCCGACCCCGTCAGGCTGTCATTGCCGGTCATACCCATCAGCGTGTCCGACCCGCCGCCCGTCGCCATCACGTCATCGCCCGCCCCGCCGATCAGCGTGTCATTGGTCACCCCGCCCGTCACCGTGTCATTGCCGAGCCCGGCGTTCCAGTTGAGCGGCAAATCGGCAAGGGCCGTCACCACGTCATCCTCGGTCGTCGTGGTGTTCAGCATCCCCGACAGCGGAATTTCGGTGCCCCCTTCAAACGCCCCCTCCAGCGCATAGCGCTGCGGGTTGGCCAGAAAGGCGTTCAGCCCGGCCAGATTGGCAATCACCGGCAGGTCGCCGCCCAGAAAGAAGATCGTCTCGATCCCCGCCGCGGGTTGAAAGGTGGACAGCACATAAGTGGTCTTGCCCACCCCCCAGTCCACCGCAAAGACCAGCCGTTCGACAAAATCCGTGCCATTCTTCAGGTCGATGGGCAGGTTCGCCCCGCCGGGCGACACGATGGCCGACAGGGACCACGGATCAAAGATCTGGGCAAACTTGGGCGCCATCCCGGTTTCGTCGATAAAGGTGTAATGATAGACGAAATCGCCCTGACCGTCCTGCCGGATCACCTCCAGCGTGGCGGATTGGAAATCGCCATAGGTCCCGGTAAGGAAATCCATCGTGCGCGAAAAGCCCTGTGTGGTAAAGGTCGTCATCGTGCTGCCTCCTGCAAGCTATCCGCGCAGCGTCGGGCAGCAGCGGGGCCGGCACCTTGACATATGACAAACGGGGCATGTGACCCTACGTCACTTCGCGGAACTTGTTGCGCCGGGGCGGACTTGCTACCCTGACCCTGCCGGAGCCCGAGTCCTTGCCCCTTCTGTCGCCCGGCCGTTCCTGATCCACCGAAGGGGTGGGCCATAGGGAAAACGCATGTCCGAAATTCTGATCCGAAATGCCGAAGGCCTGGTGACGATGAACGCCGCACGGGCCGAGATTGCGGGCGGCGATGTGCTGATCCGGGGGGGCGTGATTGCCGCCGTGGGGCAGGGGTTGCAGGTGCCTGGGGCGCAGGTGATCGAGGCTACGGGCTGTGTGGTGACGCCGGGTTTGGTGAACACGCATCACCACCTGTATCAGACCCTGACCCGCGCCGTGCCGGGGGGGCAGGATGCGCTGCTGTTTGGCTGGCTGAAAACGCTTTACCCGATCTGGGCGCGGTTCGGACCGGAAGAGATGTTTGTCTCGGCGCAGGTGGGTCTGGCGGAACTGGCGCTGTCGGGCTGTTCGATGACCTCGGATCATCTGTATCTGTTCCCGAACGGGTCACGGCTGGACGACACGATTGCGGCGGCGGGCGAGGTGGGGTTGCGATTTCACCCGACGCGGGGCGCGATGTCGATCGGGGAAAGTGACGGTGGATTGCCGCCGGATAGCCTTGTGGAAACCGAACATTCCATCCTGGAGGATTGCATCAGGGTTGTGGATTCCTTTCACAATTCGAAGGAGGGTGCGATGGTGCGGGTAGGGCTGGCCCCGTGTTCGCCCTTCAGTGTGACGCGCGACCTGATGCGCGAGGCGGCTCTGCTGGCGCGGGACAAGGGGGTGATGCTGCACACCCATCTGGCCGAGAATGACGAGGATGTCGCCTATTCGCTGGCCCGGTTCGGCTGCCGTCCGGGGCAATATGCCGAGGATCTGGGCTGGACGGGCGACGATGTCTGGCACGCGCATTGCGTGAAACTGGACGCGGGTGAGATTGACCTGTTTGCACGGTCGGGGACGGGGGTGGCGCATTGCCCCTGTTCGAACTGTCGGCTTGGGTCGGGGATCGCGCCGATCCGGGCGATGCGGGATGCCGGGGTCAAGGTGGGCTTGGGGGTGGATGGATCGGCCAGCAATGATGCAGGCAACCTTGTGGCCGAGGCGCGGCAGGCGCTGCTGTTGCAGCGCGTGGCGCGCGGGGCCGATGCGATGAGCGCGCGCGAGGCGTTGGAACTGGCCACGCTGGGCGGGGCGCGGGTGTTGGGGCGCAGCGATTGCGGGTCGCTGGAGGTGGGCAAGCGGGCCGACATCGCCATCTGGGATGTGTCGGGCATCGAGGCGGCGGGGTCGTGGGACCGGGTCGCCTTTTTGCTGGCGGGGCCCATGCGGGTGCGGGATTTGTTCGTCGAGGGGCGGCAGGTGGTGCGGGATGGCCAGATGATGACGATGGACCTGCCCGCCGTGGTGGCGCGGCAGAACCGTCTGGCACGGGCGTTGATGGGATGATAACAGGCCCCAAAGGGGAGCAGCATGGCCCATAATTATGACGCGCAGCGGCGCGAGACGTTCGAGACCTTCAAATCCATTCCCAGGGGTCAAACCCTGCCGGACACCGCCGTGGTGGATTTCCTGTTCTTTGTCGAAGAGGACGACGCCAACTGGAAGGCGTTTGAAAAGGCGCTGACCGGCAAGGGGTTCAAGGCCAAGAAGGATGGCGACACGATGGTTGCCTCTTACGGCCCGATGCCCGTGACCCCCGATGCGATCTGGGAGCGGGAAAGGGTCGCGACCGAGTTGGCGATTGCCTATGATTTTTACCCGGATGGGTGGGATCTGGGTCAGGACGACTAGTGTCCGGATCCGGACGTTTTGCGAAGCCGTTTCAGATCAATGGCTTGGTTTGCCGGAATTAACCATTGATCAAGGTTTGGGGTAGGGTGCGTGATATCACGCACCCTGGCGCTAAGGTGCGTGACATCACGCACCCTACCCCAGATGGACAAGGCGCACCGCACGGATGCGGCAAACCTTGCCAGTGTATGAACGAAAAATGCCAACCCGTTGATTTCAATGGATAACGCAATCTGTCCG
>CAMBWO010000113.1 GCA_945871285.1 Pseudorhodobacter antarcticus | reverse complement strand
GCCTGCCTGCTGGCCCGTGTGCCGTGGAATGAACCCGGCGTCATCATGAAGGCGCTGGATGCCGGGGCCTATGGCATCATCTGTCCGATGGTGAACACCCCCGAGGAGGCGGCGCGTTTTGTCAGCTATCTGCGCTATCCCCCCTTGGGTCAGCGCAGTTACGGCCCGACGCGGGTCAGCTTTTCGGCCGGGGCGGATTATGCGGCTGAGGCGAATGGCGAAATCCTGGCCTTTGCCATGATCGAAACCGCCGATGCCATGGCCAATCTGGACGCCATTGCCGCCACGCCCGGTCTGGACGGCCTCTATGTCGGCCCCGCCGATCTGACCCTGTCCTTGACCCAAGGCCGCCTGCCCCCCGGTTTTGACCGCGAAGAGCCCGAGATGATTGCCGCCCTGCACCGCATCGTCGCCGCCTGCCGCGCCAACAACATCCGCGCCGCCCTGCATTGCGGAACGCCCGATTATGCCGCCCGCGCCATCGGCTGGGGGTTCCAGATGGTCACGATCGGCGGCGACAGCCGGTTTCTGGCCTCTGCTGCCAGTGCCGCCGTCGCGGGGTTCCGCAAGCTGACCACCCCCCCGGACGACAAGGGAGCCTATTGATGCCCCACGTTCTGGTCGCAGGCAAGCTGCACCCCTCGGGCCTTGCCGTGTTGCAGTCCGCCCCCGGCCTGACCTTCACCCATGTCGAGGAGATATCCGAAGCCTCCTATGCCCCCCTGATGCACGGTGCCGATGCGCTGATCCTGCGGACCCAACCCCTGACCGCGGCGACCGTCGCCTTGGCGCCCCGCCTGCGGATCGTGTCGCGCCATGGGGTTGGCTATGACGCCGTCGATGTGGCCGCCCTGAACGCCCGCGCCATTCCGCTGTGCATCGTGGGAGATGTGAATTCGGTTTCGGTGGCCGAACATGCGATGATGCTGATCCTGGCCTGCGCCAAACAGCTGATCCGCGCCGACCGCGCCACCCGCCTCGGCCCCTGGGGCTGGCGCAACACGCTTCAGGCGGGCGAAGTGTCGGGCCGCCGCCTTCTGATCGTCGGCTATGGCCGCATTGGCCGCCATCTGGCCCGCATGGCGGCTGGTTTCGGCATGGAAATCCGCGCCGTGGACCCGTTTCTGGCCGCGCAAGGCTGGCCTGACGCGACACTGCCCACAACCCTGGCCGAGGGGCTGGCTTGGGCCGACATCCTGTCGGTCCATGTGCCCAAGACCGGCGCGCCCCTGATCGGCGCGGCGGAACTGGCGCTGCTGCGGCCCGGCGCGATTGTGGTCAACACGGCACGCGGCGGGATTGTGGACGAGGCGGCCCTTGCTGCCGCCCTGCAATCGGGCCACCTCGCCGCCGCTGGGCTGGATGTGCTCGAGGTCGAGCCGCCCCCGCCGGGCCACCCGCTGCTGGCCCTGTCCAACCTGATCCTGACCCCGCATATCGCGGGCCTGTCGCGGCAATCGGCGGAACGGATGGCGGTGTCCTCGGCGCAGAACGTGATTGATTTCTTTGCCGGGTCGCTGGACCCGGACCTGATTGTGAACAAGGACGCCCTATGAAAAAACCCATCCTGAACATCGGCCTGATCGGCACCGGCTTCATGGGCAAGGCCCACGCCCTGGGCTTTGCCGCCGCCCCCCGTGTGTTCGACCTGACCCACGATCTGGTCCTGCACACCGTGGCCGACGTGTTCGAGGGGGCCGCCCTTGCCGCCGCCCGCGCCTATGGCTTTGCCCATCACACGACAGACTGGCGCGCCATGGTGGCGGACCCGGCCATCGACGTGATCAGCATCACCGCCCCCAACGCCCTGCACAAGGAAATGTCGCTGGCTGCCATCGCGGCGGGCAAGCATGTCTATTGCGAGAAACCGCTGGCCCCCCTGGCCGCCGACGCGCTGGAAATGGCCGTTGCGGCCGAGGCGGCAGAGGTCAAGACGCAGGTCGGTTTCAACTATCTGTGCAACCCGATGCTGGGGCTGGCCCGCCAGATGATCGAGGCGGGCGAGTTGGGCGAACTCCGCGGCATCCGCGTGATCCACGCCGAGGATTACATGAACGACCCCGCCACCCCCTATTCTTTCCGCCACGACAAGGCCGGGGGCGGGGCCCTCGCCGACATTGGCAGCCATGCACTGGCCACGGCCGAGTTTCTGTGCGGCCCCATCACCCGCGTCCTGGGCGACTGTGTGACGATGGTTCCCGAACGCCCCTCACCCACGGGCCCGCGCCGGGTCGAGGTGGATGATGTGGGCCGCGCCTTCCTGCGCTTTGCCAGCGGGGCGACGGGCAGTGTCGAGGGCAACTGGATTTCAACAGGCCGCAAGATGCAGCATGATTTCGAGGTCTACGGGACCAAGGGCGCCCTGGCCTTCAGTCAGGAGCATTTCAACGTGCTGACCTATTTCTCGACCCAGGACCCCAAGGGCCGTCAGGGCTTTCGGCGGATCGAGGCGGGGCCGGATCATGCGCCTTACGGGCTGTTCTGCGTCGCGGCGGGGCATCAGTTGGGCTTCAATGACCTGAAGGCGATCGAGGTGGCGGGGTTTGTGAATGCCATCGGCGGCAAGGGGCCCGAGCCTTTCAACTTTCGCCAAGGCCTGCGGATACAAGGGTTGGTCGAGGCGATCCAGACCTCCTCAACCCAAGAGGCCTGGATCGGGGTCTAGCGTCCAGATCTGGACATTTCAGGAAACCCAAGCAAATCAACCTCTTGGTTTCCTGAACTTAACCCGGCGGTAAGGTTTGCCCCTCAGTCATTCGCCCCGGCCGTCAGCACCGCCACCTCGATCAGCACGACCGTCGTGCCCAGCGCAATCGACGCCGGGATGGACAGGTTGCACAACAGGGTCAAATAGCCGTTGTTGTCAAAACAGTTCGGCCGCTCTGCCTCGGCGGCGCGCACGCCTTCGATCTGACGGACGGCCGCACGGTACAGGGCGCCCATCTCGGCGGATTCGGCGGTGGGGGTGGCGGCCTCGGCGGCCTCGGATATCGTCACCACGCCGGCACGGGAAAAGTTCACGGCGCTCAGCCAATAGACGTTGCCGGGCACCCCCCGCGCATCGGCGCGGCCCGAGGCCGGGTCCAGCCTCCACCACAGGCCCGCAGGCATATCGGCACGGACCAGCACGGCATAGCCCCGCGCCTGATCTGCGGCCACTTCGGCCCCCTGAACCTCAGGCGGCACCAGCGCGCCCGCCTCCAGCGTCACCGCATCCGCCGGGGCCCACGCCAGCCGCAACAGCGCCTCCTTCTCCAGCGTGGCGCTTAATGTGCCATGCCACAGCCGCGCCTCGGCCTGCGCCACGGCATCGCCGCCGACCAGGCCGATATCGTCCAGCGTCCAGTCCAGCCAGCGCAGGACGTGTTCGGCGTCCAGCGGCGCAATCCCCCAGATCATCACCCTTGGCCGGTCGATCACGACGCAGGTTCCATCATGGGCAGGGCGGGCCTGCACCAACGCCTCGGCGGCCAGGGACACGCGCATCGCCTCCAGCCAGCTGGCGTGGATCATGTCCCAAGGGTCCAGCGCACCGGAATTGAGCCGCTCCACCACCTGCGGCAGATCGGCCACCTGCAAGGCCGCACGGGCCGCCATCAGGCGGCGCGACGACCCGCCATTGGACAGGATCAGATGCTGCAACCCCTCCAGCGCCGCAGGATAGCGGGCACCGGGGGCGGGCGGGATCAGCGCCGCCGCGTCCAAAATGCCGGACTGGCGGGCCGCCTTGGGCACCAGATCAATCACGCGGCGGGTCCCGGAATGGTCGGCCGCCCCCGGCACAAGGCTGGTCACGGTCAGCCACAGACCGGTGGTGATCTCGCCCCCCTCCGCCCCCAGAAACCCCGCAGCAGGCACGCCCGGCACGGCAAAGGCGCTGCTTTCCACCGTGCGCCCGTTCACGATCAGCCTTGCGACCATGTCGGCGGACCCGTCCACAACCTCGGCCAGAATCGAGGTTTGCGCCGCGCCGATGCCGGTTTGCACCGGGCCAAAGCTGAGCGCGACCATCGACTGGGCGGCCCCCGGCATGACCAGCCGCTCCTCCAGAATGGTGTCCCGCGACAGGGCGCCGTCGCGCAGCACCTCGCGGGTCAGCGTCACCACCACGGCCTGCGGGGCGGGCGGGTCGGCCAGCGGGTCACCGATGCCGCCGGGATGGTCGCCCCATGGGGTGTCGGGCGCCCAAGGGTCCAGATCGACCCAATCGGCCCCCTCGCGGACCTGAACCCAGACATGGGGGCCGGTGTCAGGGGCCGCTTGGGCCACCGGGGCCAAGGCGGGCTGCAACAGACGGTAACTCGCGGCGGCGCGCACCGGCAGGCGCGCCAGCACCGCCTGACCCAGACCCGTCAGCCGCCAATCCTCGGGCACCACCTCACCCACGCGGCAGGTGGTCGCCACGGGGGGCGAGGGGGCCGCCCCTGTCACCAGCCGCGTGTCATAGCCCATCCGCCCCAGCAGATCGGCCAGGGTCGCCGCCTTGTCATGGGCATTGCCACCGCCCCCCGCCAGCACGGCGGCAGGGTCGCGCAACTGGCCGCCGTAAGGCAGACTTTGCAGCCGCTGCACCAGGGTGAAGGCGGCACGCGGGTCCAGGTTCAGCATCAAGACCCGATCCTCGATGGTCGGTTCGGATTGGGTCATCCAGTCGAACAGGGTCAGCGCACGGGTCAATGCGCCTTGCAGGTCGGCAATAGGGTCCAGATCGAGGCGGTCGGTCAGCGGCAGCAGCGGCGCGGCCATATCAGGCACGTCCCAACGGCTGTCGGCCTGCGCGGCCCCGGTCAGGGTCAGGGCGGTCAGGGCGGCACAGATCAGGCGGGGCAGGCGCATGGGGTCACTCCTCGGGAAGGCCAGAATTGGGGGACAGGCCGGTCAATGGGTCATAGGTCAGGGTCAGGTCTTGCCCGTCTTGCAGCGTGACCTCGACCGCAGCGCCCTGGGCCGTTTTCAGGGGGCGCAGGCGATAGGTTCCGGCGGGCAGGGTCACACCTTCGGTCAGGGTCAGGGTGGCGACGGTTTCGACGCGGCCATCCTCATACAGCCGGTCGGCGGCAAAGCGGGCCAGCGTGGCGGCGGCCATACCGGCGGCCAGAGCGGCGCTGTCGCCCGCGGGCACATAGCTGCCGCCGCCTTGTTCGGCCCATTGGGCAAAGGTTTCGGGCAACCCCGCATCCTCGACCGCAAAGCCGACGATGGACAGGCGGATGTCCAACCCCTTGGCGCGGATGGTGGCGATGGTGGCGGGCAAGTCGCCGTCACAGGTTTCCTCGCCATCCGTTACCAGCACCATCACGCGGGGCGGGTCCATGGCCGACAGGTCCTCGGCGGTGGCGGCAAGGCTGGCGGCAATGGCGGTCTTGGCCAGGTTCACCGCAGGGACGGCGCGGATCGCCTTTTCAGCTGCGGCAGGGTTCAGGGGGCCAAAGGGGATTTTCAGCTCGGTCGCGCAGTCGTCGGGGGCCAAACCAAAGGCGCGAAAGGCAAAGGGCGTGCCCTTGGGCAGGGTCTTGCGCACAAGGCCCGCCAGCGCGTCATGGGCCACCACGATTCGGCGCTGACCGTCGTCCATGCGTTTCAGCATCGAGCCTGAGGCATCCAGGATCACCTCGATCCCGCCGGTGGGTTTGGGGCGGGATTTGGGTTTGGCGGCGGTCAAGGTCAGGCGGGCTTGACCCTCGGGTTCGCGGATGTCCTGCAGGGTGGCGGTCAGGCTGTAGGGTTTGGGGGCGCGGAACAGGGCGGCGGCCAGGTCCAGACCATCGGCCAAGCCCGCAGACCCGATGATGCGGGTGAAATAGCCGCCGTTGATGGCCGCCCAGTCCTGCAGGAAGGCCACGCCGCGCGGGTCGGAACTGTCAATCGACAGGGCAAGCACGCGGGGGCGGGCGGTCAGCAGCGGGGTCCAGACCCGGTCGCCTTGCCCGGTTTCGCCATCTGTGATGATGACAATGCCGCGCTGCCCATCGACGGCGGCCAGTTCGGTGGCGGCCAGACCCATGGCCTGTTCGGCGTCGGAGGAGTTGGTTTGTGGCAGGGCGGCCAAGGCGGTGTTGACGTCCTCGGCGCTGTCGGCCCAAGCCTTCAGCAGCATTTCATCCACGCCAAAGGGCAGCAATTGAATCCGGTCGCGCCCGGGTTTCAGCGAGGTGGCCCAGATCCGCACCGCCTCCAGAATGCGCGGGATATAGGGGCCGACAGAGTCCGAGGTGTCCCACAGGATCGCGACGGAGCGGGGCGGTTCATTGATGGTCAAAAGGTAGGTGCCGGGGTCGGCGGGGGCGGTCAGGATCAGGTCGCCATGGGGCGTCGTGCTGCCAGCCAGGGGCAGGGGGGGCGTCAGGCTGGCCACGAATTCGGGCAGGGCCGCGCCGGGGAAGTGCAGGGTCAGCAGCTGTTTGGGACCCTGCGGCAGGGTGATGCGCCACCAATCCTTGTTGCGTTCCAGTTGCACCGAGGAGGTGACGGTCTGGCCAAGCTCCAAGACGACGGCACTGGCGGCATCGGCGCCGCCGGTGGGGGTGGGCGGCGCGGTCAGGGGTGGGCCGACGGTCGCCTCATACCCCGCCACGGGGCTGTCGTCTTGCCACAGGCCCAGGGCCGAGGGGGCGGTGGGGTCCTCGATCACGGCGATGCGGTCGGGGATGGCGCGGGTGTCGTCGGGGTCGCGCGCAGGGTGAATTTCACGGCCCGCGCCCAGATGGGGCTGGGGAGTGTCTGGTGGGTGGTCGTTTCCCCTTCGGGCGGGGCCAGCAGCGGCGGCCCTTCGGTCCACGGCCCCGCCGGGCCGGTCAGCGAGAAGGCGACATCGACCTGCGCCAATCTGTCCCCATCTTCCATCGACCCCACCCAACCCAGCGCCGCAATCCGGGCGGCGCGGTTGCCGGAAAAGGCCACCAGCGCCTCCACCCGATCACCCAACTGGTCCGAGGCGCGGGTCAGGCTGTCGCCCCGGTCCACCGTCAGGAGATCGGCATTCCACCGCCCGCCGAACGGGTTTTCGCCCTTGTCCTTGCCCCCCAGAAGCCGGGCCCAGACAACATGGCCCCCCAGCGCCGGGTCCGTCAGATCCAGCGCCCCCGGCCGCCAGTCGGGCGTGGCCACCAGCCCCATATCGGCCAGCGCCACCGACCCGCAGACCGGATCGGCGCGGCAGCCGTGGCGGGTGATGCGGGCAAAGCGGGCCACCTGCACCTGTGGCAGCGCAAACACCTGCGGCAGGCTGGACGCCGTCAGGTCAAACACCATCGCCTCCCCCCAATCCTGCCCGTCCAGCGATAGCTCCAGCGTCAGCCGATCCGGCCACCGGCCCCGGTCGTCGGTCGTGCGCAGATGAGCGGTGAAGGCCGCCACCGGCGCCTCGCCCGCCAGTTGCACGGTCACAGCCGTGGCGGCCAGGGACGCCGGCACATCACTTTGCGGCGCGTCGCCGTCGTGCAAAAACGCCCAGTCCAATGGCTCCACTGCCACCCCGTCCAGCACCACCACACGCCCGCCCAAACCATGGCGCATCGGGTCCAGCCCCCCGCGCAAGCCCGCAGGTGCCGCCCAGAACAGCCCCGCCCCGCGCTCGACCGCCGCCGCATCCACCGCCACCGGCACCGTCACCGCCGCCCGCCGCGTGCCCGCCTGCGCCACCACCCGGATTTGCGGATCGCTCAGGCCGCTTTGCATCGGCGGCATCTCCACCCGCACCGGCAGCGTCACCTGCCCCCCCCCGCTTCCACAGTGACCTGCGCCCGGTCGGGTGTCAGCCGCCACCCCTCGGCCAGGGCGCTGAACTCCAGCGCGAACTCCCCCGCCGCACCGGGGTTCTGCACCGTCAGCCCCAGATCCGCCGACTGACCCGCCCGCGAAAACGCCCGGAACGGCGCCTCCAACCCCGTCAGTGCCAGCCCCAGGTCCAGATCATTGGTCACCTGCACCGGGGTCAGCCAACCGGGCCGCCCCAGCCCCGCAACCCCCAAAGGCCCCATGTCGGCTGGCGTGGCAAAGCCATAATCGGCCAGCACATCACAGGCCCAGGCCCGCGGAAAATCGCCCTCCCGCGGCCACAGCATCACGGCCTGCGCCTCCTCGGCCACAAAGACGCTGGTGCCATCGGCAAACTTGCCCGCCCGCAGCGCCTGTTCGACCTGCCGCCCGCCCTCGGCCCGAGTCTGTTCGGGTGCGGTATCGCAGTGCAGGCCCACCATCGTGCCCAAGGGGGCGTCAATCACCAAACGCTCGCCGTCGCTCATGGGCAAAACTGCCCGTCACCCGCTGGCCGGGGCGCACCACGAACGCCTCACCCTCCTCATGCGCGACGGCGGTCAGGTCGCCAGCTTGGGCAAAGGCGGCGCGGCAGGCATAGGGACCGGGCAGCGCCCCCCCCCCTCGACAGACAACTGCACCGGGCCAAGGTCGGGGGTATAATCCAGCATCACAACCTGCCCCGATTGCCCCCGCGCCAGCGTATCGTCCACCCCATAGGGCACCACCCGCCAATCGGGCGCCCCCTGACAGGTCAGCGCGACGGTGCCCGACCCCTGCGGCAGGGCGACGAAAGTCTGATCGTCACGGTCCAGCCCGCCGATCTGCCCGCTGATCCGGCCATCGCCGGGCAGGGCGGCCAGGCCCAGCGGCTCCTCGGCCTCGGGCCAGTCGGCGCGGGTCAGGCTCAGGGCATAGCGGCCCGACACCCCCTCGTCCCGCGCAGACAGGTTCACGATGTGGCAGCCTTGGGGGAACAGCGCGGTATAGGTCAGCACGGCACCGGGTTCGACATCGGTGACCTGAGGGCGCAAGCCGTCCTGCGCCAGTTCTGCGCGCAACACCCCATCATCGGGCGCGGTCACGCTCAGGGTCAGCGGCGTGGGCGCGTTCAGGGTGATTTCATACAGGTCAACATCGCCCTCGGTCTGGAAATCGCCGGCGCGGGATTGGCCGGGCGACAGGCGCGGTGCGGCGGTGACGGCCTCGTTCGGCTCGACCTCGAACCCGGCAGGTTTGGGGCCAAGGTCGGTCAGGCGCAGCGCATAGGGCCCGTCGCCGCGCAAAAACGCCAGATAGCGCCCGGGGGCCAAGCCAAGGCGCAGCACCATGGCCCCGTTTTGCGCCCGCCAGGCCCCGATGTCGCGGTCATTGCCATCGGTGATCGACAGATTGTTCAGGCCCTGGACCCCGCGCAATTCCCACAGATGGTCGGCGGTCGGGATGGTAAAGGCCATATGGGCCGGGTCATCCTCGGCCAGCACGCCGCGCAGGGCGGTGCCAAGGCCAAGGTCGCGGGCGCCGATGGGCTGGTCATCCGGCTCGCCCATCGGGTCGCCGGTGGCGGGGCTGATCGAAAGGGTATAGTCCGACGGGCGCAGCCGTTCGCCCGAGATTTCAACGCGGTAATCGCCGGGCGTCAGCGCCTGCCGCACGGCGATGCCTTGTATCCCGTTGGTGTCAAACAGCGGTTTATAGCCGTCATCGACCCGCAGCAGGCGCATCTGGGCGGCACCGCGGTCCTGCACGGTCAGGGCCATGTCCAGCGTCGCGGTCCGGGTCAGCGTGAAATCAACATCATCGCGGTCGGACTGCGCCAGCAACACGCCGCGAAACTGGCGGCCCTCGGGCGGCAGGGGGCCAAGGGGGGTCGCCTCCACCTCGACCTCGTCATAGCGGTCGGTCAGGGCGCTGACACGCAGCACCATCAGGGGAAAGCTGCCATCCAGCCGTTCGCGGGCCGCAACGCGCAGGTCGGCTGTGGGGTCGGGACGCAGGGGAAACAGCCCGCCGGGGCCGATCTCGCCCCCCCGATATTGCGCGCCCGCATCCGCACCGGGCGGCAGGATCGCCTCTAGCCGCAGGGGGGCGGTGCCGGAGTTGGCCAGGGTCAGGACATCGGGCTCCGCGGGGCGCAGCAGGATTTGCGCGCTGGGGGTCATGGCCCAGGTGTCCGGGGTGGCGGCGGTGGTGGGGTCCAGGGGCTGGATCAGGTCCAGCCGGACGGCGCGGGGTTCGGCAGCGCCCTGTTGCAGGAAATAGGCGTGGCCCTGTTCCAGCAGCAGATCGTCCAACTGCCCGGCGCGATAGGCCGAGCCATCCTCGACCAGCCGTTCCTGCGGATCACTGCCGTCCGACCGCCCGTTGGCCGTGCGAAACCCGGTCAGGCCGATCAGACCGGGGCCGCCCAGCGTCAGACGATACAGGCCGGTCTGCGCGACCTCCAGCCAGGCCGCCTGATGCTGCATCTGCGCGGCGGTCAGTGTGCCGGGGGTAGAAAGCGTGGGCAGGGTGGCCATGTCGGGCTGATCCTGGGCCGCCAGCGGGCCTGTCACGCCGCACAGGGCAAGGACCAGAAGCGCGCGGCACAGCATGACCACATTCCCCTTTTTAATCCCGCAAGGCTAGCGCAAGGGCGGGCCGTGGGGCAAGAAGTCTGACGGTTTGTGTGGGACAGGTTTTAATATCAGGTAAAAACTGATATTTAAGGGTATGATATGAAATGATTTTCCATATTGTCCGCGCGTGGAAATTTGGGGCAGGCCCGCCAATTTTCCCCCGCATCCGGGTTGCACATCGCAGCCCAAGCCCTCATATTCAGCGCCAACCCCACGCCCATCAGGAGGCTCCGATGCCCGTCTACCGTTCCCGCACCACCACCCATGGCCGCAACATGGCAGGCGCCCGCGGCCTGTGGCGGGCGACGGGGATGAAAGACGGCGACTTCGGCAAGCCGATCATCGCCATCGTGAACAGCTTCACACAGTTCGTGCCGGGGCATGTCCACCTGAAAGACCTCGGCCAGCTGGTGGCGCGTGAGGTCGAGGCGGCGGGCGGCGTGGCCAAGGAGTTCAACACCATCGCCGTCGATGACGGCATCGCGATGGGCCACGACGGGATGCTGTATTCGCTGCCCTCGCGCGAGTTGATCGCCGACTCGGTGGAATACATGGTCAACGCCCACTGCGCCGACGCCATGGTCTGCATTTCCAACTGCGACAAGATCACCCCCGGCATGTTGATGGCGGCGATGCGCCTGAACATCCCGGTCGTGTTCGTTTCGGGCGGCCCGATGGAGGCCGGCAAGGTCGTGATCCGCGGCAAGGAGGTCGCGCTGGATCTGGTCGACGCGATGGTCTCGGCCGCCGACGCCTCTTTCACGGATGAGGAAGTGGAGGAGATCGAGAAGGCCGCTTGCCCGACCTGCGGGTCCTGCTCTGGCATGTTCACCGCCAATTCGATGAACTGCCTGACCGAGGCGCTGGGTCTGTCCCTGCCCGGCAATGGCTCGACTTTGGCCACCCACGCCGACCGGAAAAGGCTGTTTGTGGAAGCAGGCCATCTGATCGTCGACATCACCAAGCGGCACTATGAACAAGACGATATGTCGGTCCTGCCGCGCAACATCGCGACCAAGGCGGCGTTTGAGAATGCCATGGCACTGGACGTGGCGATGGGCGGGTCCACCAACACGGTGCTGCACATTCTGGCGATTGCGCATGAGGGCGAGATCGACTTCAAGATGGCCGACATTGACGTGATTTCCCGCCGCGTGCCGGTCCTGTGCAAGGTCGCCCCGGCCAAGCAGGACGTCCATATGGAGGACGTTCACCGCGCCGGGGGGATCATGGCGATCCTGGGCCAGCTGGACGCCGGGGGGCTGATCAACCGCGAGGTGCCGACGATCCATGCCCGCTCGATCGGCGCGGCGATTGACCAGTGGGACATCAGCCGCACCAACCAGCCCCACGTGCACGAGTTCTTCCGGGCGGCTCCGGGCGGCGTGCGCACCACGATGGCCTTCACCGCCACCGGACGCTACGACACGTTGGACCTTGACCGTGAGCATGGCGTGATCCGGTCGGCCAAGACGCCGTTTTCCAAGGATGGCGGTTTGGCGGTGCTGACCGGGAACATGGCGCCAAATGGCTGCATCGTGAAGACGGCGGGGGTGGACGAGTCGATCCTGGTGTTCAGCGGACCTGCGCGGGTTTTTGAGAGCCAGAATGCGGCGGTGAATGCGATCCTGGCCAAAGAGATCAAAGAGGGCGACGTTCTGGTCATCCGCTATGAAGGGCCCAAGGGCGGGCCGGGGATGCAGGAGATGCTGTATCCGACCAGCTATCTAAAGAGCATGGGGCTGGGCAAGGCCTGCGCTTTGGTCACCGATGGGCGGTTCTCAGGCGGCACCTCGGGGCTGTCGATCGGGCATGTCTCGCCTGAGGCGGCGGCGGGTGGGGTGATCGGGTTGGTGCGTGAGGGGGATCTGGTGGATATTGATATTCCGAAGCGGTCGATTTCGTTGCGGGTGTCGGAGGATGAGCTTGCCTCGCGCCGAGTGGCGCAGGATCAGGCCGGGTGGAAGCCTGTGAAGGCGCGGTCTCGGAAGGTTTCTCAGGCTTTGCGGGCCTATGCGTTGTTTGCCTCTTCGGCGGATACCGGGGCGGTTCGGGTCTTGCCGGGGGAGTGATTTTGGGAAGCCCCACCGCTTCCCTCCCCCACCGAGGGAGGGAAGCGGTAGCTCTGGGAGTGTCCACCTGTGGACAGAAAGGAAATTTCTATCTCACGGTGTTGGAATTTCCAGTTTGGGAAGTGTTCGCCAGGATTCCGGGGCGCCCGCATCCTGCCGCCCAGTTTTGTCCGTGGGTTGATGATGGATTAGGGCGGTCTTTTACCTGGACTTTCAACCAACGCTTCCGGTCACATTCGGGTGGGCTTTGTGCCACCCAGAACGGGTTTCAGAATGACGGCATCCATTGATTTTTCGATGATCGGAGCGACGCAGGTCTTTGATCTGTGCCTGCAAAGGTCTAACAGGTTGGGCAAGATCATCCCAAAGCGGGCGAAGGCGGGGGATGAGTGGTCCGGTTTGATGCGGGCGGCGGTGGTGCAGCATCGGCAAGCGATCCTCGATCATGTTTTTGAGGAAATTGCGGATATCTTTGCCAAGATCGCCCCGCAAATAGAACGGGTTGCGCCGCTACGGTTGGCGGATGTGGGCTGCGGGCAGGCGTTCATTGACCTGCTGA
>CAMBWO010000112.1 GCA_945871285.1 Pseudorhodobacter antarcticus | reverse complement strand
GTTGCGCTGTCGACGGAAACGCTGATCCAGGCCGCATCGGCCGGGGATGCGGCGGCGTGAGGGGAAAGCCATGAATTCGATCCAATCCGACGCGCTGGAACCGACACGGGACGAGGTGGCGGGGTTGTCCGTTGGCCAAAGGATGATCCGGCTGGCACCGGTTTACGGGCTGGTCATTCTGACCGTGTTCCTGATCATCCTGTTTTCCATCCTGCTGCCCAACACTTTCCCCACGGTTTTGAACCTGCGCGCCATTGTGTCGGACAAGGCGATCATCGCGATGCTGTCGCTGGCGGCGATGATCCCGATGGTGGCGGGGCGGATTGACCTGACGGTCGGCTATGGCATTGTTTTGTGGCACATTCTGGCGATTTCGTTGCAGGTCAACTTTGATGTGCCCTGGCCGATTGCGGTGCTGATCGTGATTGCCTTGGGCGCGATCACCGGGGTTTTGAACGGGATTTTGGTCGAGGTGGCCAAGATTGACGCCTTTATCGCAACCTTGGGCACGGGGACGGTGCTGTATGCGATTGCGCTGTGGCATTCGGGCGGGCGGCAGGTGGTGGGCGAGTTGGATCCCAGCTTTTTCCTGCTGAGCGGGCAATGGGTGCTGGGGCTGCCGATCACCGGGTTTTATGTGCTGGGCATCAGTCTGGTGATGTGGGTGGTGTTGGAGTTCACGCCGGTGGGCCGGTATCTGTATGCCATCGGCGCCAACCAGAAGGCGGCCGAGTTGAACGGGATTCCGACGCGCAAGTTTGTTGTCGGGGCCTTTGTCGCCTCGGGCACGCTGGCCGCGATTGCCGGGGTGCTGCTCGCGTCCAAGCTGCGGATCGGGCAGGCGTCGGTGGGATTGGAGTTTCTGTTGCCGGCGCTGGTTGGGGCGTTTTTGGGATCGACCACGATCAAACCGGGGCGGGTGAACGTCTGGGGCACCATCATCGGGGTGGTCATTCTGGCGGTTGGCATCTCGGGCATCCAGCAATTCGGCGGGTCGTTCTGGGTCGAGCCGCTGTTCAACGGATCTACGCTGCTGATCGCCATCGGCATCGCGGGATATGCGCAGCGCAAAAAGGGTGCGGCGCGGAAATAATAACTCAACGGGAGGACTACCATGCAGAAACGTAGCTTTATCAAGACATTGCTGGCCAGCACCATGATTGCGGGCTTTGCCCTGCCGTCCTTCGCGCAGACGGCCTTTGACGGGCCGACCAGCGGCCCCAAGGCGGCCGAGGGCAAGACGATTGTCGTCCTGGCGGCGGACCTGAAGAACGGCGGCATCCTGGGCGTGACCACGGGTGTCGAGGAGGCGGCGGCCAAGATCGGCTGGACGGTGCGCGTGCTGGACGGGGCCGGGTCGGTTCAGGGCCGGACGGCGGCGTTCGGGCAGGCCATGGCGTTGCAGCCCAGCGGCATTGTGATCAACGGCTTTGACGCGGTGGAACAGCAGGCGGCGATTGAAGGGGTTGCTGCGGCGGGGATTCCGATGGTGTCCTGGCATTCGGGGCCGAAGATCGGCTGCGACGCGCCGGGTGGCATTTTCGCCAACGTCTCGACAGATGCGATGACGGTGTCGGAAGTGGCGGCGAAATGGGCGCTGGAGGATGGGGCGGGCAAGCCGGGGGTGATCATCTTTACCGACAGCACGTATCAGATCGCCATCGACAAGGCCAACCGCATCAAGGAAACCATCGAAGCCGGTGGCGGCACGGTGCTGGAATATGTGGACACGCCGATTGCCGAAACCTCGACCCGGATGGGGCCGCTTACGACCAGTCTGCTGCAAAAGTATGGCGCGTCGTGGACGCATTCGCTGGCGATCAACGACCTGTATTTCGACTTCATGGGGCCGGCTCTGGCGGCGGCTGGCATTGATGGCAAGGCCAATCCCAAGGCGGGTTCGGCGGGTGACGGGTCGGAAGCCGCGTTCCAGCGCATCCGGTCGGGCCAGTATCAGGCGATCACGGTGGCGGAACCGTTGAACCTGCAAGGCTGGCAGTTGGTGGACGAATTGAACCGCGCCGTGTCGGGCGAGGCCTGCTCGGGATATGTCACCGCACCGGCGCTGGTGACGGAAGAGGGGCTGGCGGCGATGGGCGACAGCAATTCGTTCGACCCGCAGAATGGCTACCGCGAGGCCTATGCCGCGATCTGGGGCAAGTAAGGTTTGATCCCGCGCGGCAGGATTTGCCGCGCGGGGTTCCTTTAGCCTTTGGCGCGCCAATAGACGCCAGCGGGCGGGATGATCTGGCCGTCCCAATCGACCTCGACCGAGTTGTAGTTGAAATAGAAGTGGTGCGTGGCGCTGTCGCGGCGGCGCAGACCCTCGGGCAGGGGATCGGTTGCGATGTCTTGGGCGGCGCAGAGGGTGTTGACGATGCGCTGAAACGTGGGCGCGTCGGGCCAACCGGCCAGGTAGTGCAGGCCGCCCGCACGGATGAGGGCGGGCCAGCCGTCGGTGGTGGCCTCGACCACGGTCGCTGAGCCCTCCAGTTTTTCGCGCCAGTGCAGAAAGTTGCCGCCATTGGCCAGCGGCACGGGCACGTCTGGGGGCAGGCTTTCGACGCGGGCGACGACGGCATTCAGACCGGGCAGGTTGGGGGGCAGGGGGACGGGGGTGGCGAATTCGGCTGTTTTGCTGTTGGTGCGGGGGCCGAGCAGGGCCGTGCCCTTGTGGGCGGCGAGGGCGGCCAAGAGGGGGGCGGACAGGGTGGCGATGCCGGGGGCGAGGACCAGCTTGTAGGCCGACAGGTCGGCGGTATCGGGGGGCAGGATGTCGATGTTCAGGCCCAGGGCGCGCAGGGCGCGGTAGGCCTCGAACACCAGGCGGAAGTAGCTGAAATCGCGGCCTTGGGGTTGGGTTTCCCAGGCCCAGGCGGAGGCGTAGTCGAAAATCAGCGCGGCATCGGCGGGGGCGTTTGCGACATCGGGCATGGCGGCCAGTTCGCGGGCGACTTGTGCCGCCTCATCAAAGGCCGGGGCGGGGGCGCTGTCGGGGCGTAACAGGCCCGCGTGCATCTGTTCCTGCGCAAAGGGGGCCTGACGCCAGCGGAAATAGCAGACTGCCTCGGCGCCATGGGCAAAGGCCTCCCACGCCCAGAGGCGGGCCATGCCGGGCAGGGGGTCGGCGTTCCAGGGGGCCCAGTTCACGGGGCCGGGTTGCTGTTCCATGATCCACCAGCGGCCCCGGCCCACGGCGCGGTAAAGGTCATGGTGAAAGGCCTGAAAATCGGGGTCGCCCTGGCGGACAAAGCGGCGGCGGTGTTCGGGGGTGGCGTGAAGACGGTCGGACAGAAAGCCCAAGGGGTAGGCATCCCAGGCGGCGATGTCGAGATCGGCGCCGGTGGCGAAATGGTCGAAATCGGTGATTTGGCCCATGTAGTTGTGCGAGATGGGGTAGGGCGAGTGTTTGCGGAGGATGTCGGTTTGCAGGCGGTTGAAGCTGACAACCTCGTCACTGGCAAAGCGGCGGTGGGCCATCACATGCGCGGGGTTCGCCTCGGTCACGGTCAGGTTGGGCAGGGCGATGTCGTCAAAGCTGTCGTAATCCATCGACCAGAACACATTGCCCCAGGCGCGGTTCAGGGCCTGCGGGGATTGATAGCGTTGCGCCAGCCAGTCGCGAAAGGCGGCGGTGGCGGCGGGGGAATAGCTGAGCGTGGTGTCATGGCAGGCGTATTCGTTGTCGGTCTGCCAGGCGGCGACATGGGGGTTCTGGCCATAGCGTTCGGCCATGGCGGTGACGATTTTGGCGCATTCGGCGCGGTAGGGGCGGTGGGAAAAGCAGTAGTGCCGGCGCGAGCCAAAGCCGCGGGGTTTGCCGTTGCGATCCAGTGCCAGCATGTCGGGGTGTTTGGTCAACATCCAGCGCGGCGGGGTGGCGGTGGGGGTGCCCAGAACCACTTTCAGCCCAGCCGACCCCAGCACGCCGATTGCGCGGTCAAGCCAGCCCCAGTCATAGGTCCCTTCAACCGGTTCCATGCGGGACCAAGCGAATTCGCCGATGCGCACCCAGGTTAGGCCCAGGGCGGCCATCCGGGCGGCGTCGTCGACCCATTGCGGTTCGGGCCAGTGTTCGGGGTAGTAGCAGACGCCTAGGGTGCGTTTCATGGGGTGACTCGGTGTTCGGTCTGGCCGCGAGAGATGTTCTGGGCGGCAAAGGTTTTGCCGGCGTCGGGGTGCCGGGCGCGGGTGGAATTGTCCATCCCTTGCAGGGCTGAGGTGCAATAAAGCGTGGTCAGGTCCGGGCCGCCAAAGGCGGGGCACGAGGTGTGGGGGGCGTCGAAGTCGATGGCGCGCAGGAACTGGCCGTCGGGGGCATAGGCGGCGACGCGGGAGGAGCCCCATTCCGCGATCCACAGCACGCCATCAGCGGCGATGACGGCCCCGTCGGGGTCGCGGCCCTGGGAGGCGAGGTCCAGGAACACCTCGGGGTCGGATTTGGGCCAGCCTTGGGTGTCGAGAGCCACGCGCATCACCCGGCCATGGGCGTTGTCGGTGAATTGGGCGGTTTGGCCATCGGGGGTGAAGCAGATGGCGTTGGGGCAGGTGATGCCGGTGTAGAGCCTGCGGAGTTCGCCCCGGTGATAGCGGTAGATGGCACCGCAGCCCGGTGCTTCGGTCTTGCTCATCGTGCCGATCCAGAAGCCGCCTTGCGGGTCGGCGCGGCCGTCGTTGGGGCGGTTGGTGGGGATATCATCCTCAAGCGGGCAGAGGGGGGTGGCGGTTTCGGTGGGCAGATCGAACAGGATCATGCCGGTTTCGCCCGCGATCAGCAGGCTGTCGGCGCTGACCCAACCGGCGGCTGAGACCATCTCAGGAAACTGCCAAAGGCGGGGGCCGGTGGCGTCTTGTGACAGCATCGCCCCGGCGGTGATGTCGAACCAGAAGAGCTGCTGGCGCTGGGGGTGCCAGAGCGGCCCCTCGCCCAACTCGCAGCGGCGGTGGTCAAAGATCATGGGAGGCCTGGTCATAGGCGGCGACGATGGCGGTGGCGCGGGTGGTGATGTCGGCCAGGGTCATGTCGGGGGTGAAAAGGGCGGTGCCGAGGCCGAACCCGTTAGCGCCAGCGGCCAGCCAAGTCGCAAAGTTGGCAGGGCCCGCGCCGCCCACGGCATAGACCAGCGTGCGGGGCGGCAATACGGCGCGAAGCGCGCGGAGGCCATCCGGGCCGATCAGGCCAGCCGGGAATACCTTCAGCCCGTCCGCCCCGGCCTTGAGGGCGGCAAAGCATTCGGTCGGGGTCAGGACGCCGGGCCAACTGGACAGGCCAGCCGATTTGGTGGCGGCAATCACCTCGGGGGCGCAGTTGGGCGAGACGATCAGGCTGCCCCCGGCGGCAGCAACGTCATAGACATCCTTGACCGTCAGCACCGTGCCCGCGCCGATTTCGGCATAGGGGGTATAGGCCTCGGCCATGGCGGCAATCGAGGCAAGGGGGTCGGGCGAGTTCAGCGGCACTTCGATGCGGGTGATGCCCGCCGTGATCAGGATCTCGGCCACGGGCAGAGACTGCGTGGGGGTCAGGCCACGTAGGATGGCGATCAAGGGGCGGTGGGTCATGGGTGGCGCGGGCCTTTCACCCTGTCACCACGACGCCGCCGTCAATGACCAGCGATTGCCCGGTCATCATTTTGGAGGTGTTCGAGGCGAGGAACAACACGCCACCCACGATATCCTCGGGGGCAAGGGTGTCCTTCAGGCACTGGCGTTCGACAAAGGCGGCCAGGCTTTCGGGGGTGACCCACAGGTCCTTTTGCTTTTGCGTCATCACCCAGCCGGGGGCGAGGGCGTTGACGCGGATCCGGTCGGGGCCGAATTCGCGGGCCAGGGTGCGGGTCATGCCGTTGATGCCGGAATTGGCGGTGGTGTAGACCGGATAGCCGGGCGCGCCGAACATGTAGCTGATCGAGGTGAAGTTGATGATCGACCCGCCACCCGCTGCCTGCATTCCTGGCAGCACGGCCTGGGCGGCGAAGAAATAGGATTTCAGGTTGATCGCGATGGACCAATCCCAGAACGCCTCATCCGTTTTCAGGGTTTCGTGGCGTTTGTCGTTGGCGGCGTTGTTGACCAACACGGTGATCGGGCCGTTTTGGGCGGCGGCGGCGGCAAGGGTGGATTGCAGGGAGGGAATATCGGTGATGTCGCAGGGAAAGAAGGTCGGGCGGTTGCCGGTGGCGGCCTGCATCGCATCGCAGAATTCGCTTGCGTCCGAGCGTTGGCAAAAGGCGACGCGGGCGCCTTGACGCAGGAAAGCCTCTGTGATGGCGGCGCCGATGCCAGAGCCGCCGCCGGTGATGAAGACCGACTGGCCGCGCAGGTCGGGGTAGGTGGGCAGGGTTTGCATCAATGGCTTTCCCTTGTGACGGGGCGGGTGTCGTTGCCGACAAGGAAATCAAGATCGGCGCCAAGGTGGGATTGCTGGACATGGTCGACATAGAGTTTGGCATAGCCGCGGGAATAGTGGGGCTGGTCGGGCACCCAGGCGGCGCGGCGCAGGGCCAGTTCCGCCTCGGGGACCAGAAGCTCCAGCACGCCGTCGCGGGCGGACAGTTTGATGCGGTCGCCGGTCTTGACGAGGGCGAGGGGGCCGCCCGCCTGCGCCTCGGGCGAGACGTGCAGGACGACGGTGCCATAGGCGGTGCCGGACATGCGGGCGTCGGAGACGCGGATCATGTCGCGCACCCCTTCGCGCACCAGACGGGCGGGGATGGGCATGTTGCCGACTTCGGGCATGCCGGGATAACCCTTGGGGCCGCAGCCCTTGAGCACGAGGATGGTGTCGGGGGAGACGGGCAGGTCATCGCGGTCGATGTTGGCTTTCAGGTCCTCGATCGATTCAAAGACATGGGCGGGGCCTTCATGTTCCAGCAGGGCGGGGGTGGCGGCAGAGGGTTTGATGATGGCGCCGTTTGGTGCCAGGTTGCCCATCAGCACACGGATGCCGGCGGCGGGTTTGACGGGGTCGGCAAAGGGGCGGATCACGTCGGTGTTGAAGTTTTCGGCATCCTCGGCATAGGTCGAGATGTCGCGGCCCATCACGGTTTGGGCAGGCCTCAGGCGGGGGCCAAGTTCCTTGAGCACCACGGGGATGCCGCCCGCATAGCAGAAATCCTCCATCAGGTATTTGCCGGACGGCATGCAGTTGACCAGAAGGGGGATGTCGGAGCCGAGTTCGAAGTCCTTGAGGGTCAGGTCAACCCCGACACGGCCGGCAATAGCCAGCAAGTGGACGACGGCATTGGTTGACCCGCCCACGGCAGCATTGGTCAGAATGGCGTTTTCAAAGGCGGCGCGGGTCAGGATGTCGGAGGGGCGCAGGTTGTCGCGCACCATCTGAACGATCCGGTTGCCGGTCAGATGGGCCAGGGCCATACGGCGGGCATCGACGGCAGGCAAGGCAGCGTTCAGGGGCAGGGACATACCCATCGCCTCGACCAGGGACGCCATGGTGGAGGCGGTGCCCATGGTCATGCAGACGCCCTTGGAGCGGGACATGCCGGATTCAGCGGCCATGAACTCCTTGAGCGACATCTCACCCGCGCGGACGGCCTCGGAGAACCGCCACACATCGGTGCCGGACCCGATATCCTTGCCGCGCCACTTGCCGTTCAGCATGGGGCCGGAGGACACGACGATGGCGGGCAGGTTGACCGAGGCTGCCCCCATCAACTGGCCCGGTGTCGTCTTGTCGCAGCCGCCCAGCAGCACGACGCCGTCCATGCCGTAGGCGCGGATGCTTTCCTCGACATCCATCGCCAGCAGGTTGCGAAACAGCATGGCGGTGGGTTTCATCTGCGCTTCGCCCAGCGACATGACGGGGAACTCGACCGGGAAACCGCCCGCTTCCCACACGCCGCGTTTCACGCCCTCGGCCAGGTCGCGCAGGCCGGAATTGCAGGGGCTAAGCTCGGACCAGGTGTTGCAGATGCCGATGATCGGGCGGCCGTCAAAGACGTGGTCGGGAAAGCCCTGATTCTTCATCCAAGAGCGGTGGATGAAACCGTCCTTGTCATTCTTGCCATACCAGGCGCGGTTGCGCCGGTTTTCGTTGCTGTCACCGATTGTCATGGGCTGTGCTTCCTTGGACCTGCGAAACACTAGTTCGCGGGTCGCGCGGGGGTCAAGACTGTCCGGGGTGCAGAAGGGCGCTGATCGCTGCGACATGGGCCTGCAACTGGTCCGCATGGCCGCGCGATTCGACATTCAGGCGCACGACCGGTTCGGTGTTGGAGGACCGCAGGTTAAAGCGCCAACCGCCCATATCAAAGCTGAGGCCGTCGGTTTCGTCGATGGCTTGGGTGGCGGGTTCATAACGGGCGCGGACGCGGGCGATGGCGGCGGGCGGGTCGGGCAGGGTGAAGTTGATTTCGCCCGAGGAGGGGAAGGCCGCTTTGCGTCCGGCGACCAGATCGGCGAGGGTCGTGCCCCGGCTGATCAGTTCGGCAATCAAGAGCCATGGGATCATGCCAGAGTCGCAAAAGACGAAATCGCGGAAATAGTGGTGGGCGGACATTTCGCCACCGTAAACCGCGCCCGTGTCGCGCATGGCTTGTTTCAAGAAGGCGTGGCCGGTGCGGCTTTGCACGGCCTCGCCACCTGCCGCCCCGACGATGTCTTGGGTGTTCCAGACGACTCGGGGGTCGTGGACGATGCGGGCGCCGGGTTCCTTGGCCAGAAATACCGCCGCCAGCAGGCCCACGATATACTCGCCGTCGATGAACTGGCCGAGGTGATCGAAAAAGAAGCAGCGGTCGAAATCGCCATCCCAGGCGACGCCCAGATCGGCCCCGGCGGCCAGGACGGCGGCGGCAGTGGCGGGGCGGTTTTCGGGCAGCAGGGGGTTGGGGATGCCGTGGGGAAAGCTGCCGTCGGGGTCGTGGTGCATCCGCACGAAGGTGAGCGGTGCGCCAAGGTCGGCAAGGCCTTGGGCGATGGCGTCAAAGGTGGGGCCAGCCGTGCCATTACCGGCGTTGACCAGCAGGCGCAGGGGGCGCAGGGCGGCGACATCGACGAAGGACAGCACGGTTTGCACATAGGCGGCGCGGGCCGGGGCCGAAATATCCAGCCGGGTGCCACCGGGTTTTGCAGGGCCAAAGTCATCCGCCTCGGCCAGGGCGCGGATGGCAGACAGACCGGTTGCCGCATCCAGTGGCGCCGAACCGCGGCGCACGATCTTCATCCCGTTGTAATTAATGGGATTGTGCGAGGCGGTGACGGTGATGCCGCCATCGGCGTCGAAATGGGTGGTCGCGTGATACATCTCTTCGGTGCCAGTAAGGCCAAGGTCCAGCACCGTGACTCCTTCGGCCAGCAGGCCGGCGATCAGCGCCTCGGTCAGGTGGTGCGACGAGGCGCGGCAGTCGCGGCCCACCACCACCTTGCGGGCGGGCAGGGCCTGGGCAAAGGCGCGGCCGATGCTGTGGGCAATGGCGTCGTCCAGATCGACACCCAGGCGGCCACGGATGTCATAGGCTTTGAAACAGGTCAGGGTCATGTGGCGGGCCTTCGTGGAGTATTGCGCCACGATACGGCGCGCGGGCCGATTTGCAACGGGTGCCGGCCGCAACTTGCAGTTTGGCGCAACTGTGCGTTAAAACGCGGAACAGGGTTTAAGCAGAGTTCCATTGATGGCCAGAAGTCTTCACCTTTCCCCAGATGGCCCGATGGTCTTTACCCTGGCGGCGTTGCGGGCGCTGGAGTTTACCGGGCCGGCCGTGAATGGGCAGCATCTGGTGCCGGGTGTGTTCTTTGCCTTTGAGGCGACGGGTCCCGACGTGCTGCGGGTTGAAAGCCGACCGGGGTCGCTGGTGGGGTTTGCCATCGGGGACACTCCACCGGGCCGCTGGTTGACCCTGCATGTCGTGATGGGGGCGACCGATTTTTCGGCGTGCAAGATCATCGGTTTCGCCTGCCGGGCCAGGGCCGAGGGGCCGGCGACGTTCAGGGTATGTTTGCGATCGGGCGTCGAGGCCGGGCACCGCGATGTCATGATCGGCGCGCCCGTGGAGACGGGGCCGGCGGGGACCGTGCATCTGGAGGTGCTGACCCTGGCCGACAGCCCGATCCTGCCGCTTATTGCGCCGTGGCGGGAGTTGGTGGTGTTCTTCCAGACCGACACACCCGCGATCACGCTGGAGGATTTCCGGCTGATCGTGATCTGAGGCCTAGCCCTTGGCCCCCTGGCTGCGGGCATAGACATCTTCGTAGCGCACGATATCATCCTCGCCCAGATAGGCACCGGTCTGCACCTCGATCAGGACCATGTTCACCTTGCCGGGGTTTTCCAGCCGGTGAACGGCGCCAAGCGGGATATAGAGCGACTGGTTTTCGGTCAGCAGGCGCACCTCCTTGTCGATGGTCACTTTCGCCGTGCCTTCGACGACGATCCAGTGTTCGGCCCGGTGGTGGTGGCTTTGCAGCGACAGGGCGGCCCCGGGGTGCACCACGATGCGTTTGACCTGAAACCGGTTGCCCATGACCAGGCTTTCAAACCAGCCCCAGGGTCGGTGGTCACGCGGAAAGGTTTCGGCCTGCGGGACCTTGTCGGCCTTGAGGCGGGTGACCGCGATCTTGACATCCTGGGCCCGGCTTTTGTCGGCGATCAGCACGGCGTCGGGCATGGCAATGGCGACGATGTTGTCCAGTCCGATGCCGACCAGACGCAGCCCACCCGATTCGGAGCGCAGCAGCGTGTCGGTGCAGTCAATCGCCATGGCGGGCCCATGGGTGACCACGCCCGTGGCATCGGGGGCGGAATCGCGCCAGACCGCCTCCCACCCCCCCAGATCGGACCAGATGCCGCCATAGGGCATAACGGACAGGTTTTGCGCCTTTTCCATCACGGCATAGTCGATCGAGATGTCCGGCAGGTCGTTCCACGGCGCAGGGTCCAGCCGGGTGAAACCAAGGTCCAAGTGCGCCCCGGTCACGGCGGCGCGCACACCGTCCAGCGTGGCGGGGGCGAACTGGGCAAAGGCGGCGATCAGGTCGGTGGTGGTGAACAGGAATATCCCGGCGTTCCACAGGTGGCGCCCATCGGCCAGCATCGCCTCGGCCGTGGCCTGGTCGGGCTTTTCGACAAAGCGTTTCAGGGGCTGTGCGACGGGGGCGAAATCGTCGGTGGGGTCGGTCAGTTGCAGCCAGCCATAGCCGGTTTCGGCGCGGTCAGGTTTGATGCCAAAGGTGACAAGCTGGCCCGATTGCGCGGTGGGCACAGCGGACATGACGGCGGCGCGAAAGCGGGCGTCGTCGGGGATGACATGGTCGGACGGCGCGACCAGCATCAACGCGCCGGGCAGTTCGGCCTCGAGCCGCAGGGCGGCGGCCAGAACGGCGGCGGCGGTGTTGCGCCCGACAGGCTCGATCAGCACGCAGCGCGGTGCGAGGCCAAGGGTGCCCAACTGTTCGGTCACGATAAAGCGGAAATCCGACCCTGACACCACCACGGGCGCGCCAAAGCCCGGCGCCATGAACCGGCGGGCCGAAGCCTGAAACAGGCTTTCATCCCCGGTCAGGGCCGAGAACTGTTTGGGAAAGCTTTTGCGCGACAAGGGCCACAGCCGTGTGCCGGACCCGCCACACAAAAGGACCGGATGGATCGTCGTGGTCATGGCAGGTTCCTTTACCCTCTGGTGTTCGTCGCGATAAACTGCCGTGAAGATCGGCGCAAAACCATGGCTTTTCCGTGAATGCCCTTCAGGGGTGTCCCGGTTTGTGGCATCCCTGCCGATAGTGCGCCGCCGGTCGGCCGCCCGTCTTTGTGGAAACCCGTGACGTCGGGGCGATCTGGGCCTAGAGTGGGGGGCATGAGTCGCGCCCTTGCAGGCGGGCTTGATCGGGGCAACCAGCACAGGAGAGCCAAAATGGCCAAAGGCATGAACAAGCGCAAGGAAGTCAAGAAAGCCAAGAAGGAAACGGCCAAGCCGGGTTCGGTGCCCGTGGGCAAGAACGCCGTGCAGACCACGACCAGCAAGGTCAAGGAATAGGTCGGGATCAAGACCCTTCTTTCACCGCCTCCATCGCCACATAGGTCGAGGTGGATGCGACATGTGGCAGAGCGGAAATCCGCTCTGCCAGAACACGGCGATAATCCTGAATGTCGCCGGTCCGCACCTTCAGCAGATAGTCGAACCGGCTGGCGATCATGTGGCATTCCTCGACCTCGGGCACGGCAAGCACGGCCTTGTTGAAGGCTTGAAGGGCCGCCTCACGCGTATCAGACAGACGCACCTCGACAAAGGCGACATGGGCGCGGCCGATGCGCATGTGGTTCAGGCGGGCGCAGTAGCCGGTGATCACGCCCTGCTCTTCCAGCCGCTTCATCCGGGCTTGCGTGGGCGATTTTGACAGGCCGATGCGCCGGGCCAGTTCGGTGGCGGACAGGCGACCATGGGTGGCAAGTTCGCTCAGGATGGCGTGGTCAAACCGGTCAAGGTCGATTGGCATGTTTTTGCCCCTGCATTCAGGCGGATTGGCTGCGTTTTGGCGGTAATTCAGGACAACGGCCTGCAAAACCTGCGGTATCATGGGCCGCAGAGCAGGAGAAGCATCATGTCGGATCATTGGGCCATCATCGACCACGAAAGCCTGCGCGACGAGGCGGCGCTGGTGCGGCAATTGATAGCCCTGGCCGGGCTGGACCCTGCGGCGCGCACCCGAATCACGGCTGCCGGGGCCGATCTGGTGCGGCAGATCCGCGCCTCGGTCAAACCGGGGCTGATGGAGGTTTTTCTGGCTGAATACGGTCTGTCCACCGAGGAAGGTATCGCGCTGATGTGTCTGGCCGAGGCTCTGTTGCGGGTGCCCGATGCCGAGACGATGGACGCCCTGATCGAGGACAAGATCGCGCCCAGCGATTGGGGTCGCCATCTGGGGCGGTCGGCCTCGTCGCTGGTCAATGCCTCGACCTGGGCGCTGATGCTGACCGGCAAGGTGCTGGAGGACCGCGAACCGGGGGTGGTGGGGCATCTGAAGGCGGCGGTCAAACGTCTGGGCGAACCGGTGATCCGGGGCGCCGTGGCGCGGGCGATGAAGGAGATGGG
>CAMBWO010000111.1 GCA_945871285.1 Pseudorhodobacter antarcticus | reverse complement strand
CAGCCACCCGAGGGGGCATCGCAGATCGTCAACTTCCCCCGGTCCTGCCTGCACTGCGCCGATGCGCCCTGTGTCACGGTTTGCCCGACCGGGGCGAGTTACAAACGGGTTGAGGACGGCATCGTGCTGGTGAACGAAAGCGCCTGCATCGGCTGCGGGTTGTGTGCCTGGGCTTGCCCCTATGGCGCGCGCGAGATGGACGCGGCGCAGGGGGTGATGAAGAAATGCACTCTGTGCGTTGACCGGATATACAACGAGAACCTGCCTGAGGAGGACCGCGAACCGGCCTGCGTGCGGACCTGCCCGACCGGGGCGCGGCATTTTGGCGATTTCGCCGACCCGGACAGCAAGGTCAGCCGGTTGACGCGGGAGCGGGGGGGCTATGACCTGATGCCCGACCTGAAAACCCGTCCGACCAACAAGTATCTGCCGCCGCGCAAAAAGGACGTGCGGCAGGATGCCAGTCTGTTGGCGCCGCTGCTGGACATTCAGGCGACCGGGTTTGCCGGGTGGCTGGACAAAGTGCTGGGGAAGATCTGATGCATCCGGCACCGTCCGTCATTCTGTTCTCTACGCTATCGGGGTTGGGGCTGGGGTTGCTGGCCTGGCTGGGGGCCGGGGTTGCGGCGGCCACGGGCTGGGCGGCGTTCTGGTGGTGGGGTCTGGGCTATGGCTTGGCGGTGGCGGGGCTGCTGGCCTCGACCTTTCACCTTGGCAACCCGCGGCGGGCGCTGCTGGCGTTCAGCCAGTGGCGCAGCAGCTGGCTGAGCCGCGAGGCCTGGGCCTCGGTTGCGGCGCTGGTGGTGCTGGCGCCGGTGGCGCTGTCGGACATCTTTGCGCTGGGGTTGCCGCGTGTGGTGGGGCTTGCCGGGGCTGTGCTGGCGCTCGGGACGGTGTTCACCACGTCGATGATCTATGCGCAGATCCGGGCGGTGCCGCGCTGGCATCATTGGGTCACGCCGCTGATGTTTCTGGGCTTTGCGCTGGCGGGCGGGGCGCTGTTGGCGGGGCAGGCTTGGGCGGCGCTGGGGTTGATCGGGCTGGCGCCGCTGATGCTGCTGGTCTGGCATCTGGGCGACGGGCAGTTTGCCAGGGCGGCGCAGACGCTGGGCACGGCAACCGGGCTGGGGCAGATCGGCGAGGTGCAGGTGTTCGAGCAGGCCCATACCGCTGGCAATTATCTGCTGCGCGAGATGATCTTTGTCGTCGGGCGCAAACATGCGCAAAAGCTGCGGGGGATTGCGCTGGTGCTGGCGGCGGGTCTGCCGGCATTGATCATGGCGGTGGCCCCTGGGGCCCCTGCTGCGATCGCGCTCGCGGCGGTCCTGCATATGGTCGGGGCGATGACGCAACGCTGGCTGTTCTTTGCCGAGGCCGAGCATGTCGTGGGCCTGTATTACGGCAAGCGGTAGAGCGGAACGTTCAATCTGATCCAGATTGAACGAAATCCAAGAACGGCAAGCCGTAGGTTGTGTTGGGCACGGCGGGACGAAGATGGGCAAACCCTCCGTTCGACAGGCGAACGAAGGAACGGCCCATCCTACAAGGAGCGGCTTGTAGGATGGGCAGTTCTCCGGTTGAGGAACGAAACCGGGGGTTTGCCCATCTTCCTTGCTGTCGGCGCGCGCCCTGCAATGCAAAAGGGCCGGGGATTGCTCCCCGGCCCTTTCTTTTGGGGTGCAGTCGTTACTTCACGCCGTCATCGGCGAAGATCGACTTCTTGTGGGTTCCGCCCGGCACGAAGATGGCGCCGATGACCACGGTCATCAGGGCGACCACGATCGCATACCACAGTCCGGCATAGATGTTGCCGGACTGGGCCGAGATCGCAAAGGCGGTTGCGGGCAGCAGGCCGCCGAACCAGCCGTTGCCGATGTGGTAGGGCAGCGACAGACCCGAGTAGCGGATACGGGTGGGGAACAGTTCCACCAGCATGGCCGCGATCGGGCCATAAACCATCGTCACCAGGATGATCAGATAGGTCAGGATCAGGATGATCGTGATCTTCTGGGCGGTGAAGATGTCCAGGATGTTGCTGGCCACGGCAACGGTCGTGTTGTCCTTGGCCACCAGCGGATAGCCCGCAGCGGTCAGGGCATCGGCGATGCCCTTGTCGAAGGCGCCCTTGACGCCGCCAACCTTGGCAGCGTCGGCCTTGGCCGCATCCACTTTGGCCAGCTGGTCTGCCGGGATTGCGGCGCGGGCTGCGTCAACAGCCGCCTGAGCCGGGGCCACAGACGCATTGGCCGCGTCCAGCGCGGTTTGGGCGGTGGCTTTGGCCGCGTCATCGGCGGCAGCTTTCAGCGCCTTGTCGGCAGCGGTTACGCCGTTCTTGGCACCGGTCAGGGCCTTTTCGGCCTCGTCCAGCGTGGTCATCAGCGCGGCGTCGATGCCGGCCTTGGCTTCGTCCACCACGGCCTTGGCGGCAGCGATGTCGGCGGTGTTGGCAGCCACGTCATAGGACGCAACAACCGTTTCGCCGATCTTGACCGAGGCGGCTTCACTGGCCGGTCCGTCCACAGTCGTCGAGTTGACCGAGAAGGAATACAGCTTGGCCTTGGCAATGTCGCAAGACGAGGTGAACTTGGCCGTTCCGGTCGGGTTGAACTGGAACGAGCAGTCGTTGGGGTCAGCCGTCACGGTGACGGCGGTCTCATGGGCCGCGTGCAGCATCGGGTTGGCGGTCTGTGTCAGCAAGCTGAACACCGGGAAATAGGTGACAGCCGCGATCAGACAGCCCGTCAGAATGATCGGCTTGCGGCCTATGCGGTCGGACAGGCGACCAAAGAAGATGAAGCCGTAAGTGCCCAGGATCAGCGACCAGGCCACAAAGACGTTGGCCGAGAAGCTGTCGACCTTGATCACGTTCTGCATGAAGAACAGGGCGTAGAACTGGCCCGAATACCAGACCACAGCCTGGCCCGCCGTCAGGCCCAGCAGGGCGATGATGGCGATCTTGCCGTTTTTCCAGGTGCCGAACGCTTCACGCAGCGGCGCTTTGGAGGCGGCGCCCTCTTCCTTCATCTTCTTGAAGGCGGGGGATTCGTTCATTTGCAGGCGGATATACAGCGAGATCAGCAGAAGGAAGACCGACCCCAGGAACGGCACGCGCCAGCCCCAGGCGTTGAACGCCTTCATCATTTGCGGGGTGCCATCGGCCTGCATGACCGCAGCGCCCACGGCGTCCAGCACCGGCTGGTCCGGATAGGCGCCGTTGATATAGCCCTGCACCGAGATGATCACGATCAGCGAGAGCAAGAGCCCCAGCGTCGCGGTGGTCTGGATGAAGGCGGTAAAGTAGCCGCGCTGCCCTTCGGGGGCATGTTCGGCCACATAGACGGCAGCGCCGCCATATTCGCCACCCAGAGCCAGGCCTTGCAACATGCGCAGCGCGATCAGGATGATCGGGGCCGCGATGCCCCAGGATTGGTAGCCTGGCAGAAGGCCGACGAGGAAGGTCGACAGGCCCATGATCAGGATCGTGGCCAGGAAGGTATATTTCCGGCCAATCAGGTCGCCCATGGCGCCAAAGAACAAGGCGCCGAACGGCCGCACGATAAAGCCTGCGGCAAAGGCCAGCAGGGCAAACACGTTGCGCGTGGCTTCCGGGAAAGAGGTGAAGAAGTTCGCCCCGATGATCGCCGCCAGCGACCCATAGAGGTAAAAATCATACCATTCGAAGATGGTCCCGGCCGAGGAGGCCATGATGACCTTCTTTTCCTCTCGGGTCATCGGACGTGAGCGGGCGCCCACATCAGCAGTTATATTCGCCATTGTCACTCTCCCTTTGAACCGGTCTCGCGCCGGTATCCCTGGCCGTGGTGCTATTGCGCGCAACCCCGACCCCTGTCCCCCCGCCCAGTCAGTTCCTCCCGGGCGGGTATTTGCTTCTCGCGCCTCAGGCGCGGTTCATCCGGTTCGCCACCAGATCGTCGACGACCGCAGGGTCGGCGAGGGTCGAAATGTCGCCCAGGGTGCCGTGGTCATTCTCGGCGATCTTGCGCAGGATGCGGCGCATGATCTTGCCCGACCGGGTTTTCGGCAGGCCGGGGGCCCATTGGATCAGATCCGGGGTGGCGATCGGGCCGATTTCGGTGCGGACCCATTTGATCAGCTCTTTCTTCAGCTCATCGCTGGGTTCTTCGCCGCGCATCAGGGTGACATAGGCATAGATGCCCTGGCCCTTGATGGGGTGGGGATAGCCCACGACGGCGCTTTCGGCGACCTTGGGGTGGGCGACGAGGGCGCTTTCGACCTCGGCCGTGCCCAGACGGTGGCCGGACACGTTCAGCACGTCATCGACGCGGCCGGTGATCCAGTAATAGCCATCCTCATCCCGGCGGCAGCCGTCGCCGGTGAAGTAGTAGCCGGGATACTGGGCGAAATACGCCTCCTCGAACCGGGCATGGTCGCCCCAGAGGGTGCGCATCTGACCCGGCCAGCTGTCGGCGATGCACAGAACGCCTTCGGTTGCGGTGTTGGACTGGACGGCACCGGTGGCCGCATCCAGCACTTCCAGCTTGACGCCGAAGAAGGGTTTGGTGGCCGAGCCCGGCTTTTGCGGGATGGCGCCGGGCAGGGGGGTGACGATGTGCCCACCGGTTTCGGTTTGCCAGAAGGTGTCGACGACGGGCAGCTTGCCCTTGCCGATGTTGGTGAAATACCAGTTCCACGCCTCGGGGTTGATGGGTTCGCCCACGGTGCCGAGCAGTTTCAGGCTGGACAGGTCGTGCTTTTCGACCAGATCGGTGCCCATGCCCATCAGGCTGCGGATGGCGGTGGGGGCGGTGTAGAACTGGTTGACCTTGTGCTTGGCGATCACTTCCCAGAAGCGGCCCGCATCGGGGAAGGTCGGGACACCCTCGAACATCAGCGTGGTGGCACCATTCGACAGGGGGCCATAGACGATATAGCTGTGCCCCGTAACCCATCCCACATCGGCCGTGCACCAGAACACGTCGCCATCGTGGTAATCAAAGGTGATCTGATGGGTCAGGCTGGCATAGACCAGATAGCCGCCGGTCGAGTGCAAGACGCCCTTGGGCCGCCCGGTCGAGCCGGAGGTATAGAGGATGAACAGCGGGTCTTCGGCGTTCATTTCGGCATAGGCGCAATAGGGGGCGGCCTTGGCCATTTCGTCCAGGAGGTCGATGTCGCGGCCCTGAATCCAGTGGGTCTGGTCGCCGGTGTGTTTGACCACCAGACATTTCACCGTTTCGCGGCAGTGCAGCAAAGCCTGGTCGGTATTGGCCTTGAGCGGGGTCTTTTTCCCGGCGCGGGGGGCGAAATCGGCGGTGATGACGAGTTTGGCGTCACAATCGTTGATTCGGCTGGACAGGGCATCGGGGGAGAAGCCGCCGAACACCACGGAATGGATCGCCCCGATTCGGGCGCAGGCCAGCATGGCATAGGCTGATTCGGGAATCATCGGCATATACAGGACAACCCGGTCGCCCTTGCCCACACCCTGCGCTTTCAGCACATTGGCCAGACGGCAGGTCTGTTCCAGCAGCTCGGCATAGGTGATGTGGCGGGCGGGGGTTTTCGGATCATCGGGTTCCCAGATGATCGCGGTCTGGTTGGCGCGGGTCATCATGTGGCGGTCGATGCAATTGGCGCTGATGTTCAGCGTGCCATCCTCATACCATTTGATCGACACGGCGCCGCGGGTGAAATTGGTGTTCTTGACCTTGGAAAACGGCTTGATCCAGTCAATCCGGGCGGCCTGTGCCGCCCAGAAGGCATCGGGATCGTTCATTGACGCGGTATAGGCCGCGGCGTAGCCTGCCGCATCCATATGGGCATTGGCGATAAATTCATCGGACGCCGAAAAAATCGACGGTGCGCGTTCTGACATGTCGTCCTCCCTGGTCGACCCGGAAACGGCACTAAGGCTGGCTCGGGTCTGGTCTTCGTCTTTTCGGTCTGCGGCAATTTTGACGCTGCGGCAGGGGTCTTTCCGTCACTCTCCACCACGCTCTGTATACCGTGGGATACTGAAAATCAACTTATCGTCACCAGTTCTGCGTTGCGGCGTAAGTCCAGCCCGGTGAACGCAATTTCACGGATATCCAATGGTGTTTGCGCTAACGGCGCGGCGAAAGGCGGCATGCCGCGACAATTTGACACGTAAATGGGATCTTGTCCATTTAATATACTGGAATCAATCTATTACCCCGGCACGAGGGGTGGCGGATCGAGATAACGCACCAAGGGGGTGGTCAGGCCGGCCTTTTCAAGACTGCGGCGTTGCGGGGCGGTGACGGCGCGCAGCTCCATCTGCCCGCCCCGCCGCATGATATTGCGCGCCAGCAGTTCCAGCGATCGCGCACCCGAACTGTCCAGATAGGTCAGGTCGGACAGGTCCAGCACGAAATGGGCGGGGCGTTCGGCGATCTGGTCCAAGGCGGCCCCGACCTGGGCGGCAGCGCCAAAGAAATAGGGGCCGGAAAGGCGCACGACCACGGTATCGCCGCGTTCCGCATGGGTTTCGGTGCTGTGGTGGACGCGGGTGCCCTGCGACATGCGCTGGATGAAGACAAGGCCGCCCAAAGCAAAGCCTGTGATGATGCCCTCGGTCAGGTCGCGGAAGACGACGAGCAGAAAGGTGACGACCACGACGACGGCATCGCTGCGCGAGGTTTGCAGCAGGATGCGGAACTGGGCGCGGGCGGCCATGTTCCAGGCGACGACGGTCAGCAGCCCGGCAAAGACGGCCATGGGCACAAAGCTGACCCAGGGGGCAAGGACCATCATGAAGCCAAGGACGATCACGGCATGCAGCATGCCCGCGACCGGGCCACGGGCCCCGGCGCCGTGGTTGGTGACGGTGCGGGCGACGGCCCCGGTGGCCACGACTCCGCCGAACAGGGCGACGGCCATGTTGGCGGTGCCCTCGGCGAACAGCTCGATCGCGGGGCGGTGGCGGTTGCCGGACAGGCCATCGGCGACCTGGGCGGACAGAAGGCCGGTGATGGCGGAGAGCAGGCTGAATTGCAGGGCAAAGGGCAGGGCCTGGGTGAGCATGGGCCAGCTGAGGTCGGGCAGGGTGGGGGCGGGCAGGAAATGCGGCAGGGCGCCAAAGCGGTCACCGACCAGTTGGACGGGCAGGTCCAGCGCCCAGACCAGCAGGCTGCCGCCGATGACGACGATCAGCATGTTGGGCCAGCGGGGGCGATAGTGTTTGATGACCTGCAGGGCGACGATGGTACCAAGGGCCAGAGCCAGCGCCGCGGGGGCGATGCTGTCGCGGGCGGCCCAGAGGACGGCCAGCTTGTCCAGCACGGCGGGCGGTTCGGCGGTGGTCAGGGTCAGGCCCAGCAGTTCCTTCAGCTGGCTGACAAAGATGATCACGCCGATGCCCGAGGTGAAGCCGATGGTCACGGGATAGGGCAGGAATTTGATATAGGTGCCCAGGCGCAGGGCACCGGCGAGGATCAGGACCAGGCCCGACAGGAACATCGCCACCATCAGGCCCGGCACGCCGATTTGCGCGACACAGGCGGAGACGGCCACGATCATCGCCCCGGCGGGCCTGCCAATCTGATAACGAGACCCGCCGAGGAGCGAGATCAGGAAGCCGCCGACGATGGTGGTGTAAAGGCCGGCCTCGGGTCCCATGCCGCTGGCGATGGCGATGGCCATGGACAGGGGCAGGGCGACGATGGCGACGTTCACGCCCGCGATGGCATCGGCGCGCAGGGCGGCAAGGCTGTAGCCCTCGCGCCAGACGGTGACGATCTTGGGCAGGAACTCGGAAGCTGGGGCGGGGTGGGGCATGAATGCGGCCTTGACTATGGCGGCACAAGACTCCTGTCGCGCCCCCAAGTCAACCGGTGCGCTTGCGGGGCGGACGGTGATCTGGCGGAGCGCCTGCGGCGCGTTGTTTTTATCTCGCCTCTGGCGTGCCGCCAGCCGGCTCGGGCGGGTCCTGAAACGGATCGTCGGGATAGGCGACGCCGGTCAGGTACAGGCCCTGCGGCGGGCAGACCGGGCCACAGGCGGCGCGGTCGCGGGCGGCGAGCGCTGTGGCGATGCGGTCGGGGGCCCAGGCCCCGGTGCCGACGCGTTCCAGCGTGCCGACGATCGAGCGGACCTGGTTGTGCAGGAAGGACCGGGCGCGCAGGGTAAAGCGGTATTCGGTGCCGCCGGGGATGGCGGCCTCGCTCAGGGTGATGGCACCCATCGTTTTGACCGGGCTTTTGGCCTGGCAGTTGCCCGAGCGGAAGGTGGTGAAATCGTGCGTGCCGATCAGATGGGCGGCACCGGCGCGCATGGCAGCGGTGTCGAGCGGGCTTAGCACCTGCCAGGCGAGGCCCCGGTCATGGGTCAGCGGGGCGCGGCGGGCGACAAGGCGAAACAGATAGCGCCGTTCTGTGGCGGAAAACCGGGCGTGAAAGTCATCGGCCACATGGGCGGCCCGGACAATCGCGATGGGGGCGGGGCGCAGGTGCCAGTTCAGCGCCTGGGCCAGTTGGAACGGGTCCCAGTCGCGGGTCAGGTCGCAATGCGCGACCTGGCCGGTGGCGTGGACACCGGTATCGGTGCGGCCTGCGGCGGCAATGTTGTGGGGGCCCGGTTCCAGCGCGGCGAGCGCGGATTCGATCGCGGCCTGGACCGAGGGTTGGCCTGCGGCCTGGCGCTGCCAACCTTGAAAGGGGGCGCCGTGATAGTCGATCAGCAGGGCATAGCGGGGCATGGGCAACCTTTGAGCTTTGCTTTCCCTCACCGCAAACGGGCGCGGGGTCAAGTCTGACGGCGCTTTTGGGGATTGACCCCTGTCTTTGGGCGGGGCTTGCGCCTATCTTGGGGGCGGATGGGATAGGGGCATGGGTTTTGGGCGTTTCCGATGTGGCGGATGGTTTGGTGCGGGGGTTGGATTCCGTTACGGGCGGGCTGATGGCGCCGTTCTTCGAGCCGGTGGTGCGGTTGGGGGTGACGGGGTTGTCACGGGCGGGCAAGACGGTGTTCATTACGGGGTTGGTGGCCAATCTGTTGCAGCATGGCCGGATGCCGCAGTTGCGGGCGGCGGCGGCGGGGCGGATCGATGCGGTGTATTTGCAGCCGCAGCCCGACCTGACCTTGCCGCGTTTCGCCTATGAGGACCATCTGGCGGCGATGACGGGGGATGATCCGCACTGGCCGCAATCGACGCGGGCGGTGTCGGAGTTGCGGTTGTCGTTCCGGGTGCGTCCGGCGGGGTTCTTTGCGGGGCTGGGCGGGCCACGGGTCATGCATCTGGACATCGTCGATTATCCGGGTGAGTGGCTGCTGGACTTGGGGCTGATGGACAAGACCTATGCCGAATGGTCCGAAGCCACGCTGGACCGCATTGCCAAACGGCGCGAGGCGCAGGGCTTCATGGCGCTGGCGCGGGCCGAGGATGGGGCGCTGCGGCTGGAGGAGGGGCGGGCGCAGGCGCTGGCGGCGGCCTTTACCACCTATCTGACCGAGGCACGGGCGGCGGGGTGGTCGGATTGCACGCCGGGGCGGTTCCTGTTGCCGGGGGACCTGGCGGGGTCGCCCGTGCTGACCTTTGCCCCCTTGCCGCAACCGGCCGAGGCGGGGCGCAACTCGCTGTGGCGCGAGATGGCGCGGCGGTATGAGGGGTACAAGGCCAAGGTCGTGCAGCCGTTCTTTCGCGACCATTTCGCCCGGGTGGACCGTCAGGTCGTGCTGGTCGATGTGTTGGGGGCGATCCATCAGGGGCCGCAGGCGCTGGAGGATTTGCGGCGCACGATGGCGGATGTGTTGGGGGCGTTCCGGCCGGGGCGGAATGGTTGGTTGACAGGGCTGCTGGGGGGGCGCCGGGTGGAGCGCATCCTGTTTGCCGCGACCAAGGCCGACCATCTGCACCATGCGCAGCACCCCGCGCTGACCGCGATCATGGCCGCCATGCTGACCGAGGCCAAGACCCGCGCCGATTTTGCGGGTGCCCGGACCGAGGCGCTGTCGCTGGCTGCCCTGCGCTGCACGGTCGAGGAGGTGGTGAGCCGCGATGGCGAGGCGCTGGAGGCGGTGCGGGGGCGGCTGCTGAGCGGTAAATCGGCAGTGATGTATCCCGGGCAATTGCCGACCGATCCGGCGCGGTTGTTGTCACCGGCGCGGCGCGGTGCCGAAGGGTGGCTTGGGGCCGATTATGGGTTGATGAGTTTTCTGCCCGCCCGCATGTCGTTGCGACCGGGCGAGGGGCCGCCGCATATAAGGCTGGACCGGGCGGCGGAGTTTCTGTTCGGGGACCGGCTGTGATGCTGCGGGATGCGACGGCGGACGATGTGCCGATGATGGCGGGGGTGATTGGCGACTGGTGCCGCGAGACGCCGTGGATGCCCAAGTTGCACAGCCGCGCGGAGGATTTGTTGTTTGTCGGCGGGTTGGTGCAGAGCCATACCGTTAGGATGACCGAGGGGTTGGGGTTTTTGGCGCGGCAGGGGGCGGTGGTGGACGCGCTGTATCTGGCGCCGCAGGGGCGGGGCTTGGGCCGCGCCTTGCTGGCCGAGGTGAAGGTGTTGAGCTTGGTGCAGTTGTGGACCTTTCAGGCCAACACGCGGGCGCGGGCGTTCTATCTGCGCGAGGGGTTCTGCGAGGTGCGGTTCACCGATGGGTCGGGCAATGACGAGAAACTGCCGGACGTCTGGATGGAGTGGCGGGGATGACGGACGACTTGCCCAAGCTGAAAGGACCGCTGATCGAGGCGCGGGAGGCGGAGGTTGACCCCTCGCTGGCGCCGGCCGTGCCGGATCTGGACGGTGGGGCTGCGATGCGGGGGGTGGAGCGGCTGGCGCGGCGGCGGGGCACGGCGTTTGGCCGCTTTGCCGCCTGGGTGTTTGGCAGCCTGTTCACCTTTGTGCTGTCGGTGGCCGCGTGGGATTTCGTGACCGGGTTGTTTGCGACCAATACGCTGCTGGGCTGGGTGGCCTTTGTGCTGCTGGTGCTGGCGCTGGGGGTGGCGCTGGTGGTGGCGGTGGCGGAGTTGTCCTCATTCGCCCGCATGGCGCGGCTGGACCGGATCCGGGCCGAGGCCGAGCGGGCGGAAGCCACGGCGGACATCAAGGCGGCGCGGGCGGTGGTGGGGCAGGTGGTGCGCCTTTATGCCGGGCGGCCCGAGACGGCGGCGGGGCGGGCGCGGCTGGTGGAGCGGCAGGGCGAGGTGATGGACGCCGACGCGCTGCTGGTGCTGACCGAGGCGGAGGTGTTGGCGCCCTTGGATGCGGCGGCGCTGGCGCAGGTTGAGGCGGCGGCGCGGCGGGTGGCGACGGTGACGGCGCTGGTGCCGCTGGCGCTGGCCGATGTGGCGACGGCGCTGGTGATGAACCTGTCGATGATCCGGGCGGTGGCCGAGATCTATGGCGGGCGGGCCGGGTCGCTGGGGTCGTGGCGGCTGTTGCGGCGGGTGTTCGTGTCCTTGCTGGCGACGGGGGCGGTGGCGCTGGGGGATGATCTGTTGGGGTCGTTCGCGGGCGGGGGGGTGCTGTCCAAACTGTCGCGGCGGTTTGGCGAGGGGGTGGTCAACGGCGCGCTGACGGCGCGGGTCGGGTTGGCCGCGATGGACCTGTGCCGCCCGATGCCCTGGGTCGGGCAAAAGCGTCCGGGGGTTTCGGTGACGGTCAGCCGGGCCTTGGCGGGGTTGTTCGGGCGTGACGGCTAGGGCGTCCAGATCTGGACATTCGGGAAATTAACCGGATCGCAAGGGACTGTTAACTTTCGTTCACCGGATGTTCAGAAGTTTATGCATGGTGCCAAATACATGGGGCCGACCCTTGCGGCTCGGCCCCTGAGCATATCAGGCCGTCTTGGCGCGGCGGCGCAGGGCGGCAAGGCCGCCAAGCGCACCGATCAACAGCAGACCACCCGCCGGCAGCGGGACGGGGGCGGGCGCGTCAACGATGACATGCATCGAAGCGGAGTTCACCCGCGTCGCGCCGTTGAAGGCCGACAAGGTGAAAGTGAACTTGCCGCTGCCCAAGGGAGCACCAATGAAACCCATGTTCACGGAGTTTTGGGCAACGTTGAACATCGCAAGATTGCCGGTCCCCGGCGAGCTGAACGGGGTCCCACCGTTGCCGCTGGCATTCGTGCCCAGATAGTAGCCGGTGGAAAGCGCACCAAGCGGGTCATAGTTGATCGCGCCATTGTTGTTCACGGTCGGATCAGTATCGACGGTCAACAAATAGGTCAGCGAGCTGAGCGTGCCTGCCACCGTGTTGATGGACCATTCAAAGTTGAAAAGCGACCGATTGATCGGGGTGGTGGAATTGGCCGATGCAAAGGTGTAGGTGTCCACGCCGTTATAGTTGAACGTGTTGGCTGGCTGACCCGCCAGATCATAGCGCAGCTTGGCCCGCAGCGCGAGTTCCACGTTGCCTGCCGTTGCACCCGTGAACGATCCGTTCACATTGCCAGTGCCAAAAATGACATTGGGCGTCACATTGCCGGTGCCGTTGACCAGTGCCGCGAACGCGGCCAGTGGTGTCAGCGCTGAAACAGCAAATGCCGCCAAAAACTTTCCGAATCGCACCATGTTAACCTCCCCATGAATTGCAGTTAAGAAATTATGACCATTAGTGCGAATCACAAAGCAATATTCTTGGGCGTTTTGAAATCTCCGGAAACTGGGGATGCCGGGGAAAGATTGCTGTTATAATGGAAACAATGGTCAGGTTTGGGGCGAGCCCGCCAGTTGCCGTCACGTGAGGTGCAGGGGGTGACAATCCCTCTTTCCCTGCGGGCGAGAAGCCGCTATAGCCCCCCGGTCGCGCCCAGCACCCTTCAACTGGGCGGATTTATATATGGAGAGACCCAATGGCACGCCAGATCAACGATCTGAACGCTGAGGTACGGACGGGGACAGGCAAGGGGGCCGCCCGGCAAGCCAGACGTGACGGCTTCGTACCCGGTGTCGTATATGGAGACGGCAAAGAGCCCGTCGCCATCAACATGAACTTCAACTATCTGTTCAAGCATCTGAAAGCAGGACGTTTCCTGCAGACGCTGTTCAACCTCAAGGTCGCGGGGCACGACGATGTGCATGTGATCTGCCGGGCCGTGCAGCGCGATGTGGTCAAGGACATCCCGACCCATGTCGACTTCATGCGCCTGCA